>QUBZ01000143.1 GCA_014338005.1 Chloroflexota bacterium | reverse complement strand
TTACACAACCTGACTTTGATAAGCTGACTGCATCAGTAAAACGTGGACGTACCACGCGCTGAGCAGTCAGCTTTTGATTCTGGCGGAGAGCTGAAATATTTCAGACACCTTCGCAAGATTGCTAACCCGAAACTGGAAAAAATGCGGGGTTCGCACAGAGTCAGTGTGCTACGCTCAGATCATGTGTAAAACGAAGGACGCGACTGATGGAGAAACTAACAATCCCTACCCTACCGGTTCGGCAGGTGACACGCAGAAGAATCTTTGCGATGCGGCTGACGGACAGAGAACGCGCTGAGATCGAGGCACTGGCGAAACAGCTTAAGCTGCCCGACTCCTATATGGCGCGGCATTTCATTTTAGAGGCAGTGAGATACCACAAGAACCAGATGACACAGGAGGCAGCCGTTGAAGCCTGAGCGCCTGTCAGATGAACAACCGCATGCTGAAACCGATGGCATCAATCTGCTGTCGGTGTATCGTTCCATGCTTCGCATTGTGTCCTTGCTTGACAGCAAGGTTGCGCGACCCGGCGAAAGTGAGTACACTGAGAGTAATTCGTTGTTGCGCCAGACCGAAGTGTACCACCACTCCGATCTGGCTGACCCCGCGAGTGATGTTAGCACGTCGCAGGGCTAGGAAGCATTGTACAATATGCGCCTTGCTCTTGCCGTATCACTTTCGCGGGAGCAGGGCGTTTTCATTGGAAGGAGGATGAGCGATGCCCAGAACCTTGAAGCGCCCTGAGCAGCCCATAGACCCGTACAAACTGCAACCGCTGCCCGTTGGACGACCTGCGGCGGTGTACTATCGCCAGTCGTCAGAAGGACAAATCGGCAACATATCCACCACCCTGCAAACGGTGGATATGATCGAACACCTGCTGCGGCAGGGCTGGGTGCGCGAGAACGTGTTCATGATTGATATGGACGCAGGCGTGAGCGGCACGAAGAAAATCCGCGAGCGTAAAGGCATGTCCACTCTGTATGACCTGATTGAAACGGGTCAGATTGGACTGGTCGCCGCGCAGGATGTAGACCGCTTCTTCCGGGATGTGACCATGATCGAAACCAATATCTTCATTGATGCCTGCAAACGCAATAATGTACAGGTGATGACTCCGATGATGATTTATGACTTCGCCCATCCAATTATGGGTTCGTCCCACATGAAGATGTTCCGCGAGGAATCGCAGCGGGCAGCGGATTACCTGCAATACCAGATACGGGGCAGGCTGGTGGCAGCTCGTCACCGCCGGAATGCCAGCGGGATGTGGACCGGACGTAAAATCCTGCCCGGCTTCATGATGGATGGACGCAGCCATTTACCCAACGGCGCGTTGAACCCCGATTACCGCAAGTACAAGCGGTTCGATTTATACGCCGATGTGATGCTGCGCTATTTTGAGTTGTTCCGCGAGAACGATGGCAACTTCAGCGCAACCTGGAAATTCATTGACCGGAACGGTCCTTACCTGCCCGACATCCCCAAAGAAGCAATACCGGAAGGTTTTCAGGTGACGGATCATCTGGAGCGGCGTTCGCCGTTTACAGGCGGATTGACACCCTCGCAGGACGGTTTGCGAAACATGCTGGTGAATGTGGCATATATCGGTCACTGGATTCACAAAGGCGCGATTGTCCAGTTCAACAACCACGATGGCATTATCCCGCTCGAACTATTCATGTATGCCTACAACCGCCTGTCGCCAGTCGATTTCTACGGTGAGCCGAACCCGCAGTATGTGCCGTACCGTCCCTGGATACGCCACGATAAAGAGGAGCGCGAAGAACCGAAACCGACCTACGCCTACCTCGCCTACACGGATGACCTGCCAGAGTATCCGCACCGGCGGTTGACATGCTCATGGGCGACGGAAGCGAAGCACTACAAGTACCAACTGGCGGAGTATCCCTACCGCTCGAACGTGTGGAACATCAAAGCCTCGATTGTCGATGGACTGGTGGATGAGATGCTGCTGGAACGCCTCCACGCGACCACGATTGACGAGTCATTGTGGCAGGCAGCGCTGGCGAGTCTGGAGAACGTGGATCAGGCGGATGTGCGGCGGGTGCAGGCGGCGATCCGGCAGGCGGAGCAGACGAAGGATAACATCATTGCCAGTCTGGGACTACTGACCCACCCGGAGATGGTGGCGCGGGTGCAGGCACGTTACGAAGCGGCTGAACACGAATTGGAAGGCTTACACGCCGAACTGCACCACATCCAATCCAATGAACACCAGTCGCGCTCGCTGGTCGAAGCACGCCCGGTACTGGAGATTATCATCAACCGCTGGGACGACGTGCCGCGTGAGGAAAAGCGCGATCTGTTTGAGCAGTTTGCCCGTTATATCAAGATCAGCAAGGTGACGCGGCACACGAAGCATATCACCGTCCATTGGCGCGATGGCAGCCTCTCCGAGCGCAGCACGACCCACAAAAGTACCGGCTATTTCTGGGATGAGGACGATCTGACGAAGCTGCGTGAAATGATTGAAACCGGGGTAGACCAGTGGGAAATCCTGCGAGCTTTCCCCGACTACACCTGGCGTTCGCTGCAAGAACGCTACGCTTACAAGTTCGGGAATGGTCGCTATCCGACAACTTACGCGGGGAAGAAACCGTACAACCGTAACGCCCGCTGGTGTGACACCGCCGAATATCAGACGGAGCAGTTCGCTTTTAGCACAGATGTGCCACAACTCGCCGTGAATTCGCTCTCCACTGCTGCATACTCATAAACCGGCGCGGATGGAAGGAAAACTGTGCCTCGCGCTCCGCCGCGCCCACCAGCGTCAGCGTGCCGCCGCGCGCCAGCATGTTGATGCCCTGCTGCATCAGCACCGGCAGGCCGACGACTTCAAACACATGCTCCACGCCGCGCCCGCCGGTGATCTCTCGGACGGCGGCAGCCGGGTCGGTTTCGCGGCTGTTGAGGGTGTGCGTCGCGCCGAAGACGCTGGCCGCGCGCCCCAGGTTTTCGTCGTTGAGGTCTATGGCGATGATAAAACCGGCGTTCGCCAGCCGCGCCCCCTGGATGATGTTCAGCCCCACGCCGCCCGCGCCGATGACGACCACGTTTTCGCCGGGCTGAACGCGCGCCGTATACAGCACCGCGCCGACGCCGGTCGCCACCGCGCAGCCCAGTAGGGCGGCTTTTTCCAGCGGCATATCCCGGCGAATCGGAATCGCGCCCATCGCCGGCACGATGGCGACCGGGCAGAACGTCCCGGCATTGAGCATGATATTCAGCGGCTCGTCCCGCCAGAAGAAACGCGGGGCGGCTGTTCCCTGGACGTTTTCGCACAAATCCTGCCGCCCGGACAGACACCAGCGGCAGCGGTTGCATTTAACCTGCCAGTTGATGACCACATGATCGCCGGGCTGGATGTGAGTCACGTTCGCGCCCACCTGTTCGACCACCCCCGCGCCTTCGTGGCCCAGCAGCACCGGGCAAGCGCGCGCGTACTGCATATAACCGATGTCCGTGTGGCAGATGCCGCTGGCAGCCATACGGACGGCCACTTCGTCCGGGCCGGGGTTGTGAACGGTGACGGTTTCCAGGCGCGGCAGTTGGCCTAACGCTTCCAGAACAACAGCCGGGTATTCCATAAAATCGCTTCCTTTTGCGCCAAAACTATTTTAACGGGTCAAAGGGCAGCCCTCAGCCCATCACGACTCTTGAGATGAAATTGAAGGAGCGCGCCGGTTGCGCGCCCCTCTATTGTATCTCAATTTTATTATGTCGTGGGTATATTTTCGCGTAATCGGGCGAAAGTTTACGCCGGTACACCGGCACGATAGATGCTGTAGTCGAAGATATGGGCGAAGCCGAACTGCCGGTAAAGTGGGAAGCCAAAACGAGAGGCCGTGAGGACGATCATCCGGTGGCCGTCGGCTGCCGCGTCGTTTAATAAACGCGCCAGAATGGCTTTGCCCAGCCCGCGCCGCCCCCATTCCGGCAGCGTTGCCATCACGTACACCCCCGGCAGGCCGCTGCCCATAATCAGCGCCCCGATTGAAGCCGGCGGGCCGCCGCCTAGCCGCGCCAGGTACAGCCGCGCCGGGTCGGCGGCCAGCCAGCTGTCCGCCATCGCCTGGAAATAATCCAGCGCCACGCCATCCGGGAAACGAAAAGCGGTGTGTCGAATCAGGCTGGCGGCGGCCAGATCAGCCGTGTTTTGCGCCTGCCAGACGGTGATCGCCGGGTCGGGTGGCTCAAATGATGCCGGAAGCGCGGCGGCCATCGCCGGCAGCGGCGGCGTGTCGAAAACAATCCCATGCGCCTTGAGGCGTTCGGCCATGTCGGGTGGGTTAGGATTCGGGCCGAGCCACCAATACCAGGGCAGGTCGCGCCCGGCGAAAAAGCCTTTCACCGACGCGATCTCCTGGTTAACCGCATAGTCGGGCGTCCCCGGCGGAAAATCACAGCCCAGCGCCTGATTAAGCAGCGGCACTTTCAGCCCGGTTGAGCAGACCTGTACGCCCTGTCCCGAAAAACACACGGCTGATGGCGCGCGCGATGACAGCCACGCCTGCACCGCCAGCGTGTGCCGGTCAGCCGCCCGGATGATCTCGGCAGCCGGTAAATCCAACCGAATGGAGAGGTCATCAATGTTCATCTGTGCGCCCCGTAGTTGGTCAGCCGCCGGATCGCAGCGCGCCCGCCGGTTAATCCGCCTGCCGGTAGCGGTGTTCCAGCCGGTACATTTCCAGCACGTTTTCCAGCGGTGTATCCGACTGGATGTGATGCGAACTCGCCATGATGTAACCGCCGTTTTCACCCAATACACGCACGCGCGCCCGCACTTCGTCGGCTACGTCCTGGGTCGTGCCGCGCGGCAGCATTTTGATGATGTCAATGCCGCCGTGAAAGGCCAGCCGGCTGCCGAATTCGCGTTTGAGTTTTTCCGGCTCCATGCCTGCCGCGTCGGCCTGGATGGGGTTGAGCAGGTCTATGCCCATTTCGATAAGCTGCGGGATGAGCGGGTACAGCGCGCCGTCGCAGTGGTACATCACCGGCTTGCCAAAGGCTTTCGCCGCTTCGATCAGCCGGGCGTGGTAGGGGCGAATGTACTCCTCCCACATGCCCTGCGAGATCATCAGCGATTTTTGCGTCGCCACGTCATCGTAGAAGTAGACCATATCCAGCCGGTCGCCGGCCAGTTGCAGGGCGCGGCGCGTATTTTCGACATGCACTTCGGTCAGCCGATCCATGATGTACAGCGGGATGGCCGGGTCTATCGCCAGGTCCATCAAAAACTGCTGCATCCCCCGAAGCTGCCAGGCCAGCTCGAACACCGAGCCGATACGGAAGCGAATATGGGCGCTGCTGCTTTCGTCAAGCCGGCGAGTCACATCCGGCAGCGGCGAAAAATCCCACCAGTCCGGCTGCGGCCAGGGATAATCGTGCAGGTCTTCGACCGACTCGGCGCCTTCCAGCGGCCAGCTTGCGAACTCCTCATAAGCGCCGGTGGGGTTGTGGGCGATGCGAATGTGGTGTCCCCAGATGTCATACCATTCGTCATTAGGCAGCCGCTGCCGCCACATGCGGGCCGGCGTGGAACGGCTGAGCGCGCCCCACCAGTCCACCACGCCATCCTTACGCAGGATGGAAACCGGCGGCTGGCAGAACATATCATAAGACAGCACCCGGCAGTCCACCTCCAGCCGGTTGAGGATGATTTCCCGCTCCGGCTGGAAAAAGTCCGGTTTGCTCAGCGTAACAGCGTCCAGGTCAAAGTAGTCGGCCAGCCTAGCCCAGATTTCCGGTGTCGCCAGAAAATCCACTGGCACGCGGTCAGGCTCCTGATGAGCCAGCGCCGTCAGCACCCGCTGGCGGGGAGAAATCGCCTTTTCACTCAACAGCGGCCTCCTTTCTATGCATCAATAACAGGGGCGAACAAGGGGCTTAAGCCCCTTGTCTAACCAGACTGTTTAATTCCGTTGATGCGTCAGCGCATCCATTTCCGGTAGGATTCCGGCACAATCACCCCCGGTTTCGAGAACCACTTCGGCACATCCACGCCGGAATACAGCAGGATATTACCCCAGGGATCGAACGCGCCGGTGCGGACGACCGCCTTGGCCTGGCGGGCGATGCCGCCCAGGATATCGGCATGGGGGATGGGCGCATGGTCGGCATCGGGGAACAAGCGTCGCACCTTTTCCAGCAGCGCCGGGTTATTGGCGGCCATTTCGTTGGCGTAGGATACCTTCTCGGCAATGAAATCCTCGGCGATCAGCGACAGGATGGTTTCCAGGTCAGGCAGGTCTTGTTTAATGGCGAGGTCAATACGCCAGACCGTATCCGGGATGGGGAAACCGGCGTCGCAGACGATCATCAGATCGCCGTGTCCCATCGTGGCGATGGCATGGTTCAGTTCGGCGTTCAGGATTTTCGAGCGTTTCATGAACAAAGTCTCCTTTGGGTGGCGCGGCGCGTTCTGGGCAGAACAGCCCACCCTACGATGCAAAATATTTGTTATACAGCTCATCCGCTGCCGCGCGGGTCGCCAACGCGGGAATCACGCCCAGTTTGGTGCAGGCCAGCGCGCCGGTACAGGCCGCATATTGTACCGCTTCTCGCAGCGTTTTGCCTTCGGCCAGGGCAATTGCCAGCCCGGCGTTAAAAGCGTCGCCTGCGCCGGTGGTATCCACCACTTCCACCGAAATACCCGGCACGTAGAATTCATCCCCGCCGTCCATCACCAGCGCGCCCTGTTCGCCCATCGTCACGATCAGCGTTTTAACGCCGCGCGCCTGGAGGCGTTTCGCCAGTTCCGGCGTGGGTGTGGGGTCGTCCGGCGCAAGCCCTTGCAGGATGCGGAGTTCGGTTTCGTTGGGCGTCAGGTAGTCAATATTTTTCAGTACGCTGTCGTCCAGCGGCGCCGCCGGGGCGGGGTTGAGCAGAGTCCGCACCCCATGACGCCGCCCCACTTCCATCGCGCGGGCCGCCGCCGCGACCGGAATTTCCAGCACGGACATCACAATGTCGCTGCGGGCGATCTGCGCTTCGGCGGTGTCCACAAAGGCTGCGTCCATCAGCTTGTTGGCCGACATATCCAGGATGATGCCGTTCTGCCCGGCCTGGTTGAGGATGATAAACCCGACGCCGGTCGCCATCTCCGGCGTTTTTTTCAAATAGCGGGTGTCCACCCCTTCGGCGCGGTACAGGTCGGTGGCGATTTCGCCCAGTTTGTCCTCGCCGATAATGCCCGCGAAGTACGACTCCGCGCCCAGGCGAGCGGTGGCGACGGCCTGATTCGACCCTTTGCCGCCCGGCCCCATATCGAAATCTGAACCGATGAGCGTTTCGCCAAAAACGGGCATCCGCACGGTGCGGAGCGTCATACCGACTGCGAAGCTGCCTACGACGGTGATGACAGGTTTAACCATTATGTATGTGTCCTTTGCTGTGTGTTGCAGAAGCATGGCATACCATGCCGTTTCTGCTTTGCGGCTTTGTCCCTTCGCGCCTTCGCGTTAGGTCTTTGCTGCTTCTCTTTGGGTTATGCCAGATGTTCGGCCTGGCCCATCGCGCAGGCCAGAATCGGTTCTTCCGCCGCTTCGTCGCGCCGGAAATGCCCGGTGATGCGCCCCTCGTGCATGACCAGGATACGATCACACTGGCCGATGAGTTCCGGCAGTTCCGACGAGGCGATTAATATACCCACACCCTCCCGCGCCAACCCCTGCAAAATGCTGTAAATTTCGGCCTTCGCGCCCACGTCAATGCCGCGCGTCGGCTCGTGCAGGATGAGGACGGTCGGGTTGGTCGCCAGACCTTTCGCCAGGATAACTTTTTGCTGGTTGCCGCCGCTGAGGGTCGCCATCTGCTGCCCCAGGCCGGACACGCGAATATCCAGTTCCCGCACGTAGCGGCGGCTCATGTCGGACATCGCCCCGGTTTGTAAAAAACCCAGGCGGTTGAGCGCCTTCAGGCTGGCGGCAACGATGTTGTTCTGCACGTTCATTTGCAGCAGCGCGCCCGCCCCGCGCCGGTCTGCCGGGATGAACGCCATACCCCGCTCGATGGCCGCCGCCGGAGAAGCAAGGCGCGCGCTGCCGCCGCGCACGCGGATTTCGCCGTGTTCGTACCCGCGCAGGCCAAAGGCGCACTCCACCAGTTCGTCCTTGCCCGCGCCGGGCAGCCCGGCGATGCCAACGATTTCGCCGCGCCGCACTTCCAGCGACACGTCACGCAGGGCGCTGCCGCTGGTCAGGCCGCGAATCTCCAGTACCGCCTCGTCCTGTACCACATGATCGGCCTTGCGCTCGTACAGACGGTCAATCTCCCGCCCGACCATCTTGCTGATAAGCGCGTCCACCGTCGCTTCGGCGGCGTTCAGCGTATCTATATAAAGGCCGTCGCGCAGCACAGTGATGCGGTCGGCGAGCTGCAAAACTTCTTCCAACCGGTGCGAGATGTAGATGATCGCCACGCCCTGCGCCCGAAGCTGCCGCAGCACCTCGAACAAATGCTGCGTTTCGTCGTCGGTGAGGGCGGAGTTCGGCTCGTCCAGAATCAGCACTTCCAGGCGGACGGAAATGGCTTTGGCGATTTCCACCAACTGCTGTTTAGCGACCGAAAGCTGCCCCGCCGGCTGGTTGAGGTTGATTTCGGTCATACCCAGGCGTTCCAGCACGCGGCGCGCGTTTTCCAGCATGGCGCGCCGGTTGAGCGGCTGCAACATGAAACGCCCGCCGGCCAGGCTGAGCGAGATATTTTCCGCCACCGACAGGTTGGGACACAGCGCCAGTTCCTGGTAAACCACGCTGATGCCCAACTGCTGTGAGACATACGGGTTGGGGATGACCTGCGTTTTGCCCTTAAAACGAATCTGGCCGCCATCCGGCTGCAAGTCGCCGGCCAGAATGTTCATCAGCGTGCTTTTGCCCGCGCCGTTTTCGCCGACGATGGCATGAATTTCGCCGGTGTAAATGTCCAGGCTGACGTTTTCCAGCGCCACCACGCCGGGGAAACGTTTGGTGATATTTTCAAGCCGGATGATGGGCTGATCGGTCATAAAATGCGCGCTTTCGTCAAAAATCAAGGCTGTGTTTTTGGTAGGGGAGAGTCTTAGACCCTCCCCTACGATCAAACGTTCAAAACTTCTGCCTACGGCAGGTAGTTATCAATATTGCTGGCGTCCACCACTTCCGCGCCGGTGTCCACGTCGGAGACACGCTCGCCGTTGATGGCTTTGACCAGAAGCATAACGGCCTCGTAACCCTGGCGGTCAGGGGCCTGCCCGATGGTCGCCTGCACATTGCCGGACTTAATCAGTTCCAGCGTCGAAGGCAGGAAGTCGAAGCCGACCACCTTCACCTGCCCCGTCAGACCGTTACGCTGCACGTACTCGCCCGCCGGGCTGACCGAGCAGCATTCCAGCGACAGGATGCCGGTCACATCCGGGTTGGCGAGCATAGCGTTTTCGATGGCGCTGTAGATGCCCTGCGGCTCGGTGCCGGTGTTGACGGTCGTCACCACCGTGATGCCGGGGTACTTGGCGAGTGCCTCCCGCGCGCCGGTTTCGCGGTCAATGCTCCACTGCGCCGCCGCGTCCAGCGTGGTGATGATGACCTTGCCTTCGCCGTTCAGCTGTGCGGCCATCAGGTCGCCCGCGATGCGCCCCGACCCAACCAAATCCTGCCCGACGAACGCCAGGCGG
>QUBZ01000015.1 GCA_014338005.1 Chloroflexota bacterium | reverse complement strand
GGATGCACCCGCCATCACTGCTGCTGTCACCGAAGCGGCGGGCGCAGCGCCAGGGACAAGCCGGCCGCTTTAGCCGCTGGTAGTTGACCAAACACGGTTTCTCCAGGACTGTTTTAAAACGAGCCGCCGGCTTATTTTGTCGGATAACAGGCTGTCGTTTTATTATAAGCGACAGCCGCAAATAAAAGGACTGCCCGCAGGCAGCCCCTATTCTAACGAAATCCAACGCAAAAAGGCCAGGCTGTACCCGCCCGCGCGGGATTAACCCCTGGCGGATGAAGCGGTTTATGGGTAGATGCCGCGTGTCATCAACGCCTTGCCCACCCGGTTGATGGCGGACATCTGCGCGGCCATACGCATATTGACGTTATGCTGTTCGGCCATATGCGCGGTCGAGTCGTAGCTCCGCAGCAGGATGCGCTCCAACTGGCGGTAGACTTCTTCTTCGTCCCAGAAGAAGGCTTGCAGGTCTTGAACCCATTCAAAATAAGAAACGATCACACCCCCGGCGTTTGCCAGGATGTCCGGCACCAGCAGGATGCCGCGCTCATCCAGGATATCATCCGCTTCGGGCGTGGTCGGGCCGTTCGCGCCCTCCACGATCATCGAGGCTTGAATCCTGGGGGCATTATTTTTGGTGATCTGGCCCTCCATCGCTGCCGGGATTAACACGTCGCAGGGCAAAGTCAGCAGTTCGGCATTCGTAACCGGCTCGCTGTTCGGAAAACCCGCTAACGCGCCGTTTTGAGCGTAATACCGGCGCAGCGCCGGGATGTCCAGACCTTTGGGGTTGTAAATGCCGCCGTTCACGTCGCTGACGGCGAGAATTTTGTAACCCAGATCGTAGGCGTAAGCCGCCGCATGAGAGCCGACGTTGCCAAAACCCTGAATAACCAACCGGATGCTGCCAGGATCGGTATCGCCGCGCCGTTTCAACGCCTCGACCATACAGATGATGACGCCGCGCCCGGTGGCTTCGTTGCGCCCCAGGCTTCCGCCGACATTAACCGGCTTGCCGGTGACAACCGCCGGGACGGAATAACCGACCGTCATGCTGTAGGTATCCATAATCCAGGCCATCATCTGGGCGTTGGTTCCCATGTCGGGGGCGGGGATGTCGGCATGGGGACTCATGAGGGGGATGAGTTCCGACGCATACCGGCGCGTGAGGCGTTCCAGCTCGGCCTGGCTCATCGTTTTGGGGTCTACCAGGACGCCGCCTTTAGCGCCGCCGTAGGGTAGATGAACCAGGGCGCATTTCCAGGTCATCCACATTGCCAGCGCGCGGACTTCATCCAGCGTCACATCCAGGCTGTAGCGGATGCCGCCTTTGGACGGCCCCAGCACGGTGCTGTGATGCACCCGGTAGCCGGTGAACATCTCCACCCGGCCATCGTCGCGTTTGACGGGGAAATTAACGGAGAATTCGCGGCGCGGCCAGCGCATATATTCGATCACATTTTCATCCAGATCGAGATACCGCACCGCGCGGTCGTATTGAGCAAGAGCAGTTTGATAGGCATTTGGTATGGTATCGAGAACATGATTAGCACTGTTTAAAGCGACCACCATTTGAGAATGCTCCTCCACCAGAGTCATCGCTGGCGCTTGTTGACTTCGCCAAAAAGAAACGTTATTTATTATTGAGTATAGCCGAAACACGGCCAGAAAGAAATAAACTTTTCATGAAATTGTGCAAAAAGCTGATAAATAACACCTTTCTTTGGGATAAATCGCACAATCTGGCAGATGCGGGGAAAACAACAAGGCGGGTCATTGAACCCGCCTCGTTTTACGGTTGACTGCCGGCGCGGCGGTTAATCTGCCGCTGCCTGGGACATTTTGAGGTAGGGGCGGAGGAAACGCCCAGTATGGCTGGACTCCACAGCCGCGACTTCCTCCGGCGTGCCGGTGGCGATGATATAACCGCCCGCGTCGCCGCCTTCCGGCCCCAGGTCAATAATCCAGTCGGCGACCTTGATGATGTCCAGGTTATGTTCGATGACCAGGACGGTATTGCCGTTATCCACAAGCTGCTGTAAAACGGCAATCAGCCGTTTCACGTCGGCGGCGTGCAGCCCGGTCGAAGGTTCGTCTAAAATATACAGGGTTTGGCCGGTGGCGCGTTTGCTCAGCTCGCGGCTGAGTTTAATACGCTGCGCCTCGCCGCCGCTGAGGGTGGTGGCCGGCTGGCCGACGCGAATATAACCCAGGCCGACCGCTTCCAGGGTTTCCAGCTTGCTGCCGATGGTTGGGACGTTGACGAAAAACTCGTGCGCCTCGCTCACCGTCATGTCCAGCACGTCGGCGATACTTTTGCCTTTGTACTTTACCTGGAGCGTTTCGCGGTTGTAGCGTGACCCATGACAGACATCACAGGTAACATATACATCCGGCAAAAACTGCATTTCGATCTGTAAAACACCCTGTCCCTGGCAGTTTTCGCAGCGCCCCCCCTTGACGTTAAAACTGAAACGCCCGGCGGTGTAACCGCGAATTTTGCTCTCCGGCAGTTCGGCAAACAGCGCCCGGATGGGGTCGAACATCTTGGTATACGTGCCGGGGTTGCTGCGCGGCGTCCGCCCGATAGGACTCTGGTCAATGTTGATGATTTTATCTATGTGTTCGACGCCCTCGATGGTGTCATGGTCGCCAGGGCGGTTTTTGCTGCCGTAAATGATCTGCGCCAGCCGGTGGTAGAGGATGTCCACCATCAGCGAACTTTTGCCGCTGCCGCTGACGCCGGTGATGCAGACCAGCCTGCCGAGTGGGATGCTCACGTCAATATTTTTGAGGTTGTTCTCCCGCGCGCCGCGCACAGTAATCCACTGGCCGCTGCCGGGACGCCGCTGTTCCGGCACGTCAATCTGCAGCCGCCCGGCCAGATACGCGCCGGTGAGGCTGTCCTCGACCAGCATCACCTGTTCCGGCGTGCCTTCGGCCACGATGCGCCCGCCGTATTCGCCGGCGCCGGGTCCCAGGTCAATAATCCAGTCGGCGCTTCGCATGGTTTCTTCGTCGTGTTCCACCACCAGCATGGTATTGCCCAGGTCGCGCATCCCGATGAGCGTCTGAATCAGCTTGGCATTGTCGCGCTGGTGCAGCCCGATGGAGGGTTCGTCCAGGACGTATAACACGCCGGTAAGCTGGCTGCCGATCTGCGTCGCCAGGCGGATACGCTGCGCCTCGCCGCCGCTGAGCGAGCCGGCAGAGCGGGAAAGCGTGAGGTAGTTGAGGCCGACGTTGTTCAAAAAGCCCACGCGGGCTTCGATTTCCTTCAAAATCTGGCGGGCGATCTCGCGCTCGCGCTCGTTAAGGATGGGCGTTTTGCCGTTGCCCCGCAGCGCCTTGACCCAGTTGAGCAGCTCCGAAACCGGCTTGAGCGTCACATCGTAAATGTTCTGCTCGGCGATGGTGACGGCCAGCGCCTCCGGGCGCAGGCGTTTACCCCCGCAGGTGTTGCAGGGGATTTTCGACATAAACGACTCGATCTTCTCGCGGATGTATTCCGAGTCGGTCTCGCGGTAGCGGCGGGCGAGGTTGTTAATCACGCCCTCGAAGGCGGTCATATATTCCCGCCGGTCGCCGCGCGGGTTGGTGTAATAAACGCGGATTTTGTGGCCGTTCGTGCCGTACAGGATGACGTTACGCTGCTCCGGCGTCAGGTGTCGCCAGGGTGTGTCCATCGTGAAGCCGTAATGGTGCGCCACCGCCTCCATGATATTGCGCCCCCAACTGCCTGGGTCCTCGAAGTTCCAACCGTTGTTATCCACCGCGCCCTGCGCCAGGCTCAGGTCGGGGTTCGTCACCAGCAGGTCGGGGTCAAGTTCCAGCCGGAAGCCAAGCCCCTGGCAGTCCGGGCAGGCGCCTTTCGGCGTGTTAAAGCTGAAGGTGCGCGGTTCGATCTCCGGGATGCTGCCATGACCATGCACGCAGGCCAACTGCTCGCTGAACAGGATGTCGCGGGGCGGGTTTTCGCTCAGATCGTTGATGATGACCACGCCGTCGCCGATCTCCAGCGCTGTCTCGATGGCTTCGGTCAGGCGGCTTTCGGCGCTGCGGGCTTCGTCCTCGGACTCGTGCCGTCGGATGATGAGCCGGTCAACCACGACCTCGATATTGTGAATACTGTAGCGGTCAAGCGTGATGTCCTCGCTCACGTCGCGCACTTCGCCATCCACGCGGGCGCGGGTGAAACCGGCCTTGCGGATGTCCTCGAAAACGCGCTCGTGATGCCCCTTGCGCCCTTTAATGACCGGGGCGAGGATTTGAATCCGCGTGCCGTCCGGCATGGCCTGCACCGCATCCACGATCTGCTGCGCGCTCTGGGCGACCACTTCTTCGCCGCACACCGGGCAGTGAGGCACGCCGATGCGGGCATACAGCAGACGCAGGTAGTCGTAAATTTCCGTCACCGTCCCCACCGTCGAGCGGGGGTTGTGGCTGACGCCTTTCTGGTCAATCGAAACGGCAGGGCTGAGTCCTTCGATCTGGTCTACGTCCGGTTTTTCCATCTGGCCGAGGAACTGCCGGGCGTAGGCGCTCAGGCTTTCGACGTAGCGCCGCTGGCCTTCCGCAAAAATCGTATCGAACGCCAGGGATGATTTCCCCGAACCCGATAAGCCGGTGATGACGACGAGTTTATTGCGGGGGATTTCGACATCAATATTTTTGAGATTATGCTCGCGCGCGCCGCGAACGATGATCTTATCTTGAGTCATATCACCTGCCTGGACTCTCTGCGGGCGAAAAGGGGACTTGTACAGACGTTCTATTATAGAAGCAGCGTACTCGCCGCACAACGGTCAACATGGCACGCCGGGATAAAGAATCGCTTGAGACAGCATAAGCATCTGCTAAAAAACAAAGGAAGTTCCAACTTCCGGGGTTAAATGATTTCGGGCGCGCCGGTGTGCGACCGAAGGAAGCCCCTGCGGGGCGCGCCCGTGCTGCCGGCGGTTAAAATTCCTGGAGGACTTTGCGGGCGATTACCAGCCGTTGGATTTCGCTGGTGCCTTCGCCGATGGTCATCAACCGCTGGTCGCGGTAAATGCGTTCGACCGGAAATTCGCGGCTGTAGCCGTAGCTGCCATGTATCTGGATGGCATTACGCGCCACTTTTTCGGCCACTTCGCTCGCCATCAGTTTCGCCATCGCCGCCGCTTTTGAGAAGTCCCGGCCCTGGTCTTTCATCCAGGCTGCCCGGTAGACCATCAGCCGCGCTGCTTCAATCTCCAGCGCCGCGTCTGCGATCATCCACTGGATGGCCTGATGTTCCGCAATGCTTTTGCCGAAGGCGCGGCGCTGTTTGGCGTAAACAACGGCGGCTTCAAAGGCCGCCTGCGCCAGCCCGACGCTTAACGCCCCGATGCTGACGCGCCCGCCGTCGAGCGTTTGCATGGTCTGGTAGAAGCCGCGCCCTTCTTCCCCCAGCAGCGCGTCCAGCGGTACGCGCACTTCATCGTAACTGAGCATCTGTGTGGGCGAGCCTTTCAGCCCCATTTTTTTCTCCGGTGGATGAACGGTCAGGCCGTCCGCGTGGGGTTCGACCAGCAGCATACTGAAGCCGTGCGTCCCGGCCTGCGGATCGGTGCGCGCCAGCGTGATGATGACCGGCGCGTATTTGGGGTTGGTGATCCAGGCTTTGCTGCCGTCAATGATCCAGCTGTCGCCTTCTTTCACGGCGCTGGTCGTCACGCCGCCCGCCAGGTCCGACCCCGCGCCCGGTTCGGTCAGCGCCAGCGAGCCGAGATGCTGGCCGCCGGTCAGCATCGGCAGGTAGCGTTCCTTCTGGGCTTTCGTCCCCCAGGCGACAATCGGCCCACAGCACAGGCCGTTGTGCGCCGAAACCGAGAGCGCCGTCGAGCCGCAGGCGCGCCCCAGTTCCTCCACTGCTATCGCCGCGCTGATGGTATCCAGCCCCGCGCCGCCGTATTCCTCCGGCACTTGCAGCCCGGTCAATCCGAGCGCGGGCATCTTCTGGATGGCTTCCCAACGCAGTTCGCCGGTTTCGTCCACCTGCGCCGCATAGGGTTTAATCTCGCCCTCGCAGAAGTCGCGCACGGCGCGCCGGTACATCCGCTGTTCTTCGGTCAGGTCAAAATCCATATCGTCTGAACCTTTTTTCAAAAAGCCGCCATCGCTTCTACTATACTACAGCGGGTGGTTTACCGGCGCGGAATCGGGATATTCGTCCGGCGGCGCAGCGCCGATTGTCCTTGACACAGCGCCGTTGGTGGGGTTACAAACGTGAGGGCGAGATGGCAAACCCGCCCCTACACACTGCAAGGACAGAGAGGGTACGATACATGGCGAATTTTGAACTCATCAGCCGCCTGGCACAGGATACCGGCGGCAAAATCGTTTTGCTGGTGATGGACGGTCTGGGCGGCCTGCCGCGTGAAGCCGGCGGCCTGACCGAACTGGAAGCCGCCTTTACGCCCAATATGGACAAGCTGGCGCAGGAAGGCAGCACCGGCCTGAGCATTCCGGTCGCGCGCGGCGTGGCCCCCGGCAGCGGCCCGGCGCACCTGGCGCTGTTCGGCTACGACCCGATTCAGTACGAGATCGGGCGCGGCGTGCTGGAGGCCACCGGCATTGGGCTGGAAGTGCTGCCAGGCGATGTGGCGATTCGCGGCAACTTCTGTACGGTGGACGAAAACGGGCTGATTACCGACCGGCGCGCGGGGCGCATCCCGACCGAAGAAGGCGCGAAGCGGGTGGCGCTGCTCAAACAGATCAAACTGCCGGGCGTGGAAACCATCGTCGAGGCGGTGCAGGATTATCGTTTTGCCGTGATTTTGCGCGGCGCGGGACTGAACGGCAGCATCGCGGATACCGACCCGCAGGCGACCGGTAAACCGACGCTGCCCGCCAGGGCGCTGGCGCCGGAGGCCGAAGCGACCGCCAAACTGGTCAACCAGTGGTTAGAGGAAGCTCGCAAGGTGCTGAAAGGCCACGAACCGGCCAACATGGTCACGCTGCGCGGTTTTGCAATGGAGCCGGGGCTGCCGAAGTATAAGGACGTTTATAAACTCAAGGCGGCCTGCGTGGCGGTTTACCCGATGTACAAGGGCGTGGCGCGGCTGGTGGGCATGGATGTCATCACCACCGACTCGCACGATACGCCCGCTGACGAGTTCCGGCATGTGGCGCGCATCTGGAACGACTATGACTTCATCTTCTGCCACATTAAATATACCGACAGCCGGGGCGAGGACGGCGACTTCGACGCCAAAGCGAAGGTGATCGAAAGCGTGGATGCGGCGCTGCCGATTCTGCTCGATCTGAAGCCGGACGTGCTGGTGATTACCGGCGACCACTCCACGCCGGCCACCTACAAGGCGCACAGCTGGCATCCCGTACCGACGCTGTTGTGGGCGCCCAAAACGCATATGCCCGACCGGGCGCAGGCTTTTGGCGAGCGAGAATGTATGATCGGCGCGCTGGGGCAGTTCCCGGCTGCCGACCTGATGCCGCTGGCGCTGGCGCACGCCAACCGGCTGGTGAAATACGGCGCATAAGCGCGTATTCAGCCCCCCTCATCCAAACCCTTCTCCCCTGAATTCGGGGGAGAAGGGCTAAAAACAGGTGACCGCTGTGCCGTCCTCACCCAGACGTGAATAAACAACCCTCCGATTTTAGGTGTGGGGTAGAAATATGTTTTTGCACGTCCAGGGTAGAAGTGAGCCGGTTCTAAAACCGTAATCAAACGCGGCGTCAGGGTTCGGCGGACAGGCTTTTAGTGTCTATCTGGTCGTAATATTCTTCCTGGACGAACGGCGCTTTGGGGTCTAGGGTGGCGCGGAACGCCTCCCACAGCGAGGCGGTTTCCGGTTCGGCATTAAAACGCGCCATCCGCCGGTGGTAAGTTTCCTCATCAGGATACCAGTGAATCGAAACCCACTGGCAGGGGTCGTCCTGGCTGCGGAGAAACATCACCGGGTCGTGAAAATACTTGCGGTATAACGCTCTGGCGCGTTCCTGAAGCGCCTGATGCTGTTCGATTTGGTCGGGTCTGACCCGGTAGCGGTCAATTTTGACCAGCATGATTGCATGTCCTCGATCTGATTCTGTCCTCTATACTATACACAGCACCCGTTAGAATTCGTTCGGAATTGGCTGTACAAACGCTGATAATCTCTTGCGATCCTGTTGAACAGATGTTCTAAAATTGTAGCCGACTGCACCGGCATTGTCAAGTTGGAAACTTCTATCCCGATCATAAAAATGCCGGGAAAACCGGTAGCCCAATGCTGCCCATCACCTGCTGTGAATAAGTCCAAATTGGACTGCTATGGTCTTATCTTTGCCGCGCGCGCGTGATACAGTGTAAGGAATAGACCATAGCATACCATAACCCCTTGATGGAATGACGCGACCATGTTCAACCCGTCCAAACTTGCCATTTCGCTGGATCGTGAGGGCGAAGAGCCGATTTATCGCCAGTTAATCCGGTATATCCGCTCACAGATCGAAAGCGGCGAGCTGCCGGCAGGCACGCGCCTGCCCGCCAGCCGCGACCTCGCCAAACAGTTGAACATCAGCCGTATCAGCGTGGTAAACGCTTATGCCGAACTGCGCGCCCAGGGTTTTTTGAGCGCCCACGCCGGACGCGGCACGTTCATCGCCGGGGACTCACATGGCGGTGGGAACGGCAACGGCAGCGCCCACGCGCCGGAAACGCCCACCACGCCGGATCGTTCGATCCGCGAAATGATGCGGATGACGCGCAAGCCAGGCGTCATCAACTTCAGCCAGGGGTCGCCCCCGGCGGACTTTTACCCGGTGCGCCACCTGCGTGACGCGATTAACGCCGTTCTCGACCGAGACGGCACGCGGGCGCTGGGTTATGAAGTGGCCGAGGGATACGCGCCGCTGCGGGCGGCGGTGCGCGATTATATCAGCGCGCTGGGCATCCGGTGCAGCGCCGACCAGGTGTTGATTACCGGCGGCACGCAGCAGGCGCTTGATCTGGTGGTGCAGGCTTTACTTTCCGAAAACGATACGCTGGTGACGGAAAATCCCACTTACCTGGGTATGATTGACATCGCCCGCACGCGGCGCGTGCAGGTGCATGGAATCAGCCTGGATGAGGATGGAATCCGGCTGGATATGCTGGAAAATTTCATCCTCGACCATCACCCAAAGTTGATTTACGTCATGCCCACTTTTCAAAATCCGACCGGGACGGTGATGCCGCTGCACCGCCGCCGCCAGCTTATTAATCTGGCGACCGAGTATAAAATTCCGGTGCTGGAGGACGCGGTTTATCACGAGCTGCGTTTTGAGGGCGAGCCGCTGCCGCCCCTGAAAGCATTGGACGAGGAAGGCATTGTTATCCACGCCAGCGGTTTTACCAAGATGATGCTGCCGGGCATTCGTATCGGTTATCTGGTTAGCGATTCGGCACACTACGAGCGGCTGGTGCGCGTCAAACAGGCTGCCGATATTGCCACTTCGGGGCTGAACCAGCGCGCCATGCACCTGATGCTCGAACGCGGTGTGATGGCGCAGCAGTTGGAGCGCAATAACCGCGAACTGGCGCGCCGCCGGGATGTGGCGCTGGCGGCGGCAGCGCGTTATCTGCCGCCGGGGTCGAAGTGGAATCTGCCGCAGGGCGGCCTGTACCTGTGGGCGCAGCTTCCTAAAAACGGCCCCACCGCTGCCGAACTGTATGTCTCCGCCGTCCATGCCGGCGTGTCTTATGCCATCGGCAGCGTGTTTTACACCAACAGCTGCGGCAGCCACCGGATTCGCCTGAACTACGGCGCGTTTAAACCGGCGGATATTGAAGAAGGCTTTAAACGGCTGGGCCGCGCCTGGCGCGAACTGGCCTGCGATTATGCCGAGATGGAAAAATCGCCGCTGTTATAGAGGCGCGGAACGGCCATATAGTTGCCACAATCCCCGGTTATTCTGGCCCGGCAAAGATGATTTTGCCGTCGTTCCATTCCGGCTCGGCCTCCAGGCATTCCATCAAAGCCAGGAAACGCTGGTGCTGCTCCGGGCTGTTGGCATTGGCGAAGTAGGCTTCCTTGCTCTCAAAAATCACGGCCAGCATAAATTCGCGCGGGTCGCGGTCGGCCTGGTAAACGTACACGGCGATTTCACCAGGCACGCGCACCGCCTCGGTTTCGCCGGCGACTTCGATCAAACGCTGTTCCATACCCGGTTTTGCGCGCATTCGTGCGACAGTGCCGTACATGCCTCACCTCCCTTTATTTGCAGCCCCATCATATAAAATTTTCCGCTTTCACGCACCTGCCCCGCGCCGGACGGTCTGCGCGGCCAGCGCCACAAAAACCGCCGCGAAGGCCGCCAGCGCCAGCACAAACGGCGCGATCTGCGCCAGATCGAAGCCTTTTATCATGACATCGCGCAGGGCGCGGTTGGCGTGCGTCAGCGGCATCAGCCAGGCCACCGGTTGAAGCCAGGCGGGCATATCCTTAATCGGCCACAGCGCACCGGAAAGTAAAATCTGGGTGACGATCACCAGCGGGATGAACTGCACTACCTGGAACTCGTTGCGGGCGAAGGTGCTGAAGAAAATGCCCAGGTTGACGGCCATCAGCGCCAGCAAAAATTCGACCACGAAGATCACCGCCAGGCTGCCGGTGTAGTGGACGTTCAGCCCCCAGATGGTGTAGCCCAGGATGATGAGCGACTGTGCCAGCGCGAACAGCGCGAAACCGAGCATGTAGCCGGTGACGATCTCGGCGCGGCGGATGGGCGTGGCTTGCAGGCGTTCCAGCGTCCCGGCGGAACGCTCGCGCAGAAAAGCGACGCTGGTCAGGATGAACACAAACAAGAAAACAAACAGGCCGATGAACACCGGCGCGAGATAATCCATCGTGTCGAAATCGGCGCTGCCATAGCGATAGGTGGCCTGCAAATGCACCGGCGGGGTGGTCAGGTCGAGGCCGCCGATCAGCGTCAGCCCGGCCAGGGTTTGAACGGCGGCGCGGGTGAGCATCCCCTCCAGCAGGCGGGCGGTCATCGGGTTCGAGCCTTCGTACTCAACCGGGATGTTCAGTTCGCGGGTCTGGACGGCCTGCGCCGAAAAATCGGCGGGCAGGCTAATCACAGCATCCAGGTCGCCGGCATCCAGCCGGGCGCGCGCCGTCTCGGCGTCCATCACCTCGACACGAAAACTGTCGTTCAGGCCGCCCAGGTTATCGCTCAGGTTTTGCCCCAGGTTAACCGCGCGGCTGCCCAGGGGGATGACCGCGCCTTCGTCGTTCATCACAATGCCGATGCTTATCGGGCTGGACTCGGCGCGGATGAGGATGCCGGCGACGGTCATCACCACCAGCGGCACGATCAATATCAAGGCGACGGTGCGCCGGTCGGCAGCAAGCTGCTGGATAACACGGCGGGCAAGGGTGAGAATACGCTTGGTGGACATCGTTTTTTCCTCGTTGGCATATTTTATGGGGACACGCTGTAGCGTGTCCCTACAGGCTGGCAACCGGTAACTGAGAACCGGCAGCTGCCTCTTCCGCAAACTGCAAAAACGCCTCCTCCAGGGTGGCCGTCCCGGCCCGCTGCCGCAGTTCTGACGCTGTGCCTTCGGCCAACAGCAGGCCGCCGCGAATGAACCCCAGCCGGTCGCAGCGTTCGGCTTCGTCCATCACATGGCTGGAGACGATCAGCGTGACGCCCTGTTCGTTTAGATGCCGAAAATGCTGCCAGAACTGGACGCGAAGCTGCGGGTCCACGCCGACGGTCGGCTCGTCCAGCAGCAGCACCTCCGGCTGATGCACCAGCGCGCAGGCCAGCGAACAGCGTTGTTTCATGCCGCCGGACAGTTCTCGTACGCGGCTGGTGGCGCGTTCGCTCAGGTCAACCAGGGCAATCGCCTCATCTGCGGCACGGCGCACATCTCCGTTCAGCCCCCCGACAACGGCGAAAAACTCGATATTCTGGCGCACGGTCAGGTCGTCATAAAGCGCCGCCTGCTGCGGCATGTAACCCAACCGTCGCAGTACAGCCTTATTCGGCATTCGCGTCCCCAGCACGCGCACCTCGCCGCTGTCGGGCGGCAGCAGGCCGAGCATGATGCGAATGAGCGTGGTTTTGCCCGCGCCGTTCGGGCCGAGCAGGCCGTAAGTGATGCCGCGCTCGATGTGCAGCGACAGGCCGCGCAGCGCATGAACGGCCTTAAAACGTTTATGGACATCGGTGATTTCAACGGCGTAGGCCATGATGACCCCTTTCTCTCGCCGGTGACGAGCAATATTAAACAGTGGGCGCGGCAGCTGGCCGTGCCTGATACCTGATTATCGGTTTTGCGGACACGATTTACCGCGTCCCTACGGTGTTAAGCCCTGTAAAAAGATGCGGACGACTTCATCGGCATAGGTGTTCATGTCCGGCAGGCCGACGCCCAACGGCGGAATCACTTCCTTGCCGATGATATATACCAGCAGCATCCCGATGAAAGCGCGCGCGCTGGCCTGGGGGTCGTGTGGGCGCAGTGTCCCCAACTCGATCTGGCGGCTGATGTAGGCCATCAAAACTTCCAGCACGCCGCGCATCTTCGGCGCGACAACGCCGATTAGTTCGGCATCTTTGGCGGCTTCGGCCAGGAAGACCCGCAGCACGCGCCCGCCGTCCGGGTTATTAAAGACCGCGAAATAGCCGCCGGCGATGGCGTGGAAAAACTGCTCCGGCGGCAGCGCCATCAGGTCTTCCGGGCGAGTCACCTGCTGCATCAGCGGCGAAAGCCGCTCCATCGCCGCGTAGAGCAGTTCCTGCTTATCCTTGAAGTACCAGTAGATGAGCGACGGAGACTTCAACCCGGCTTCGGCGGCGATATTTTTGATGCTGGCCTGGTGATAACCCAGTGTTGCAAACACACGCAGCGCCGCCTGAAGAATTTCATCCCGCCTGTTGGCGTCCTGTTCGGCCATTAACACCTCTTGATTGAACGTTCAATCAAGAGTATAGGTCAACTTGAACGGCGAGTCAAGAAGGATAAAACCAGATCGGCAGCGTTATTCGTCGGGCAGATATTCACGCCGCAGCAGGCCATACTGTTTGATGTCCACAAAACGCCCGTGTTCAAAACAGCTTTCCCGCCACGTGCCTTCGAGCGTGAAGCCGAGTTTCTCCAGCACGCGCTCCGAGCCGATGTTGCCGGCAGTGCAGTCGGCCTGGACGCGGTGCAGGTTCAAATTCTCGAAACACCAGCGTACCAGGCAGCGGCAGGCTTCGGTGATGTACCCCTGCCCCCAGTACGGCGGCTGCAAATCGTAACCGATGTCCACACGGCGGTAGGCCGGTTTCCAGAAGTGGAAGCCGCAGGTGCCGATGGCCGCATCCTGCCCTTTAAGCGTGATGCCCCAACGCATGGCCTGATGATCGTGGAAATGCCCGTTTAACCAGTCAATCATTTCGATGGCGGCTTCGGTGGTGAGGATTGGCTGGCTGTCCAGGTAGCGCACAGCACATCGGGGCTGCCGAAAATGCCGATAATGGCATCCGCGTCGGCATGAGTGATCTGCCGGAGGCGCAGGCGCTCGGTTTCCAGAATCGCGAAGTACGAAAAATCAAAAATGGCGTCCATGCCGGTTTATCCTTGCGTGAGTGAATGACCCGGTTAAGTATACCCGGTCATGTAGATGCCGGTTGGGAGTCGAGGGATAATGCAGACGTTTTATGTTAGAATGAACGAAAAGGCGTAGAAAGGAAATTGTGCATGGAGACGCCTTTGATAACCCGATCAAACGATATTCTGAGCGGAACGCCCGTCTTCTACGGAACACGTGTCCCCGTCCAAAACCTGATTGATTATCTCTCAACCGGAGAGACGATTGATGCGTTTCTGGATGATTTTCCGACCGTCAGCCAGGAGTAGGTGATTCGTTTTCTGGAGACGGCTGGCGCTTTTGTAATGGCGCGGGCGGATGAGAATCCTGAAAACTGGAAACGCTCAAGCCGCTGATGCCCAAAGTGGTTGAAACGCTGCAAACGATCCAGCCCGGACATCTCGTCGAGATCGCTTAAGACCATTAACGACTGTCTTCAACAGGACACCTCTACGTTGGCACCAACCCACAACGACGATATTTTCCCGGTGGTGGTCATCGGCGCGGGCATCGCCGGGCTGGCGGCGGCGGCGCACCTGGCCGAACGCGGCCTGCCGCCGCTGGTGCTGGAAGCTGACCGCCTGTGGCCGGGCGGGCGGCTGTCCGGCGGGGCGCAGGATACCTTTGAATATCGCGGGCGCACGTGGTCGTTCAGTTCCGAAAGCGGGATGCACGCCCTGTGGGGCGGTTATGACAACATGCGTGCCATGCTGGAACGTTTTACCGGCGTGCAGCTTCAGGAGTCGCCGGGCGAGGAGTGGATCAACCGCTGGCGGCGCGAGGTGCGCTACGTTGAGGCCGGGCGGCTGGTGCGGTGGGGATGGCTGCCCGCGCCGTTCCATTACCTGACGATGCTGCTCAACCCGGCCTTTTACCGCACTATCAACCCGCTGGATTTTTTGTCACTGCCGGGTTTTCTGTTCAGCATCCTGTGGACGGTTGGCCTTGACCCGCTCAAAGAACAGGCCGCGCTGGACGGCCTGACGATGGCCGACTACTTTCGCGGCTGGACGCCCAACCTACGCGCCACCTTCACCGGCGTGGGCATCAACCTGCTGGCTGCGCCGCCGGAAACCATCAGCCTGACGGCTTTCATCGCCGCCATGCGTTTTTATACCGTCATGCGCCGCGATTCCTGGCGGCTGCAATATTTTCCGGCCAACGCCCACGACAGCATCTTGCAGCCGCTTATCAATCGCATTGAGGCTAACGAGGGAATGCTGCTGACCGGCGCGACGGCGCAGCGCCTTGAGCGCGTGGGCGGCTGTTGGCGCGTCGTGGTCGAGGATATGAAACGCGGTGGCAGCCGCTCGCTGCTGGCGGAGCGGGTGATTCTGGCGGTGCAGGCCCCGGCTGCCGAACGCCTGCTGCGCGCCGGGGATACAGCGGAGCGGGCCGCGAATATTCGTTTTCCACAGGCGGTGCAGAACGCGACCGTTCACCTGTGGTTTGACGCCAGCCCGCGCGACGGCACACCCGGCGGCATGTTCACCGGCGATTTTCTGCCGGATAACTTCTTCTGGCTGCACCGGCTGTACCCCGATTTTAAAGCCTGGCACGAGGCCACCGGCGGCAGCGCCATCGAACTGCACCTGTACGCGGGCGAGGATGTGCATCGCCAGGGCGATAACGTCATCATCATTCGCTGCGTGGACGAGGTGCAGCGCGCATTCCCGGAGCTTAAGGGGCATTTCGTTCACGGCGCGCGGCGGCTGAACACACTCGACCATACCATGTTCCGTGTGCCGACACAGGACAGCCTGTGGGTGGAAACACCCTGGCCGAACGTTTACGCCTGCGGCGATTGGGTGGGATACGACACGCCGGCCTTCTGGATGGAACGCGCCACCGTGACCGGCATCGCGGCGGCCAATCACGTTTTGCAGGCCAACGGCCTCGAACCCTGGCCGATCATCCCGCCGCGCCCGCCCGAACCGTTAGCGGCGGCGCTCGAAAAAGGCGTGCGGTTGTTCCGGCGAACGGTGGGGCGTGTGGTGCTGAGCGCAGCGCGGGGGCTACGGCGTAGAAGATAAGTTTCAACGCAAAGGCGCGCAGGCTGCGTTGGGGTCCCGATCACTCCGCAAAAATATCCTTCACCGCCAGCGTGAAACCGGGCAGCACGTTGCCGCCGTCCAGCGTGCCGTCCAGACCGAGCAGCTTCATCGGCTGGCCGGGGACGTAGACCTCAACCTGTTTCGTTTCCGGCAGCACCACCCAGACCATTGTGCCGGCGGCAAGATAATTCACCACTTTCGTCCGCAGTTCCTTCTGCGACTGGTAGGTCGAGGGAAAATCCACTTCAACGGCCAGATCAGGCGGATTCGGGTTATAGCCTTCAATCACCAGTTCCGGCTGCCGGTCATAGGCAATAAAGGCGACATCCGGCGCATACCGCTCGCCAGACACCCGGTAGCCACCTGCCTCGCCGGTGAGATGTCCCAGGTTTCTACCCTTCAGGAAGATGTAGAGTTCACCAGAAATGATGCCTGAAATCTTCGATGCGTAAGGATTGGACGGCACTTCGACAACTTCTCCCCCGATATATTCCAGAATCTTATCCGCGTTTTCCGGCAGCAGGGCGAACCGGTCAAATTCTTCTATCGCCAGTTTTGTTTGGGATACCATTGACGAAACCCTCTCGCTCTCCGATAGTTGATTATATCAAAAAGGGGCGATAAAGCCGCCGCTTATCCTGAATCGGACTATAGTCGTATGCGATTCTAATCAAATACCTCTATAATGGATTGTTATAGAGTGAAGATGAGAGACAGACTGATGGGCGGTATGAATTTCTGGCGGCGACTTCTGGGGGGTGGGCCGCGCGTGGTTCGCCAGCGCAAATGGACGGAAAAAGAGCTGCGCGCTCAGGGATTTCGATATTATGCCAGCCGAAAACAGGTGACGATGGCGCGGCGGCTGCCCCCGGAAGAAGCGCCGAAAACCATCAAAACACCCTGGGATACCATCGTCGCTGCTGCCGGGTATTACATTGCCTACCAGACCGGCGAAGCGCCCGGCAAGCCGCTGGACGCCTACTCGCCCCGGCCTATCGAGCCGCATATTTTCCGCGAAACGTATGCGCCCTGGAGCGAGCCGGATTGGAAACCCACGCCGACCGAGGCGCACCTGTATAAACTGGGCTGCAAGCCATATTATAAAACGGTTGGGGTTTGGGCCAGACGGCTAAAAGAGCCAACACTGGTGCAAAGCCTGGAGAGTAAAAAACCGTCATTAGCACCAGCAGGGGCGTGGCTGTGTATTGGCAGCGCGGGCGAACCCTGGACAGTGACGGATGAATGGTTCCGCAGCCGCTATCTGCCCGCGCAGCAGGACAAAAAGGACAATTCGGCGTCCCGGCGCGCTAAAACGCCGCTGCGGGCGTAAATCAGTTATTCGTCGTCTTCCGGGGACAGAAAAACCTGCCAGTCGCCCAACATCCCGCTTTCGGTGACGCCGTAATACACGCGAAGCTGGCCGTTTTCCCGCTGCACCAAGTCGTAGCGCGTTTCCCCCAGTTTTTCGTAGCGCGCCCACAAACCGATGTCGCCATGCCACTGGACTTTATCGGCTTTGACCGGGTTGCTCTCGCGCTGTTTGATGGCGTAATGCCACAGCCGCCGCGCCGATGACCGGGTGACGTTTTTAACGATGTTGCCGTTCCGCAGATCGCGCATCATGTAATAGCGCGTGTCGTCGCGGGTTTCCACGCCGACGATCTCCACCCCGGCGCGGGGCGGGGCGATGCCAGGGGGTGTCGCTTCCGGCGCGGGCGCTTCAGGAGCAGGCAGGGGCGGCTGGAGCGGGGCTTCGCTTTCCGGCTGCGTTTCTTCCTGCTGGATGATAACCCCCTGGCGGACGAGATTCACAATCTCATCGCGGACGGCCAGGCTGGTTTCGGCTTCGTCGCGTACGTAGATTTTGTATTCCTCAATGGCGTAGGGGCGGTCGCTGCCGGACGGCACCTGAATGCGAATGACCGGCTTGCCCTGCGTCTCCTGGACATCTATTTCTACATCCAGGGTTGGCGCCAGCATCCGGCTGATCTCCCGCCGCAGGATTTCCACGCTGTCCTGCGGGTTAATAATGCCTTCCGGCGGTTTTTTCTTGTCCGCGCTGACACCCACGTAAATCGTGCCGCCGTTGGTATTGGCAAAAGCGCACACGTCGGCGATGATGGCGTACAGTTTGCCGCCCTTTTGGGTCATGGACTCGTGGAAAGCCTGCACCAGGCTCGGCCCTTCCTCGCGCGCCGCCTGGATGTAATCCAGCGGCTGGCGGCTGGGGTTGTACGGGCGCGTGCGCGAAAAGTCGCCGCCCTGGAACATTTCCAGCAGCGCCTCGAACGAACGCTCCGGCAGCAGCACTTCCGTCACGCGGTCGCCCACACCCAGATGAGTAGTTTTGCCGCCCCGTTCAGAAAGCGCGTTAACGCGGTGCGCGTCTGACCCCTGGATGCAGCGCATCCGGCGCGGATATTCCGGTTTTGTGCCGTTAAAAAAGCGTTCGGTGCTGGTGCGTCCACCGCGTCCCAGGTCGGTAACTTCCAGGGCGTGCAGGTGGCGATCCTGCGTATAGGCGATTTTGGTCTGCCCGCCGAAGTCGAAACCGCGCATGGCAACGCCGTGACTGCTGTTGGCATGGGCGGCGATGCAGATTCCCCCGGCTTCGTGAATCAGCCGGTAGGCCGTCAGCACGTCGGACGATGCGCCGACCTCCGAACTGCCGGCGTCCAGCGCGGTCGGCGGTACGTTCAGGTTCAGCAGCAGGTGTTCCAACTGGCGAATGGGTACGGCGGGCGAAAAAACGCCCAGGATGTGAAAACCGAATGTGGCCGTGAACTCGAAACCGGGCAGCACGAGAATTTTGTCCAGCAGGCGGCGATATTCGGCCAGCAGGCGCTGTTCTTCCGGTTGGGCGCGGCCCAGTTTTTCGAGAAAGGCCAGCCGGTCAATTTCGCGCAGCATGGCCGCGTACCCGGCGACTGTGTTGTGATCGGTGAACGCGATGATGTCCAGGCCGCGAAATTCGGCTTTATGGAGGATGTCGAGATAACTGGCGGCAGGCTCCTGGTAGTCGGCAGAAGCTGGGGTATGGAGATGCAAATCCATCCGATACCAGGTTAAGCGCGATTTTTTGCGAGTAGCCACGCCTGAGTTTATCCTGCTAACAACTTGTTGAACAGCGGAGACAGATCGCCTGGTTCAAACGGTTTAATCAGGAAGGTCGTCGCGCCGGCTTCCATTGCTTCGTCGCTCACATCCAGCCCCGAAGTCATGACGATGGGGGCGTTGGCAAAACGCTCGTGGGCGCGAAGCTGGCGCACGGCGTCCACGCCGTCCATATCAGCCAAGTGGTAATCCATCAAAAAAATATCGGGAGAAGTTTGTTCCGCCACCGGCACGACATCCGCGCCGCGCGGGGAAACGACTACCTCGAAACCGTCCAGTTCCAGCAGAGTTTGCAGCAGTTTGACGGTATTCCGGTCGTCATCCACGATCATCACTTTGGGCACAGCTCGTCCCCTTTTCTGGTTTGTTGTTCGTAAAGTTATCAGCCGGGGGAACACGACGTTCTCCGGTGAGGTCACACGAACAGCATCATGTAACACAAGTAATGCAAGTTTACCGTATTTGGCGGCGGCCTGTCCAGCGTACTGAAGGCCAAAAACAAGGGGCTTTAAGCCCCTTGTCCACTCCCCATGACGAGACAGCTTTTTGCCGTTAAGCCGGCTGGCCTTCTTTTGTATCGGCTGCATCGGCGGCCAGGGGAGCTTCGGCCTGCACCTGGCCGTTGGCGTCTTTGGGCGGCTCCAGCGCCGCCGCCAGCACTTCGTCCACGCGCTCCGCCATCACGAAAGTGAGCTGGCTGCGGACTTCTTCCGGCAGGTCATCCAGGTCGTTTTCGTTCTTTTTGGGCAGGATGACCGTATCCACACCGAAACGATGCGCCGCCAGCACTTTATCCTTGATGCCGCCCACCGGCAGCACCAGCCCGCGCAGGGTGATCTCGCCGGTCATGGCGACGTTCTTCCGCACCGGACGCCCGGTTAACAGCGAGGCCAGCGCCACCGCCATCGTGATGCCGGCGGAGGGGCCATCCTTGGGGACAGCGCCCGCCGGAACATGCAGGTGAATGTCGCCGGTTTCAAAAAATCGCGCATCAATGCCCAGGTCGGTGGCCTTCGAGCGCACGTAGCTGAGGGCGGTGCGGGCGCTTTCCTGCATCACCTCGCCCAACTGCCCGGTGTACTGGAATCCCTTGCCGCCGGGCATCCGCGCCGCCTCGACGAACAGCACGTCGCCGCCGACCGGCGTCCAGGCCAGGCCGGTCGCCACGCCGGGCAGGTCGGTGCGCTCCTCGATCTCCTCGCGGTAGCCGTAACGCGGCCTGCCGAGCAGATCGCGGATTTGTTTTTCGTCAATCACGGCTTTATCCAGCTTGCCTTCGGCGATGCGGGTGACGACCTTGCGCGCCACCTTGCCGATCTCGCGCTCCAGCATACGGACGCCGGCCTCGCGGGTGTAGTCGCGCACGATCAGCTGCAGCGCCCCGGTATTAAACTCGATCTCCTCCGGGCGCAGGCCGTTTTCTTTGATCTGGCGCGGCACGAGGTACTGCTCTGCGATGGCGACTTTTTCCTGTTCGGTGTAGCCGCTTAGGTGGATGATCTCCATGCGGTCGCGCAGCGGGCCGGGAATCGGTTCAAGTTCGTTGGCGGTGGTGATGAAAAACACCTCGCTCAGGTCAAAAGCCACATCCAGGTAATGATCGCGGAACTCGGCGTTCTGCTCCGGGTCCAGCACTTCCAGCAGGGCGCTGGCCGGGTCGCCCCGGAAATCCCGTCCCAGTTTGTCCACTTCATCCAGCATGATGACCGGATTGCGCGACTCCACGCGGCGCAGCGTCTGGATGATGCGGCCCGGCATCGCGCCGATGTAGGTGCGCCGGAAGCCGCGAATTTCGGCCTCATCCCGCACACCGCCCAAGCTCATGCGGATAAACCGGCGTCCCATCGCCCGTGCGATGGACGCGCCAAGCGAGGTTTTACCCACGCCGGGCGGCCCGACAAAACACAGAATCGCGCCGCGCCGCTCCCGCCGGATGATGTAGTCGGTGGCTTCTTTTTCCTCTTTTTTATCCACCTCGCGCTCGGCGCGCAGCTTACGCACCGCCAGGTATTCGAGGATGCGTTCTTTGATGTCCTTCAGGCCGTAATGGTCTTCTTCCAGCACCTCGCGGGCGTGGGCGATGTCCAGCCGGTCGTCGGTGCGTTTCGACCAGGGCAGGTTGGTCAGCCAGTCCAGGTAGGTGCGGATGACGCCGTACTCGGCTGCCGCCGTCGGCAGTTTCGACAGGCGGTCGAGTTCGCGCAGGGCTTCTTTTTCCGCTTCTTCGGTCATGCCGGCTTCGGCGATGCGCTTGCGGAAGTTTTCGATTTCGGCGATCTGCTCGTCGCCTTCGCCCAGTTCGCGCTGGATGGCTTTAAGCTGCTCGCGCAGGAAATACTCGCGCTGGACTTTTTCCATCTCCGACTGGGCTTCGGTCTGGATTTTGCGGCCCAGTTCCAGCACTTCCAGTTCTTTGGTGAGGATGCCCATCAGCCGGCGCAGTTTAGCGTCGGTGCTGTCCAGCTCCAGGATTTCCTGGGCGTCGTCCAGGTTAATGCGAATATAGGTCGCAACGGCATATACCAGCTGCAAGGGGTCATCCACGTTCAGTGCCGAGGAAATGAGTTCGCCGGGGATGCTCGGCACCAGGTCGGCCAGCCGGGTGAACTGGTTGACCACGTTCCGCACCAGAGCTTCCACCTCCAGCGTGTCCTCGCTGCGCTCCGGCGTGGCGTGAATTTTCGCCCGCAGGTAGGGTTCCAGGCTGGTATATTCGTCAATTTCGATGCGCGCGATGCCCTGCACCAGCAGGCGAATCGTGCCGTCCGGCGCGCGGAACAGCCGGTGAATGGACGCCAGCGTACCGATGCGGTACACATCGTCCGGCCCCGGCGTTTCCAGGCTGGGGTCTTTGGCCGCTACGAGGCCGATCAGCCGGTCGCCGGATACAACATCATCCACCAGTTTGATGCTGCGCGGCTGCCCAACGGTCAGCGGTATGGCCGTCTGCGGGTAAACGACCAGCCCGCGCAGCGGCAGGATCGGCAGTTCCGCCGGGATTTCCGGCTGGGGCTGGGCGAAGTCAGCTTCGTTTTCGCTTTCTTCGTCGCTGACGGTGACATCAAACTCTTGTTCGGGCAGGGATTCGTCGAAAGCGTAATACAGCTTCCCGAATTCGTCGGTCATAGTTACGAATTGTCCTGTTTTTCGGCGGTTTTTAATTCTGCGACCGGAATCTGGCGGGCGGCTTTACGCGGCAGCTCGACCGTCAGAAATCCATCCTGATAATTGGCGCTTACCGAGTCCGAATCGACCGGCCAGGGCAGGACGACTTCAATTCGGAATTCGCCGTATACGATTTCGACCTGGTGATAGGCCGGCCCGGAATGCCGGGGACGTTCCCGAAAACCGGTGATGAGCAGATTCTGGTTGAGCAGCGTGATCTTTAAATCCTCGGCGCGTATCCCGGCAATCTCGACCAGAATGACGATTTTGTCCGCTAGCTCGATAACGTCGGTTGGCGGTGTAAAAGGTCTGTAAGCGCGTCTGCTGATGTACACCATAGCACATCCCAATAAGTCTTTCTGACGAGTTGGCGCGGCCAGATTATGATCAGTTTACCGCTTTTCCGTCTGAGGGCATAGTATAGAGAAGTGCGGTAAGAATTGCATTAGATGGTGGGTAAATTCGCGCCGGCGGGGCTGCCTGGCCGCCGGCGCGCAGCTTTTATTCCGCCGCCGGGGGTGGAACCGGCAGGTCGTCTACCGGCACATCCTTCCAGCGTTTGCCTTCCTCGATCAGCATCACCGGCAGCCCATCCCGAATCGGGTATTTGTAGCCGGAGTCGGCGCAGACGAGCCAACAGCCTTTAACCAGTTCCAGGCGACCGGGGTCATCGCCCCGGTCTTTATAGTGAACGGCGACCGGACAGCGCAAAATTTCCAGCAGCTGCGGATCAATCGGGGAAGGGGAGTCGGTCATGAGCGTGTGTTCCTGATAAATGCGTAACTATGAAGAATTAGAGTATAACCTTACAACGTGGGGGCGTCAACGCGCTTTTTTGACCGCCGCCGGTGGTTTTGTTACAATAAAATGCAAATTAGATTTCCTTTGATACGAGGTTTTATGCAAGCTAAATTGCTGTTATCCGGCTGGCTGTGGCGGCTGGCCGCCGGTGTGGTGTGGGTTTTGCTGCTGGCCGCCATTCTTTACGCCATCGTTCAGTTGATCGCTGTCCTCAACGCGGGAGCGCCTGTATGACCGGCATGCGGCTCTTTTTTTTCGCCTGCCTGCTCGTCGGCGCGGCGCTATTGGCCGTGCCATCAATTCCGGCGCTGCAAGATCATGCCCCACCGTCGGAAGCTGCCGCCGGGATGGCCGTCTGGCGCGCTTACGGCTGCGAGGGCTGCCATACACTTTTCGGGCAGGGCGGCAGCTACGCGCCTGACCTGACCGGCATTTATGCCCAGCGCGGGGTGGACTATCTACGCGAATTTCTGGTTTATCCCGCTGCGTTTCATCCCGGACAGCGGTTGATGCCCGCTTTTGGCCTAACCGTGAACGAGGCAAACCATCTGCTGGCCTTCTTGGAATGGGTTAGCCAGCAGCAGACCGGCTGGCCGCCCCGGACGATTCAGGTCGCCGGCGGCCTGGAGATCGGCGTTATCGCGCCGGCAGCTTTTGATGCGGCTGTTCCCGATACGCCGGCGGCGCGCGGTGAATACTGGTTTAAACGTCCGCCCGCCATCTGCGCCACCTGCCACGCCCTGGAGCCGGACATCATCATCGTTGGGCCGTCGCTGGCCGGGATTGCCACCCGCGCGGCGTCCCGCATCCCCGGCCTGAATGCCGAAGCCTACCTGCGCCAGTCCATCATCACGCCAGGCGAGTATATCGTGCCGGGTTTCCAGGACGTGATGCAGAAAAACCTGGGTGAAAAACTGAGCGCCGAGCAGATCAATGACATCATCAGCTTTCTGATGACGCTGCAGTAGGGGGCAGCATGAGACCGACACAGAAAATCGCTTACGCTTTTTTCGCTCAAACCGTGCTGCTGGTGATGTTATACGCGGCGGCGGCGCTGCTGGGCGCGGTCAAGTTTTTATCGCCGGCAGACCCGCTGGCGCTGCCGTATCACCAGATCGGCGGCCTGACGAACGTCCTGCTGCTGCTGGCCGGGCTGACCGGACTGCTGGGCGGCGGGCTGTACGCAGCCGGTGAGGGAAATCGCGCGGTCAACGAGACGCTGTTGGGTTATGCGTTCCGGTTGTGGACGGCGCTTTTAATACTGGCGGTGGCCGCCGGGCTGCTGGGGCTGCTGGAAGGCCGCCACCTGCTGGAACTGCCGCCCGTACTGGACGCGCTCCAGATCGTCACCCTCGCGCTGGTGCTGGCCGCCGTCGGCAGCCGCGCGCCCCGGACGCCGGTTGTGCAGGTCTGGATGGTCGGCCTGGGTTTAAGCGTGGTCGGGACGATTATCGGCCTGCTGCCGCCGGGCGATTACCTCCAGGATCGGGGGCTGCGGGTGCTTTCTACCGGCTTGACGCTAAATATCGCCCATCCCCTGATGGCGGCGGCGGTGGGTTTTTGGCTGATGCGGCGCTTCAGTAATGTCACCGAGGAATGGGCCGACACCGGCGTTTATTCGGTGGCCGGGATGGTGACGCTGGCGGGCGCGCTGGTCAGCTTAACGCCGCTGTCCGCGCTGGGCGAAACCGCGCCGGTGTTAGGGAATATCGCCGCCTTTGCCGTCCCCGTCCTGTACGCGATTTTCGCCGCCCACGCCTACCGGGCGCTTGCCGACCGCAGCCACAGCCGCACGCTCTCGGCGCACTGGTTCGCGCTGGCGCTGGTGCTGTTTCTGCTGGGGATGGGGCTGTTGGGCGCGCTGCAAGCCGCGCCCAGCGTCGGCGTCTGGACGCTTGGCACGCGCCTGGCCGACCTGCAAATCACGCTGACCGCCCTGGCTCCCGCTGCGATGTCATTGGGCGCGGCCAACCAGGCGGCTGCCGAACTGCGCGGCCAGAACCGGCACGTGACCGGACTCACGCCTTTCTGGCTGGTGTCCTTTGGGCTGATCGGTGGGGCGCTGGCGCTGGGCGCGGCAGGCGTGGCGCAAGCCCTGACCGAGCGCCGCCTGGGGCTGGGTTATCTGGATGTGCAGGCACTTGTCGAACCCCTGTACGCGCTGTGGGTTGTCGGCCTGCTGCTGGTGGCGCTGGGCGCGGCCATCTATGCGCTGACCTTCTGGCTGCGGAGGCCGGAAATTCGTTCATCATAAGCGATAAACATGAATATAAGGGAGCAGAACCATGACCGTTTTAGAGCGCAGCATTCTCATCAACGCAACCCCGGACACCATTGATGCATTCACTTCGGACGCTACCCGCTGGCCGGAATGGTATCCGGGCGTGGAACAGGTGACGCCGGATGTCGGGTTTCCCCAACAGCCCGGTGCGACGGCCAAAATCGTTTACAAGGCCGTCGGCACGCACTTTAACATCACTTTCACCTCGACCGAATACGACTTTGGCCGGTCACTGGCCTATAAAATGGACGGCATGATGACCGGCATGGTGCGTTACACCCTGACGCCGGAAGGCGGCGGCACGCGCGTGACCGGGCGCTTCGACTACGACGTTCCTGGCGGCGGCCTGGGCAAAATCCTGGATAAGCTGGTGCTGGAGCGCATGAACGCCGAAAACCTGGAAAAAAGCCTGGCGAACATGAAAGCGCACATCGAAGGTTAATCCGGCTCTGACGATAAACGTCGGGGGCGCGCATTCCCGCCTCCCATTGAACCGATTTGGTGGTATGCGCTAACGTGTTTTAAAGGGTGCTGACGATGGCCGATCTTTCTGTTCCCACGATGCCGACTGCTTCGACCCCGCGCCGCCGGTGGTGGCGCTGGCTGCTCGGCCTCCCGGTTCTGTTTTTATGCGGCCTGACCGCCGCTTTTGCCTACATCCCCGCGCCGGAGGATAAACTTATCCCCCTGGCGGAGCAGGGCGGCGGGGCCCGCCAGGGCGAGCAAGCCACCACCGGCCTCCAGGCCGCCTGGCCGGAACTGCCGCCGGTAGACCCGCAGCAGGCCGCTTTGGGCCGGCTGCTGTTTTACGACCCGGTGCTGTCGGCTGACGACGACCGCTCCTGCGCCACCTGCCACCATCCTGACCTGGGCTTCGGCGATGGGCGGGCGGTGGCGGAAGGCGCGCACGGCGAGGCGCTGCGCCGCAACGCCCCTTCGCTGTGGAATGTGGCCTACGCGACCAGCCTGTTCTGGGACGGGCGGGCGAAGTCTTTGGAGGAGCAGATGCTTGTGCCGCTGACGGCGGAAAATGAGATGGGCGCGGATGTGGATGAGATGCTGGCGCAGCTTGGCGGCATCCCGGAATATGTCCGGCTGTTCGAGGCGGCCTTCCCGGACGGCCTGACGCTGGCGAACGTGACCGCCGCCATCGCCGCTTTTGAGCGCACCCTGCTCAGCCAGAATTCGCCGTTTGACCGCTTCGCTGCCGGAGACTTCAACGCGCTGACGCCGGCGCAGCGGCGCGGCTTCGACATCTTCCGCAGCGCGCAGACCCGCTGTTTTGAGTGCCACGCCTGGCCGACCTTCACCCATAACCAGTTTGCCGCTCTGGGTGTGCCGGATGCCGACCCGGATAATCCCGATCTGGGGCAGGTCGAGATCATCAATGCGGCGGATGCAGCCCGCGCCTTCCGCACCCCTGGCCTGCGGAATGTCGCGCTGTCCGCGCCATACATGCACAACGGCGTTTTTGACAGTCTGGAGGATGTCATCGAATTTTACGAAAAAGGCGGCGGCCCGGCCTTTGGCGTGGAAATGCAGCCGGACGAATTTATACGCGGCTTCAGCCTCACCGATCAGCAGAAGGCCGATTTGGTCGCTTTTCTGTTCGCGCTGACCGATGAACCCGCCGACCTGATAGACATCCCGGCCTCCGTGCCGTCCGGCCTGCCGTTGGTCAAACGCCTGGATAACCCGGCCCGCGATCTGGTCGAGCTGTCCACAGCGCCGCCTTACGACCCCGGCCAACCGCGCCCGCCGCAGACGATTACCGTCAAAGCGGGCGAGTCGATTCAGGCCGGTGTTGACCGGGCGCTGCCGGGGGATACGATTCTGGTCGAGCCGGGCGTGTACCACGAAACCGTGTACGTGGACACGCCGAACCTGACGATTAAGGGCATCGTTCGGGGCGATGATCGTCCCTGGCTGGATGGCCGGAAAGTGTTAAGCGATGGCTTTAACACCACCGGCAACAACTTCACGCTGGAGGGGTTCGGCATTCGGGATTATATCGGCAACGGTGTGCTGACCACCGGCGCGCAGCGGCTGGTTTACCGCGACCTCATCATCCAGGACGCCGGCATCTACGGCATTTACCCGGTCGAAACCACCGACGTGCTGGTCGAAAAATGTATCGTCAGCGGCATCGCCGACGCCGGTATTTACGTCGGCCAGAGCCGGGGGCCGATCATCGTGCGGGATAATATCGCCTTCAAAAACGTGACCGGCATCGAGATCGAAAACAGCACCAACGCCGAGGTGTACAACAACCACGTTTATGACAATACCGGCGGCATTCTGGTCTTTTTGCTGCCAAACAACCCGTCGAAGGTCGGCTACAATACGCGCGTTTACGATAACCTCATCGAAAACAACAACCACCCGAACTTCGGTGCGGAAAACGCGGTGGTCAGCAAAGTGCCGCCGGGGACGGGCATCATGATTATGGCGGCGGACAACACCGAAGTTTTCAACAATATCATTCGCGGCAACCAGACCTTCGGCTTGGCACTCACCAGCCTGTATATCCTGTACGAGCGCGACACGGTGTTTGATCTGGGCCCGCTGCCGGAGAACAACTGGATTCACGATAATACCTTCGAGAACAACGGTTATGACGCGCAGGGCTTGGTGAAGGAACTGGGACTGCCCGGCGCGGACATCATGTGGACGGGCGAGGGCTGGAACAACGCTTTCGACCAGCCGGGCGCGAGTATGTTCCCGCCGCTGCTGCCGGGACGGAACTGGCCGGACCCGGCCAAACGCGCGTTGTGGCGGCTCTACGACGTGTTGATACAAGCTCTGCTGTGAGATTTTCGGCAGGGGCGGCGCAAACCGTGTCGCCCCTGCCGGATGGTTCTGCTCGCGTTCGCCGGCGCTTACGCCTTTTCGACCGGGAACTGAATCTCGGTGATCGGGCCGGTTTCGCTCTGCAGCGGGCTGAGGTAACTCTCCCACGTCAAGAGGCAGAGGGGCAAAGCGAGTTTCAGGCTTTTTACATATCGGCAACACCTTCGCACACTCTGGCAACATTTATCCTCTACGATGCAATCAACGTCCAACAAGAGAGGAAAACCAGAACCATGAAGACCTTCCGCAAAACCCTGATCGCCGTCGTCCTGCTGGCCGTGCTGGTGCTGGCGGCTGTCCCGGCCTTCGCCCAAACTCCCGCCACATCCGCCGGAACGGCAACGCTCACCGAAGAAGAAGCCAACCAGTTGTACCGCGTGACCAATCCCCGTTATCGCAGCGTCGAAAACGTGGTGGTGGACTTCCAGCCGGGGCAGACCGTCATCAGCGCGACGATCACGCTGCGCGGCAAAGACCCGCCAGCGGTCGCCGTCACGCTGGTGCCGAGCATCACCAAAGGCCGCATTTACTGGGCGGTGACGGTCGCTGCCGTTAACGGCGAGCCGGTTTCCGATGAACTGCTGGCGCAGATCAACGCCGCGATCACTTCCTCCTGGCGCTACTTCATCCGCCAGCAGGTACCCGATGGCCGCGTGACCTCGATTGAAATCACCGAAGATGCCCTCGTTCTCACCTGGGCGGCGGGGCGGAAATAAAGCCAGCCGCACGCTGCGCCGCAATCGCGGGCGCTGTCACAACGGGCAGCGCCCTATTTGATTCATCCAGACCGGCGCGCGGTCACAGCGAACAGGAGTAGAATAGACAATGGCCGTTTTTGACCCTGAGGAGTGGCTTTATGTTCTTTCGATTGGCCGTTATCACGCTGGCGTTGGGCGGGCTGGCTGCTGTTGGCGTATCCGCGCAGGAAAGCGGCGTCAGCGACGCGCGTTTCGCTCGGCTGGCGCGCGGCACGAATCTGCCGTTCTGGTTCTGGTACGCGCCGGAAACGCCGGAAGAAATCGAGGCGCGTTACAGCGACGCCGACTTTACACTCATCCGCGCTATGGGGTTTACCTATGCCCGCGTGCCGGTAGATATGGGCTTCCTGCTGGACGAAAGCCGGCCCGACCTGCTCAATCGCCAGCGACTCGCGCTGTTTGACAGCGGCCTTGATCGCCTGCTGGCGCACGGGCTGGCCGTCATGGTTGACCTGCACAGCACGTCGCTCGAAGATTCCAACAACAGCAACTATTCCGCCAGCCTGGAAGACCCGGCTTTCGTGGACACTTTCGTGCAGTTCTGGCGTTCGTTCGCCGCGCATTTAAGCGCCCGTGACCCGGAATGGGTGTTCCTGGAACTGATGAACGAGCCGGTTTTTTACGACAGCCCCGAACTGTGGCCGCCCATCCAGGCGCGCACGCTGGCGGCAGTACGCGAGTCCGCGCCGGAGCATACGATCATCCTGACCGGCGCGCGCTGGTCGAACGTTGATACCTTCATCGAACTGACCCCCACCGACGACACCAACATCATCTACAACTTTCACTTCTACGAGCCGCATCCCTTCACCCATCAGGGCGCGGACTGGTCAGATGACAGTGTAATGCCGCTGCGAAATGTGCCGTATCCCGCCGATCCGCAAGCGGTGCAGGCGCTTGTAGACAGCGCCGAGAGCGAAACCGTCCGCGAAACGCTGCGCGCTTATGGTGAGGAATATTGGGACGCGGCGAAAATCGCCGAACGCATCCAACTGGCGGCGGATTGGGGCGCGCGGCATAACGTCCGCCTCATCTGCAACGAGTTCGGCGTCTTCAGCCCCTATGCGCCGCCGGACGATCGCGCCCAGTGGATTGAGGATGTGCGGACGAATCTGGAGCGGCACGGCATCGGCTGGGCGGTGTGGGAATTCGACGGTTCGTTCGGCGTGGTGGCGCGCGCCGAGTCCGACGAAGCGGTCGTGGATGCGGCGGTGGCGCGGGCGTTGGGACTGACCCTGCCCTAGCGCCACCGGCTCAGGACACCAGGAACTCAACAATGTGGCGGTTGACGGCATCGGCCTCGTCGTGCTGCACCCAATGGGTGGCGTTCGGGAAAAACACCAGCCGCCCATTTTCGCACAGGTCAATACTCGGCTGCGCCAGCGATTTATCCAGCGCGATGTCACGTTCGCCCCACAGCATCAGCGTCGGCGGGATGATGCGCGCCGGCGGACGGGAAACCGCCTCGCTGCGCTGCCGGCGGGCAGCCCACCGCGCCATTGCGCGATACCAGTTGAGCATGGCGGTCATCGCGCCCGGCTGCGCCCAGGCTTTCCGGTATTCGGCGAAGTCCGTTTCGGCAAACGTGCCAGGCTGCCCGCTGCGGCGAAGCATCTGTGCCATGCCGTAATGCCCGCCCAGGCTGGCGAGCGCCTCCGGCAGCCTGGGGATTTGAAAGTAGAAGATGTACCAGCTTTTGAGCAGTTGGGCGAAGTTACCTTCCCGGTAGGCTCTGGTCATCAGGGTGGGATATGGCACGTTGAGGATAACCAGCTTTTTCAGCCGTTCCGGGAACAGGGCTGCCGTCCACCAGGCCACCGCCGCGCCCCAGTCGTGGCCGACCAGATGGACGGCTTCGTAACCAAGCGCATCTATCAGGCCCACGACATCCCGCGCCAGTTCGCCGATGCGGTAGGCGTCTACGCCTGCCGGCTTGTCGCTCAGGTTATAACCGCGCTGGTCTGGCGCAATCACGCGGAAGCCGCGTTCGGCCAGATACGGGATTTGATGCCGCCAGCCGTACCAGAACTCTGGGAAGCCGTGCAGCAGAATCACCGGCGTACCATCATCCGGCCCGGCCAGGGCGGTATGCAGGGTGACGCCGTTGGTTTTGATGTAGACGTGTTGCAGGTTGTCGAGTTGGGACATCATGTTATGAAACCGGCCTGCGGCGGCTGGCGCTCCAGGCTGTATTCTATGATACACTGACCCGGCTGAAAAAGGCTTTTTCGTCCTGGATGTTCGCTTTTTCGATGATGTCAAACGTTCCGGTCAGGCGGATGTCCTCCGACGACGCGCCGACCATCACCGATACCGGGCCGGGTTCCACCACAAACTGCATCGCTCCGTCGTAAAATCCCAACTGGTTGACGGCCAGTTCAAAACAAATGGTTCGCGTTTCGCCGGGCGTCAGCGTCACGCGCTTGAAGCCCTTCAGCTCTTTCACCGGGCGTGTGACAGCCGCCGACGGCACATGCACGTACAACTGTACCACTTCATCGCCGGCGTGTGCGCCGCTGTTGCGTACATCGGCGCGAATGATAACCATTTCGCCGGCCCGCGCCTGAGGTTTTTCGATACGCAGGTTAGTATAATCGAAGCTGGTATAACTGAGGCCGTAGCCGAATGGATACAGCGGCCTGCTGCTCATTTCGACATAATCGCCCTTCCAGTGCGAGCGCCCGCCGGATGGTTTGTGACCATAGTAGACCGGTATCTGCCCCACATCTACCGGGAAGCTCATCGGCAGCCTGCCGCCGGGGTTCACGTCGCCGAACAACACATCGGCAATCGCGCCTGCGCCTTCTTCACCGGGCAACCACGCTTCCAGAATCGCCGGAAGATCGCGCGCCATCCAGCCCAGCGTCACCGGGCGACCGGTAATCAGCACCAGCACGACGGGTTTGCCCGTGTCGTAAATCGCTTTAACCAGCTCCGCCTGCACGCCGGGTAGGTCGAGTTCGGCGCGGTCGCGGGCTTCGCCGGAGGTGCAGTCGTCGGTCAGGCCGGCTTTATCGCCCATGACCAACACCACCACCTCCGACTGCGCCGCCGCCGCCACCGCTTCGGCAAAACCGGCGCGGGACTTGTCGCGCACGCCGCAGCCCTGGGCATACCGCACCACCGTCTGGGGCGAGGCGGCGCTTTTGATGGCCGTTAAAACACTGGCGACCTGGATAAAATCTTTTATCTCGGTGATGTTATCCGGCAGCGGCTGGCCGAACGGGTTTTTATGGTGCATCTCCAGAAGCGTCTCGATATGCGCGGGGTACGAATAATCGCCAAACAGATGCCGTACCTGGTCGGCATTCGGGCCGATGACCGCCAGCGAGCCGATGTCTTTTTTCAGCGGCAGCAGGCCGCCATCGTTTTTCAGCAGCACAATGGATTTCTGCGCGATTTCCCGCGCCAGCTGGCGCTGCGGCGGCGTGTCAAACGCCACGCTGCCGGCGTCCACATACGGATTTTCAAACAGGCCAAGCGCGAACTTCTGCTCCAGCACCCGGCGCACGGCCTGGTCAACCAGGGATTCGCGGATTAAACCCTGCTGTACGGCCTGGCGCAGCGGATCCCCGAAACAATCGGTGCTGGGCAGTTCCACGTCAATGCCGGCTTCCAGCGCCAGGCGCGCGGCTTCGGCTTTGTCCGGCGTCAGGTTGTGGTAGCTTTGCAGTGTATTGATCGAAAAATAATCCGAGACGACTGTTCCATCGAAACCCCACTCGCCGCGCAGGATGTTGGTCAGCAGTTCTTTTGAAGCGCCGCAGGGTATGCCGTCCAGTTCGTGGTAGGCGTTCATCAGCGAGGCCAGGCCGGCTGCTTTCACTGCCGTCTCGAAGGGGTGCAGATAAACCTCGCGCAGTTCGCGCGGGGGGATGTGCGCCGGCGCCCAATTCATGCCGCCTTCCGATAAACCGTAGCCGACGAAGTGTTTGGCCGTCGCCACGATGCCGGTTTTCAGGTCTTCGCCCTGCAAGCCTTTAATGTAGGCCGCCCCCAGGCGGGCCACCAGATAGGGGTCTTCGCCAAAGGTTTCCTCCACGCGCCCCCAGCGGGCATCGCGGGCGATGTCAAGCACCGGGGCAAGCGCCTGATGCGCCCCCACGGCCCGCATTTGCCGGCGGATGACGCCGGTCATTTCCTCGACCAGCTCCGGCTCCCACGCGCTGGCGACCCCAATCGCCTGCGGGAAAACCGTCGCGCCGTAGGCCATGTAACCCGCGCAGCATTCCTCGTGAATGATGGCGGGGATTTTGAGCCGGGTTGTGTCCAGCAGATATTTTTGAATGGCATTCGCCAGTTCGGCGGCCTGGCGCGGTTTTAAATTGCTGGCGCCGCCAAGACGTGTCACCTGACCCGCGCCATGCGCCATCAACCGGCGTGCTTTCTCTGGCGAGAAGGTCAGGCCGTCCAGCACTTCGTATACCCAGAAGCTGCCGATCTGCGCCACTTTTTCGTCCAGCGTCATCTGGGACAGCAAATCAGAGATACGTTCGTCAGCCGGACGAGACGCATCCATATACAGGTGATGACTGGTCATGGAAACTTTGCCTTTGTTGTTTTAGGTAATGCGGTGGATCATCCCTTTAATTCGCCACCCGTCAAACCCGTCACGATGTATTTTTCCGCGAACAGGTAGAAGACCACCGCCGGAATGATGAGCAGGGTGACATATGCCATTATACGCGCATAGTCCGTGCCGTACTGCCCCTGAAACTGCATTATGCCCAACGGCAGCGGCCACAGCGCAGGATCGGTGAAAACCAGCAGGGGCAGGAAATACTCGTTCCAACTGGCAATCACCTGTAAAGTGGCTACGGCCAGCAGCGCCGGGCGCGCCATCGGCATGAGGATATGACGGAAGAAACCGAAGGTCGAGCAGCCATCAATATACGAGGCGTCTTCCAGTTCTCCTGGGATGGAGATAAAAAAGTTTCTTAAAATGATTACGCTGCCGGGCAGCCCAAACGCCACCAGCGGCAGGATCACCCCGAACATCGAATTAATCAGGTTAAGCTGGCGCACCTGGATAAAAATGGGCAGAATGGCAACCACCAGCGGGAACAACAGCCCGATCATTAAAATATTGAACAGCAGGCCGCGCCCGCGAAACGAGATGCGGCTGAAGACAAACGCCAGCATACTGCCAAGCGCGATATTCAGACCGGTCACACCTGCTGTGATGATGATGCTGTTGAACAGCGAGTTCCAGAAGCTCCGGCTGCCCAGGATGTCCCCGTAATTTTGCCACTGGATTCCCTGGCGCGGCAGTCCGAACGGCGTGGTCATAAATTCGCCATTGGTTCGGATGCTGCCCAGGACTGCCGTTACGACCGGCCCCATGATAACCAGACACAGGGCGATTAAAAACCCATATTTGAAAACGTTCTGTACCGGCTGCCGCTGCTGCGATAGCATCATATCCTCCTGGCCGTCTCAGTTAGCGGCGTAATCGCGTCTCATAATCATGCGCTGGTAGCCCAACGAGAAAACCAGCGTGATGGCAAAAAAGACCACCGCCACCGCACTGCCGTAGCCCAGCTTAAGCTGTGTAATGCCGAACTTGTACAGATAGGTGGCGATCAACTGGCTGGCATTGACCGGCCCGCCCTCGTTGGTCAGCACCCAGGCCAGCACGAACTGCTGGAACGAACCGAGAACCGAAAGAAAGACGGTCAGCCGGATGGTGCTGCCCAGCAGAGGCAGGGTGATAAAACGTAACACCTGCCATTCGGTGCCGCCGTCCACCCTGGCCGCATCTTCGAGGTCTGCCGGGATACCTTGCAGCCCGGCCATGTACAGAATCATATGGAAGCCGAAATATTTCCAGGTGAGGACGGCAAACAGAACGTAAATGACGGTGTGGCGGTCGGCCAGCCAGCCGACCGGCTGGAAATTCGGAATGACAGCGCCCAGCAGCGCATTTAAAAGCGCACCTTCATTCGGGCTTAAGACATAACGCCAGATGATGGCGGTAATTACTTCGGAAAAAACATAAGGGACAAAAAGGACTGTCCGAAAGAATTTTTTACCATGTAGTTTGCCACGCCCCACCAGCAGCGCCAGGCTTAACGCCAGCGGAAGCTGGATGGTCAACGACAGGATCATCAGCGTGAAGCTGTTAACCAGGGCAGTCTGGAAGATGGAATGATTCAGCAGGCGGGTATAATTATCAAACTCAATGAATTTGGTGGGTGGGCCAAAACCGTTCCAGTCATACAGGCTGAAATAAGCCGACTGCATGATGGGTATCAGCACGAACAGAAAAAAGAGACTCATACCCGGCAGGGTAAACAGGGCAACAAAGAGGGCTTTATCCCACTGACGGCGCCGGCGGTCGGTTTGAGCCTGTTCGTAGGGGGTGGATAAAACACGGAAGCGAGATATGGACATAGAACAATCTCTTTATTTACCTGTTGGCGGGTAACGGTTCGGCGTTGAATGAAAGGTGTGGCATAGGCCGGAGGCAGCCACGTGCCACACCTTTCGCTGTTTCAGATTACTGACTCAGCTCCATTGCGGCGGCTTCTTCGATCGCCTGTGCGGCTTCTTCGGGCGAGGCCACACCGGCGAAGATCGTTTCGACCGCATCGTTGACGGCTGAACCGACTGCCGGCGGCAGGAATTGGTCGTAATACATCTGGAAGTACGGCGCGCTGTCGCGGGCAGTCAGAATGGACTGCATAACCGGGTCATCGGCAAAGACATCATCGAGGCCCTTCACGACCGGCACGAGGAAAAAGGCGCTGCCGCGCTGATTTTCTTCGTTGGTGAGGAACTTCAGGAAGTCCACCGCTTCGTCCGGCGCATTGGCGCCCACAGCGAAACCGTCACCGCCGCCAAACACATCGTCCGGGTGACCGAGGCCGCCCTCAACCGCCGGGAAGGGGAACCAGCCGAGGTCATCGCCGATGCCCTGGCCGTCGGCGCTGTACTGCGCCTGAGCGTCGGGCGCCCACTGGCCCATCAGCATCATGGCCGCTTCACCGTTGCCGAACACACCTTCGGATTCGGGATGCGTCATGCCCAGGAAACCGGCATTGAAGGGTTCCATGTCCACGAGCTGTTTGAGATATTCACCGGCCTTCACAAACGGCTCATCGGTGAAGGAGCCGCTGCGGTCGTAAGCCTTCAGGAAGGCTTCCTGTCCACCCAGACGGGTCGCCAGATACACCCACCAGAAATGCCCCGGCCATTTTTCGCCTTCACCCAGGGCGATGGGGGTGATGCCGGCATCCTTTAAAGTCTGCACCACGCCCAGGAATTCGTCCCAGGTCGTTGGAATTTCGACGCCAGCCTTCTCAAACAGGGATTTGTTGTAGAACATGCCAACCGCGCCCCACGACACGGGTACGCCGTAGTATTCCCCATTCTGGCCGAACAGTTCCAGCGCGGCCTGGGCAGCAAACGAGTCTTTCCATTCGCCTTCCAGTTCCGGCGCGATGTTACGAACCAGGCCGTTGTCCGCATACGTCCACAGTACGGCGCCGCCCCAGCTCTGGAACAGATCAGGGGGGTCGCCCGCCTGCATGACCGTCGTCAGACGCTGTTTAAAGGCAGCATTTTCCAGAACGGTGATGTTGATGGTTACGTTGGGATTGGCCGCCATGTAGGCGTCCGCCAGCTGCTGCCAGTAAGCAGCCTGCGATGTCTCGGTGCTGATGTGCCACCAGTCAATCGTCACCGGCTCCTGCGCCGAAGCCGCCCCCAGCGAGAGGGACAGCACCAGCATGAGCATGAGGAACAAATATTTACGCATTGAGAAAACTCCTTACTAAACTCTTCGCTAAAGATCAGCAGTTGAACGGTTGGGTCAGAAAACGGTCAGGATGGCAGTTACTCTCCTTTCGGCTGAGCGGATGGTTTGAAAGGGCGCTCCGAATGTGCCGGAGGCTGGCAGGATTCGCGGATGATTAGCTCAGTGGGCAGCACAATCCGTTCCGCCGGGCGGCTGGGATCGGCAATCGTGTCCATCAGCAGCCGGGTCGCTGCTTCCCCCATTGCCAGCAGGGGTTGGCGAACGGTCGTCAGCGCGGGGTGCATATAAGCGGACTGCGGCACATCATCAAAACCGGCTACGGACAGATCATCCGGCACACGCAGCCCACGGCTGCGTGCAACATCATAGACAGCAAAGGCTGATAAATCGTTGGCCGCAAAAATGGCGGTCGGCGGCTGCGGCAGATCAAGTAAAGCGTTGGTCGCCGTATAAGCCGCGCGGTACTGGTAATCGCCGGTGTAAATCAAGGCCGGGTCAAGCGGCAGGCCGTAGGCGGCCAGGGCGGCTTTGTACGCTTCCAGCCGTTCCGCCGCACTGATGAAATCCGGGCGTCCGGTGATGAAACCGATGCGGCGGTGTCCCAGCGCGATCAGATAGCGCATCACGTCGTAAGCGCCCTGCCGGCTGGTGGTGCTGACCGTCGGACTGAAATCGTCATACTGCTGGTGATCGCAGATGATGACATAGGGGAAGCGCCGCTCGTGGAGCTGCTGCAAATACGGCGTAGGGCCGAGCGGGATGAGCATCATCAGGCCATCCACCATGCCGCGCGTCAGGATGTCCACGTAGACCGCTTCTTTGTGGTGGTGGCCGTGTGTGGTGTGCAGCACCAGTTCGTATTCGGCGCGGGCCAGGGCTTCGTCTATGCTTTGTACTACCTGCGCCGTGTAGGGATTGCCGAGGTCATGAACGATCAGCCCGATCACCTGTGAGTGGCCGCCCGCCAGACTGCGCGCTTGCAGGTTGACGCTGTATCCCAGGCGATCAACCGCTTCCAGGACGCGGCGGCGTTTGTCCGGGTGGATATGCGGGTAACCGTTGAGGACGCGCGAGACGGTTGAATAAGAAACGCCGGCTTCGCGGGCTACATCTTTGATAGTTACAGGTCGAGGACCGATCATAAAAACAAATGTCCAATCCAGATTTTTTTGAAGAACCCGTTTTTAGCGGTCTTGCAAACGTTTGCAATTATTATACAGCAAGCGGGATGGGCTGTCAATCAACTTTAAACTTTGGCGGTTCAAGTCGTCGGGCGACTCTCAAACGCGGTAGATGGCTTTTTTCAGCAGCGAGGTAAATAATCTGTAGTTTAACGCCGGGTGCGCCGCAGCCAGCTCAGTATACGCGGCCAGGCTTTGGTATATCCCCAGTACAGCGGTGGATAGGGCGTGTAGTCCCATGCTCCGGTGTGGCGCGTGACCGTGCCGCGAAAGCCGCGTTTGAACTCGTACACGCCCCACATCGAGTCGGACTCGTCGAAAACATCCGGCGCGCCCCAGAAATCGTAAATCGTATAACCCTGCGCTTTCGCCCAACGGATGGCCTCCCACTGAAGCAGATAGTTGGGCATCCGTTCGCGTTCGGCATTGGCGGACGCGCCGTAGAAGTACCAGCATTTGCGCCCGAAGTGGAACAGGATGACGTGCGCGATGGGCTGGCCGTCGTATTCGGCGATCAGCGCATGCGCCAGGCCGGCCTCCATAAACGAGCGCCAGGCCAGTTCGTAATAGGCGGGCGGGCGAATCAGAAAACCGTCCCGCGCGCCGGTGACACGGTACAGGTCGTACAGCAGCGGCAGGTCGTCTAACGAGCCGTGCCGAACGCTAACGCCTTTTTTCTCGGCAGTCCGCACCTTGCGGCGGGTGTTCTGGCTCATCTGCGCCAGCAGCGTATCTTCGTCCAGGGTCAGATCAAGCGTGATCGTATTGCGGAACTGCACCTGATCGGCAGAGAAAACCCAGCCGCGCCCGCGCAGCAAATCGGTAAAAGCCGCCCCGGTCGTATCCGGCGCGTCCGACTCTTCGCCGGGGACGCCGGTGGCGGCGATCACATCCGGGTCAATCTTCAGCCAGACGGCAGCCTGCCGCCGCGCCAGGGCTTGCAGGTGGTTCAGCACTTCAGCCGCAAGCGCGGAGTCGGCATAATCCAGCGCCGGGCCTTTGGGGACGTACATCACCCGCAGCGGCCCGACCTGCCGCACGCCGACCGACGCCATCGCCACCACCGCCGCGCCGCGTTTGAAGGCCAGCCGCAGCGGACTCCAGCCGGTGGTCTGCTGCTTGAACGCGCCCCATTCCCAGGTTTGCAGCACATGGGCATACGGCAGGCTGCGGAGCGTATCGTTCCAGTCGGTCGGTGAGGTGATGATGTCGGATGTTAGCAATAGAAATCCTACTCGATGAGACGGTCTGCTAAATCCAGGCAGTGATAGCGCGCCCAAAGGCACGGGCTTTTCTGGACGAGGCCGAGGTTAAAGAGCCGGACGGCAGAAAGCATGTACGGGTCATCAACGAGCGCGAGTGCGTCGCCTGTGTCTTCAACATCAATCCAAACCTGGTCATCGCCACCGGCTATCAGGGGCGATTGATAGACAAATACTTCCATATCCGGGCGGTTATCAAATCCCGACAGGATCATGTCTGTTTCCAGCTTCAGGCCGAACACCTCTTCAGCTAAAGAGCGCGTCAGACACCAGCGATAGATCGGCGCATCCTCAGTCACCCATACCTCGAAAGCGGTCTAGTTGCCGACATTAATCCGCGAATAGAGTCCGGCTGTATTTCCCGGCAGGCACGAACACATCCAGAAGGCGATTTCCCCGCGCTTGACTGCCGGAATGCTGGCTCGTATGTACTGCCGCATAACCTGAATGACTTCTTCGGCAAACGGCATTTCCAGAAGCCTTCGGTACGATTTGCCATAATGGCTGCGGAGCGTATCGTCAACTACCCGCGTACCGGTCAAATCCTGAAAATCAAGATCGGTGAGCCATCGCTCCTGTTCGCTGCGCGGCATCACCAGGTCGAAGTCTGTATCCCCATACGAGAATGTCACCAGTTGAATGTTTCGCAGCCGGAAACCGCCTGTTTCGAGTGTGCTGACGGTGGTTCGCTCTTCATCGTTCAGGCTTTTGCAACTCACGGGCTTGAAGCTGATCCTTTGAATGTCGTCGTGGTTGTGCCGGTGCTGTGCATATCGGCGCACGACATCTACCACCTGCCCCACTTAAAACGCGCCGTCCGCAAAGTGCAGGACATATATACCGCAGCGTTTCTTAGTATAGAGATCGGCGATAGATGTTCTGCCTTCTACATGCCGAGGCTCAGTGAAACCGAGTTCGTGCAGCACGGGACAAATATCTGTATCCATTGCGAAAACCTCGTTGAATTACCATTTCTAAATGGTATATCAACAAAGGGTTCGAGAAAGATAAGGTTTCACCCCTTCAGCGCCGACAGCATACACCCTCTTTACTCGCCGCTGCTTCGCAGACGCACAGCCGCCTTGTAGGCATTATACACCAGCGGGTTATAGACTTTATCCCACGCGCCGAGCGAACGCGCCACCCGCCCGCCCCAGCCGCGTTTGAAACCGTACACGCCCCACAGACCATCGCTGCGCTCCTGGAACGACGCTTCCAGCGTGGTTTCATCCTCGTCGGGGATACCCCACATATCGTAGACGGTGCAGCCGCGCGCCTTCGCCCAGCGGATGGCTTCCCACTGTACGCCGTAGGCGGCCATCAGATTGCGTTTGGTATCCGACGACGCGCCATACAGATACCAGGCCGTCCGCCCGACCGCGAACACCATGATACCGGCCAGCGGGTCGCCCTCGTGTTCGGCCAGAATTAACGCGGCCTGACCCGACGGCACGAACAGATCGTAGGCGCGTTCGTAGTAACCCGGCGCGTGGACGCCGAAAGCGTTGCGCGCGCCGGTCGTCTGCATCATGCCGTTAAAGATGTCTACTTCGGCGCGGCTGGCCTGCCAGTAACGAACCCCGTTTTTAAGGCTCTGGCGGATTTTCCGGCGCGTCCCCTGGTTCATGCGCGCCAGGATGGTTTCGTCGTCGTCACCGATTTCGATTAGGATGGTGCGCGGCGGCTGGATGGTTTGCGCGCTTTCCCGGAAGCCGAGTTCTGCCGGCGAGTCATGACTCGCCTCTATTATGCCCGGCTCCCATTTAAGGAAGGCCGCGTGATGGCGGCGCGCGCAGGCGTCAACGGCCTGCCACAACCGGCGCATCCCATCCGAACCGGCAGCGCCGGTTTGCCCCCTCTCCGAATTCAGGGAGGGGGTTAGGGGGAGGGGTTGAGGATACGGCCCCATCGCCAGATAGGCCAAACTGCCCAGGCGGAAAGGCAGCCGGCGGAATAAAAGCTGCGCCCCGGCGACGATCTGGCTGCCCTCGGCCAGCGCCACCCGCTCGACCGACCAGCCGTAGGCGGCTTTGAGTTCACCCCAGGCGGCAAGCTGCAAAATATGAGCGCGCGGCTGCGCGGCGACAAACGAGTCCCATTGTTCGGGCGAAGGCTGAATGAGGTTCGGCATAAAGTTTCTGCTGCAGAACAGTTAACTTCTTTTGTAGAGGACGGCCTGCCAAAAAGCAAGGTGCAGTTGCAAAGCGCGGGGTAAACGGCGAATCGGCGGCGGAATCGCTAACTGCGGGTTGAAAATCCATTCAAAAAGCGTTTTGGAACATATCCGGCCATGTGTTACAATCCCGCCCGGTTGGAAATTATGCTCATGCCGAGTATCGCAACGGGGCTTAGGGGCTTTGCAGGAATATAAACGTCATGTTATACTCGTGCCGTTTGTCACAATTTCCGCCAGTTAATAAATTCTGACCAGCACCGGGTGAAAAACTGCACCCGGTTTATCACCTTAACGCGGTTTTATACGTTATGGGAGCAGTGTTCCGATGGCTGTCTTAAATGAATGGGCGTTCATCGGCGTCTTTTTCGCAGTCGCCTGGGTTTTCCCGGTGCTGCCGATTTTGGGCGCGCGAATCTTGGCCCCGCACAAGCCCAACCCGCTCAAACAATCCACCTACGAGTGCGGTGTGGAGACGGTGGGCGACACCTGGGTGCAGTTTAAAGTGCAGTATTACATTTATGGTCTGGTGTTCCTGGTTTTTGATGTGGAAATCGTACTGCTGTTCCCCTGGGCGCTGGCCTATAACCAGCTCGATTTATTCGCGTTCGGCGCGGGGTTTCTGTTCATTTTCCTGCTGGCGGATGCGCTCATCTACGCCTGGCGCAAGGGCGCGCTGGAATGGTTTTAGCCGGAAAGTGCTGCTGAACCGAGTGAGGATTGTTTATGGAAGACGTTTGCAGCATCAATAATTTAGTCCGCTGTTTAGTGGACGGCGGCATGGATGCAGGATTGGCGAACTTCATCACCATTTTGCTGGGTGTGGTGCTGGTAGCCGCCCTGCCGTTGGTCACGGTCATCTTCCTGATCTGGGTGGAGCGTAAGGTCGCCGCCCGCGTGCAGGATCGCATCGGCCCGAACCGCGTGGGGCCGTTTGGCCTGCTGCAATCGGTGGCGGACGCGCTGAAACTGCTGACCAAAGAAGACATCACCCCGATGGGCGCGGACAAGTTCATTTATAATCTGGCGCCGATCATCGCCTTCGCTTCGATTGTGCTGATCTGGGCGGTGATTCCCTTCACGCCGCTGCATATCGGAGCCGATTTAAGCATCGGCATCCTGTATTTTATGGCGGTGGGTTCGATTGCCACCGTTAAAGTGATGGTGGCGGGGTGGTCGAGCAACAACAAATACGCGCTGCTGGGCGCGTTCCGCACCATCGCGCAGCTTTTGAGTTATGAAGTGCCGCTGGTGCTGGCGCTGATTGTGCCGGTGATGCTGGCCGGCACGATGAGTATGCAGGCCATGACCGTCGCGCAGCAGGGTATGTGGTTTATTTTTATGGCCCCGGTAGCGGCGGTAATTTTTTTCATCGCCAACCTGGCCGAAGTCGGGCGTGCGCCGTTTGACCTGCTGGAAGCCGAGTCGGAGATTATCGCCGGCTACAACATCGAATATTCCGGTTTTAAGTTTGGCATGTTTATGGCGGGCGAGTTCATGCACGCTTTCACCGTTTGCGTGCTGCTGGCGGTGATCTTCCTGGGCGGCTGGTCGGGGCCGTTCGTGCATGAGGTTCCCGTACTGGGTTTTGTTTACCTGGGGCTGAAGACGGCGTTCGTATACATCGTGATGCTGGTGCTGAGAAGCACCGTGCCGCGCGTCCGCATTGACCAGTTGATGGCCTTCAACTGGAAGTTCCTGGTGCCGATTTCGATTGTCAACCTGCTGCTGACGGCCTTCCTGCTGTACATCGTTCGCGCTTTGGGGTTGGCCCCCGCGCCAAACCAGGCGACGGATTTTGTCGCCAACTTGCCGCAGACCATCGTGCTGTTCGTTGGCAACCTGGCGCTTGTCGGCGTCATCGTCTCGATGATCCGCAGCCAGGGACGCCGCCAGCGGCTGGCGGACGAAGCGCGGCTGGCTGAGTCGGAGACGGAAGAACCGGCCCTGCCTGCGGGAGTCCCGGCGGGGGATTAATTCAAGCATTCTCAGTAGGGGCGCACAACAGCCGTGCGCCCCTATAACTGTGTAGAGGAAAAGCATGATTGAGTTGAACGTTCAAACCATCGCCTTTTTGATATGTGCCCTGTTCATCCTGGGCGGCGGGCTGGGCGTGGTGACGACACGCAACCTCATCCACGCCACGCTGTATTTAATCCTCAGCCTGTTCGGGGTAGCCGGGTTTTTTGTGCTGCTCAGCGCGCCTTTCCTGGCGGCGGTACAGGTGCTTGTTTACATCGGCGCAATTGCTATCCTGATTATTTTCGCCGTCATGCTCACGCGCAGCATGACCCAACTGCGCCAGGTTTACAATCACCAATGGACGGCCAGCGCGGTTGTGAGCGGCCTGCTGTTCGCGCTGCTGGTGGTGGGTGTGATTCTGCCGGTGTGGGGTATCAACGGCGCGCAGGCCGTCGAGACTGTATCGGAGGTGGTGGCCGATACGGTTGACCTGGGTAAGGCGCTGGTAGACCGCAACCAGTACGTGCTGCCGTTTGAGGTGGCATCGCTGCTGCTGACGGCGGCCATGATCGGCGCGATTGTCATCGCGCGCGACGACGAATAAAGCGGAGGGTACAACGCATGGTTCCTTTGTGGGCGTATCTGCTGGTAGCCGCCGGCTTGTTCTGCCTGGGCGCGTATGGCGTGCTGTCTCGCCGCAACGCCATCGCCGTTTTGATGGGCATCGAGCTGATGCTGAATGCGGTCAATATCAATCTGGTGGCTTTCTGGCGTTATCTGTCGCCGCTGAATATGGCGGGGCAGGCCTTCACGGCCTTTATTTTTGTGATTGCGGCGGCGGAAGCGGCGGTGGGGTTGGCGATTATTATTTCAGTCTACCGCAGCCGCCAGTCGGTCATCGTCGAAGACGTTGACATTATGAAGTGGTAGGCGATTTATGAACCTGAACGATTTTTTGAGCGACCCCAACCTGCTGCCCTGGCTGATTCCGGTCGGGCCGCTGCTGGCGTTTTTTATCATCACCCTGGCGACCAACCGGGCGAAACTGCTGCCGGCCACCAGCGAGGAATACGGCGGCCACCATCCCGACTACGACGGTATGCTGGTTCCGGTCGTCACCACGCGCAGCCGGGTCCTAAGCATCACCGTCGGGCTGGTCGGCATCGGTATCGCCTGGATACTCAGCCTGGTCACGGTTTTTAACGGCCTGGGCGTGGGCGCGGGTAAGTTCGGCAAGACGGTGTTCGAAAACAGCATCGCCTGGATGGCAACCGGCGCCACTTCGTTTAATATGGGCGTGCTGGTAGACCCGCTGACGGTGGCGATGCTGGTGATGGTGCCGCTGGCCTGCGCCATGATCTTCATTTATTCGGTCGGTTATATGGCGCACGACCCGCGCCAGTCGCGCTTTTTTGCGCTGATCGCGCTGTTCGCCGGCGCGATGCTGACGCTGGTGGTAGCCGATAACCTGCTGCTGATGTTCGTCGGCTGGGAAGTGATGGGCCTGTGTTCCTACATGCTCATCGGCTTCTGGTTCGAGAAAAAAAGCGCCTACGAAGCCGCCATCAAAGCCTTCATCACCACCCGCGTGGCGGACGTGATTATGCTGCTGGGTATCGCCTACCTGTACGCCGAAACCGGCACGCTCAGCTTCCGCGAAATCCTGTATAACGAAGAAGTGCTGCATCATCTGGCGACCACGCCGGCGCTGCTGCTGGGCGGCCTGGGGCTGAGCGCCTCGGCGCTGATCGGCATCTTTCTGATTATTGGCACCATCGGTAAATCGGCGCAGTTCCCGCTGCATGTGTGGCTGCCGGACGCGATGGAAGGCCCGACGCCGGTCAGCGCGATGATTCATGCTGCCGCGATGGTTTCCGCCGGTATTTACGCCATCATCCGTATGTACCCGCTGTTCGAGGCGGGCGGCCATCCTCACGAGGGCGACCTGACCTCGCCGCTGATGCTGATGGCGCTGGTCGGCAGTTTTACGGCCATCTTTTCGGCCACCATCGCCGTCGCGCAAAACGACGTAAAGCGCGTGCTGGCCTATTCCACCATTTCGCAGCTCGGTTTTATGATGGCGGCGCTCGGCATCGGCGCGTATATCGCCGCTGCCTTCCATCTCATCACCCACGCTTTCTTTAAGGCGCTGCTGTTTATGGCGTCCGGCGCGGTTATTCATGGCATGGAACACGGCGAACACCATGCTCACGAACACGGCCACACGCACGGCCATGACGAGCATCACGCCGCGCACGATGCCCGCGACGAAACACACCATCACGAGGAACACCATACCTTCGACCCGCAGGATATGATGAACATGGGCGGCCTGCGAAAAACCATGCCAGTCACGTTTTACACCTTTTTGATCGGCGGCCTGTCGCTGGCGGGCTTCCCGCTGCTGACCGCCGGCTTCTGGTCGAAGGATGAAATCCTGGCGGATGCTTACCTGGGGTTGAGCAAAGGTTTTGGCCCGCACGCGCTGGTGTTCGTGCTGCTGGCGCTGGCGGCCTTTTTGACGGCCTTTTACACCATGCGGCAGTTGGGGCTGACCTTTATGGGCGAGCCGCGCACCCCGGCGGCGGAACACGCCAATCTGGGGCGGGGTATCGTCAGCTTCACCATGACGCTGCCGCTGATTATCCTGGCCTTCCTCGCTATCTTCGCCGGGTTCGTGGGCGTGCCGCCGGAGTTCCCGGTGTTCGGGGCGATCTTCTCGCCGGAAACTAACCCCTTCTTCGAGTTCGTCAAATATACGCTGCTGCCGGCCATGCAGCCGGAAAAACCGCCCTTCAACTGGCTGCCGGTATTAACATCGTTCGTGGTGGCGCTGGGCGGCCTGGGACTGGGCTATCTGGTTTATTGGCGCAAGCCGCTCAAGGCCGGCCAGCCGGACCCGTTGGTTGCATTCCTCGGCCCGGTGCATACGGTGCTGAAGAACAAATATTACTTCGATGAACTGTACGCGGCAGTATTCGTTAAGCCCCTGCGGTGGTTCTCGGAAGTGGTTGTGGTAGGTTTCCTCGACCGGAATATCATTGACGGCTTCCTGCACTTGATAGGGCGGGTGGCGACCTGGATTGGCGAGCTGTTCAAACTGCTCAATACCTGGCTGATTGATGGCGTGGGCGACGGCATCCCGGAACTGGTGGCTGTATTCGGGGCCTGGTTCCGCCGCATCCAGACCGGGCGCGTGCAGCAGTATTTACTGCTCATCGCCATCGCCGCCATTCTGATCGCGCTGATTTTCGCGGCTACTGCCGGCGGCGTGCTGGTTCAGGCAGCGCCGTAATAATGGGATGTATTTGTAGGGGCGGGTTTCAAAACCCGCCCCTGCCACGAGGTTGATGGTATGACGATACTCGGAATAGACATTCTCAGTTTTCTGGTGGTGGCCCCGGCGGCGGCGGCGGTGATCGTGCTGCTGCTGCCCCGGCAGAAGGACGCAGCCCGCTGGGGCGCGCTGGCGCTGTCGGTGGTGATCGGGGCGCTTTGCGTGGTGGTGTTTTTCGCCTATGACCGCACCGAGGCCGGCTATCAGATGGTGTCGCAAGTCCCCTGGTTTACGCTGATTGGCGCGTCGTGGCACGTGGGCATTGATGGCATCAGCGCGACGATGGTGCTGCTGACCGGCATCCTGGTGCCGCTGGCGATCCTCATCAGCTTCGAGGTAGACGAGCGCGTGCATATGCACATGGCGCTGCTGCTGTTTTTTGAAACCGGCCTGCTGGGCGTGTTCGTGGCGCTGGATATGATGATCTTCTTCCTGTTCTACGAACTCAGCCTCGTGCCGATGTATTTCATCATTGACCAGTGGGGCGGCCCGAACCGCAAATACGCCTCGACCAAGTTTTTCATTTATTCGGTGGGCGGCTCATTGGGGATGCTGCTGGCGACGCAGCTCATCGGCTGGACAGCCGGCACGTTCGATATTCCCACGCTGGTCAACCCCGCCGCTGTGAACTCCTGGGTGGCCTTCCAGGGCGAGGGCGGCGCGTTCCTGGGCATTGGCATCGAAACGGTCAAGGCGCTGGCGTTCCTGGGCTTTTTTGTGGCCTTCTGCATCAAAGTCCCGGTCTGGCCGTTTCATACCTGGCTGCCGGACGCGCACGGCGAAGCGCCGACCGCCGGTTCGATGCTGCTGGCGGGTGTGATGCTCAAGCTGGGCGCGTATGGTTTTTTGCGGCTGGCGATCCCGCTCTTCCCGGACGTATGGGTGGCGGACGTGAATATCCTGGGTGTTATCCAGACCAACTGGGCCGGCATTTTCGCCTTCTTGGCGATGTTAAGCATCGTCCTGGGCGCGTTTGCGGCCTTCGCCCAGAACGACATCAAACGGCTGGTGGCCTACAGTTCCGTCAACCACATGGGTTTTGTGGCAATCGGCCTGGCGGTGGCGGCGCTGGCCTATGGGCAGAACTTCATGGACGCCACCGGTGAACACCTGCAAAACGCCATCTTCGCCACCAACGGCGCGGTGCTGCAAATGTTCAATCACGGCCTCAGTTCGGCGGCCATGTTTTTGCTCGCCGGGGCGATCTATCACAAAACGCATACCCGCGACCTGCGCGAATACGGCGGCTTCTGGGTCAAAGCGCCCATTTACGGCGGCATTTTTATCTTCACCAGCATGGCGAGCCTGGGGCTGCCGGGGCTGAACGGCTTTGTGAGCGAGTTCCTGGTGGTGCGCGGGGCCTGGCCGGTGTTTACCGGCCTGACGCTGGTGGCGATGATCGGGCTGCTGTTCACCGGCGGTTATATCCTGAAGGGTATTCGCGCCGTGCTGCACGGGCCGTTTAACCTGAAGTGGCGCGACACGCACCTGGAGATCGAACTGCGCGAAGTAGTCGCCATCGCGCCCCTGCTGGCGCTGATGTTAATCACCGGCGTTGTGCCGAACTGGATTTTGCCGATCATCAACGACTCGGTAACGCGGTTGTTCGGGGGATAACCAAGCCTGCCTCATTCTGATGTTTCGCAAGGGTGTTTTGTAGCCCGAAAAGATGTCAAGGGCGGGCGAAAAGGAAAACGTATGGACGGAACATTCACATTTCCGATTTTAAGTCTCATCATCTTCACGCCGATTGTGGCCGGGGTGGTCATCCTGCTGATGAAAAGCGAGCAGCGTGACCTCATCCGGGGGCTGTCTATCGCGGCGGCGGTGGCCGTGCTGGTGATGTCCGGCGCGGTGTACTTTGGTTACAACAGCCAGGTGAGCGCCGTCAGCGCCAACGAAGACGCCCTGCGCGACGCCGGAACGCCTAACCTCGCCACGCAGATGTTCCGCGATGGGCTGGCGTTCGAGGAAAGAGTTGTTTGGGTGGAGCAGTTGGGTATCAGCTATCACCTGGGCGTGGACGGCCTGAACGCGCCGATGGTGCTGCTGACCGGCATGGTGGCCGTCGCCGGCGTGCTGATTTCCTGGCGTATCGAAGACCGCACACGGGAATTTATGGCCTTTTTTATGTTCCTGGTGGCGGGCGTTTACGGCGTGTTCCTCGCCATAGATATGTTCGTGCTGTTTTTCTTTTACGAGCTGGCGATCTTCCCCATGTATCTGCTCATCGCCACCTGGGGATGGGTGAAAACGCGCGAATACGCCGCCATGAAGCTGACGCTGTATATCCTGATCGGCTCGGTGATCGCGCTGGTCGGCGTGATCGCTATGGTGCTGGCGGCGAATAATTATTTCCTCAACGACGGCGCGCAGGTGTTCGCGCAGGCTAAAGCCTCCGGCCTGCTGACGCCCGACTCGCACGAGTTCAGCTTCGACATGACCCATTTGATGCTGGCGGCGGAAAACGGCGCGTTTGATGTCGGCGGTTACGCCGGGGTAGAAACCCTGACGTTCGCCAAATTGTGGTTCCCGTTCATCTTCATCGGCTTCGGCGTGCTGGCGGGCGTGTTCCCCTTCCACAACTGGTCGCCAGACGGCCATGTGGCCGCGCCGACGGCGGTTTCGATGATCCACGCCGGCGTGCTGATGAAACTGGGCGCTTATGCCGCGCTGCGGGCGGGCGTGCAGCTTTTGCCAGGAGGCGCGCAAACGCATCTGCCCTGGATTGTATTCCTGACGCTGATAAATGTGGTTTACGGCGCGTTCATCGCCTTCCGCCAGCGCGACTTTAAATACGTCATCGGCTTTTCGTCGGTCAGCCATATGGGGCTGGTGAGCATGGGTTTTGCATCCATGAACATCATCGGCATGACCGGCGCGGGTTTGCAGATGTTCAGTCATGGCGTGATGACGGCGCTGTTCTTCGGCTGCGTCGGTATGGTTTACGACCGGGCGCATACCCGTGATATCCCCAGCCTGGGCGGCTTCGTCAAACGGATGCCCTGGGTGGCCGTCGCCTTCATCATCGGCGGTTTGACCAGCATGGGTATGCCGGGACTGAGCGGGTTTATCGCGGAGTTCCCGATTTTTGTCGGCATGTGGAATGCCTCGCCGCAGGTGACGCTGCGAATCGGCGACTTCACGCTGTCCAACTACTATTCGATCATCGTCATCCTGGCGGCGCTGGGTATTGTGGTTACGGCGGCCTACGTGCTGCGTGTGGTCGGGCAGGTGTTTTTCGGCGAGTTTAACGAAAAACGCTACAGCGACGTGGGCGACATTAACATCACCGACCGCATCATCCTGTTTTTGCTCGGCACGCCGCTGGTCGTCCTGGGGGTTTACCCGGCGATTATGGCCCCGATGATCGAAGCCGGCCTGCGACCCGTTCTGGCTATTCTTGGGGGGGCGTAAATGATCGTTACCGAATTTGATCTTGCAACTAGTTTGCTGGCGATTCTGCCGGAAATCGCCCTGACCGTTCTGGCGCTGATCGTCCTGGCGCTTGACCTGAGCCTGCCGAAGGGCCAGCACCGTACTATCGCCATTGTGGCCGGGTTAGGGCTGGGTTTTACCGTCGCGCTGCCGCTGATTTTGTGGCCGGGGTCGCAGGCGACGCCGGAGGGCCTGTACTGGGGCGGCATGGTGCGCCACGATGTGCTGTCGCAAATCTTTAAAGTGATGGTGCTGCTGGCGGCGGGCATCACCTGTCTGATGTCTATAGACGTTAAAGGCGTCGGCCACCGGGGCGAGTTTTACCTGATTATTATCGTTTCCACCCTGGGCATGACGCTGATGGCCGGGGCTGCCGACCTGATTATGGCCTTCCTGGCGCTGGAAACGACCTCTATTCCGCTGTACCTGCTGGCGGCCTTCAAACGCGGCGACCAGAAATCTGCCGAAAGCGGCGTCAAATATTTCCTGTTTGGCTCGTTTGCCTCGGCCTTGATGCTGTTCGGCATGAGCCTGCTGTTCGGCTTCAGCGGCGGGCAGACCAGCCTGTACCAGATCGGCCAGTACCTGGGCAGCCAGGCATTCGCCGATAACGCGATTCCGGTGCTGGGGGCGCTGGTGCTGGTGATCGTCGGCTTCGGTTTTAAAATCAGCGCCGTGCCGTTCCACTTCTGGACGCCGGACGTGTACGAAGGCGCGCCTACGCCGGTGACGGCCTTCCTGAGCGTCGCCAGCAAGTCGGCCAGTTTTGCGCTGCTGGTGCGTTTTCTGATGGCGGTTTTCCCGGCGGCGCTGGTGATCGGGGATGCCCAGATTAAGGACTTCTGGGTGCAGTTGATGGCGGCATCGGCGGTCATTTCCATGACCATCGGCAACGTGATCGCTCTGGCGCAGCGCAACATCAAACGGCTGCTGGCCTATTCGTCCATCGCCCAGGCCGGCTATACGCTCATCGGGGTGGCGGCGCTGCAAGCTGCCAGCACCGACGTGCAGGCGCAGGCGGTGGCATCGGTCGGCTTTTATATGTTCATGTATGTGTTTACGAACCTGCTGGCGTTCACCGTCGTCATCCTGTTCAGCGAGGCGACCGGCAGCGAAACGATTGCCGACCTGGCCGGTTTGAGCCGCCGCAGCCCCGCGCTGGCGCTGATGATGACGGTCGGGCTGCTGTCGCTGGCCGGTGTGCCGCCGACGGCGGGCTTTTTCGGTAAGTTTTTTGTGTTCAACGCGGCGGTGCAGGCCGACCTGGTATGGCTGGCGGTGGTAGGTGTTCTGAACGCCATCATCGGTCTGTATTATTATCTGGTCGTGATTAAGGTCATGTACGTAGACCGCAGCGAAGATGAGGATAAACCGATTCCGGTATCGCGCCCGTATGCCTGGGTGCTGGCGATCACGTCACTGCTGGTGATCGTGCTGGGTACGGTCGGCGCGCAGGTGGTGTTCGATTGGGCGGTACGCAGCGCCGGTTCGCTGTTTGTAGGGTAGGCAGATCAGGCTGCTTTAGCCCTCCTGCAACCCCATTTTAGCCCCTTCCCGAATGAGGACGTATGCCCCTAAGGGAAGGGGATGGGGCAAAGCAGGCAGCTTCCGCCGGCAATTAAAATGATCGAGCTTTATGTAATTGGCCGTAATTCTTGTTGGCAATCACAGGCACTTGTGATAGAATTCCCGAACCTTTGGGGTTTTCATGTCCCGATCCGACCGAGCCAGGCGCGTTAAAAACCTCTCCTATGCGGGGGTGGCCGGGCTGGCGGGTTGTTTTATCACCGTGATCGTGCTGGCGGCCTTGTTCGCCGGTTTATGGCTGGACGCGCGTTTTGGGCTGCGCGGGCCGTTCACGGTGGGGCTGGTGGTACTCAGCGTACCTGTAACGTTATGGCTGGTGGTTCGGATCGTTTTAAAACTGGTCAACGCGATCCAGACGCGGCCACAAGAGCATCAGGATACCGACACTTCACTGTTTTAGAGGAGGTTGCCACTTGGGAATGCGAATGGTGTTTTTGAATAAGTTCAGTGGAGGAGGGCCGTCATGACGACCAACCAGCGAGGCTGTCTCGTTGGACTCGGACTCTTAATTTTTGCGGCAGTCGTCTGCGTCACGATTCCGTTTATCGCGCTGCCCGGTGCGGGCGCGGCAGCGGCTATCCCGGTCATTCAGGTGCCGGGCGAAATCCTGGTTTATCACTGGAAGCCGCTTGGTATTGACCTGGGCGAAGATTTTAACCTGATTAACACGATGACTTCGCTGTTCCTGGTGGACATCATCGTACTGGTGATCGCCGTCCTGGGCTGGCGCGTGTCCAACGGCTGGCGCAAAAAAGTCCCGACCAGCCGCTTCCAAACCCTGCTGGAGCTGATCGCGGGCGGTTTGTACGGTTTTGTGCGGAACACTGCCGGGAACAAAAACGCGCGCTCGATTTTCCCGCTGGTGGCGACGATTTTCCTGTTCCTGCTGTTCGCCAACTGGATGAGCATCATTCCCGGCATCGAAAGCGTGGGCAAGTTCCACTGCGCGCATCCCGGCACCAACGGCTATCAGGCGACTAAAATCAGCGATAATTTCCTGGGCGTCGAAGTTTACCAGTTACGCAACACCCAGCCGCTTTTTGGCGGCGACCCGGTTAACCTGGATATGGAACACGCCTGCGCCGAGGCCACCGCTAAAGGCGAAGTCGTGAGCGAGGAAGGCGCGGCAGTCGAGGGTGAACAAGCCGCCACAGCCGGCAACCCGCTGGAGGAGCATCGTTTCCACATCACGCCCTTCTTCCGCCCGGCGGCCACCGACCTCAACCTGACGATTGCGCTGGCTTTGATTTCCTTCACGTTTATCCAGATTTACGGCTTCAAGGAGCAGGGCTTGAACTATCTGCAAAAGTTCATCCCCGTTCGCTCGCTGGGCAACCTGAGCAAAAAGCCGTTGGGCGCGATTGATCTGATTGTCGGGCCGCTGGAGTTTATCTCGGAACTGTCCAAAATCGTCAGCCTGAGCTTCCGTCTTTTCGGCAATATCTTCGCCGGCGGCATTCTGATCGCGGTGATGCTGTTCCTGCTGGGGACGGGCCTGCCGATTATTTTTTACGCGCTGGAGCTGATCGTCGGTCTGGCGCAGGCGCTGGTTTTTGCGGTGCTGACGCTGGTATTCGTCGCCCAGGCGATGGAAGGCCATCATGGCGACGAGGAACATCACGAAGAACACGCCTGAAAAGCTGTTTACTCATCAGGAATACACACGCTAAATCTGCAATAGGAGGAATGACATTATCATGGAAGGCGATCTGACGACATTAGGCAAAGCGATTGGCGCGGGACTGGCAATGATCGGCGCGCTTGGGCCGGGTATTGGTATTGGTGTGCTGGTCAGCGGCGCGCTGCAGGCGATTGGACGTAACCCGGACGCTTCCGGTAATATCCAGACGAACATGATTCTTGGTATCGTGTTTGCGGAAGCTGTGGCGATTTACTGTCTGGTGGTGGCGCTTATTATCCTGTTCGTGCTGCAATAGCATGTCGAGGAGTGCGGACATGCGTAAACCATTAGGGAAACTTTTACTGCTCCTGGCGATAGCCGCCCTGCTGGTCGTGCCGATGGTGGCTGCTGCCGCCGAAGAAGGCGCGGCTGCCGAAGAAGGCGGCGGCGGCATCGCGGCGCTGGGCCTGAATGCCGGCTATCTGATCTCCCAGATCATCAACTTTGGGATCATCTTTGGGGCGCTGACCCTGCTGTTATGGCGTCCCATCACGAACATGCTGGACAACCGCGCCGCCGAAATCGCTAAGGGTGTGGAGGACGCCGCCGTCGCGGCCAATGCCCGCCGCAATGCCGAAGCCGAGGCCGAAAAAGTGCTGGCCGCAGCCCGCACCGATGTCGCCAAAGCGATTGAAGAAGGCCGCGCGCGGGGCGAAGAAGTCGCCAAACAGATCGAGGCCGAAGCGCGCAGCGGGGCCGAGCGTATTCGCAGCGAAGCGCGCGCCAGCGCCGAGGCTGAGCGCAACCAGCATCTGTCCGAAATGCGTGGGCAGGTGGCGGCCATTGCCATCGCCGTCGCGCAGCGTTTGATCGGCGAATCGCTGGACGAAAAACGCCAGCAGGCCTTGATTGATGATTTCTTCGCCAAAGTGCCGGACGCCGCCAAGAAGCTCTCCGGCCAGGTGGAGGTCGTCAGCGCCATGCCTTTGAGCGAAGCTGAACAGAAAAAAGTGCAGAAGGAAATCGGCGCGTCCAGCGTGACTTTTACCGTAGACCCGGCTATTCTGGGCGGCCTGGTGATTCGCGCTGGCGACCGCGTGGTAGACGGCAGCGTCCGCAGCGGCCTGAGCGAGCTTTCTGGCCGGCTGGTATAACGACTGCTGAAGTCCCCATCCCTCTCTTGCAGGCCGCAGCGCGGCGGGGAGAGGGACGTATGTTTGTGTAGGTTCCTGCGCCGGCGAAATCGTCGGCGCGTTTGTTTGGCGCGGCTGCGAAATGGGCTGGTGAGTGATGAGCAAACGTTTTTCTGAATTGCTGGCCGTCCTGCCGGATGTCATCGCGGCGTCCGGCGATTGTGACGTGCGCGCCCCGGTGGTCGAATCTGACGCCGATTTACAGCCCGGCGGCCTGTTCGTGGCGCGGCAGGGTTTATCCACCGACGGCCACGACTTCATCCCGCGCGCGGTTGAAAAAGGGGCGGCGGCAGTGGTCGGGGAGCGCGACCTGGACGGCCTGCCCGTGCCATACGCGCGCGTGCGGCAGGCGCAGGAGGCCACCGGCCTGCTGGCGGCGGCCTACCACGATTTCCCTTCGCGCCGGTTAACGGTCATCGGCGTAACCGGCACAGATGGCAAAACCACCACCAGCACGCTGATTCACGGCGTTTTACAGTCGGCTGCCGACGAACGCGCCGGACTCATCAGCACGGTTTCCGCCGAACTGGGTGGAACGTCCGCCGATACGGGGCTGCACGTCACGACGCCGGGCGCGCCGCAGGTGCAGGGTTTTCTGGCGCAGATGGTCGCCAACGGCCTGACGCACGCCGTTTTGGAGATGACCAGTCACGGGCTGGCGCAGGGGCGGCTGAACGGTGTGGACGTAGACGTAGCCGTGATGACCAACGTCACGCACGAACATCTGGATTATCACGGCACGTTCGAGAACTACCGCGCCGCCAAAGGCCGTTTGTTCGAGATGCTGTCGCTGTCCTATCGTAAGCCGTCGCAATCCAAAATCGCGGTTATCAACGCCGACGACCCGAATGCCGATTTTTTCGCCGCTTTCCCGGCGGATAAAGTTGTGCGCTACGGCATCAACAACCCGGCGGCGGATGTGCGCGCAGCCGGCATTTATTACCTGCCGGACGGCACGCATATTGAGGTTGAGGTCAGGCCGGTTTTCGAGCGCCCCTACGATAAAAAGATCGAATATGTTATGCCGCTGATGGGCGACTTCAACGTTTATAACGCGCTGGCGGCCATCGCGGTCGGTTACAGCCTGCACTTCAATCAAAACCTGATCTGGCTGTCCCTGGAGGGGGCTGCCGGCGTGCCGGGCCGGATGGAACGGATAGACGAAGGGCAGGATTTTATGGCGATTGTGGATTTTGCCCACACGCCGAACGCCCTGGAAAACGCGCTCAAAGCCGGACGCCGGATGTTAAACATTGGCAAGCGGCTGATCGTCGTTTTTGGCAGCGCCGGCCTGCGTGACCGCGAGAAGCGCCGTTTGATGGCCGAAACCGCCGCCCGGCTGGCGCACTTCACCATCCTGACCGCCGAAGACCCGCGCACCGAATCGCTGGATGATATACTGGAGGCGATGGCGCAGGGCTGCATCGCCCAGGGGGGCGTGGAGGGAAAAACCTTCATCCGCGTGCCAGACCGGGGCGAGGCGATCTTCCGCGCCTGCCAGATGGCGCGGGCGGGTGACGTGGTGATGGCCTGCGGCAAAGGCCACGAACAGAGCATGTGTTTTGGGACGGTCGAATATCCCTGGGACGACCGGGACGCCATGCGGGCGGCCCTGCGGGGGCAGCCGCTGCAGACGCTGCCCACCGCCTCCGCCGGAGAGGAGGGGTAGGAGCGTGGGTGGTGTATTATAAAACGCCGTCCCGCGCCGGGTATTACGCCCCTGGCGTGAGAATCCGGTGAAGGCCGCCCGCACTGTTAGCCGAACGTTTGCTGGCCGTTGTGCTGAGGCTGATTGTTTGTGGTACAATCCTGGCGTAACCGGGAGATGTTATGCGCGACCTGGGCATTGTGATCGTCAACTGGAATACGCGCGATTATCTCAAACGCTGTCTGGAAACCGTTCTGGCGAGCGCGGGCGATTTTTCCTTTCAGGTTGTCGTCGTGGATAATGCGTCCACCGATGGCAGCGCCGAGATGGTCAGGCAGTTGTTCCCCGATGTGCTGGTGATCGAAAGCAAGAGCAACGACGGGTATTCGTGCGCTAATAACCTGGGGCTGCGCGCTTTAGGTTTTGGTGGGGCGGGCGAAGTCGCGCCGGACGCGCCGCGCTATGCCCTGCTGCTTAACCCGGATACCGAAGTGCCGCCCGACGCTCTGTTTAAGATGGTGCAGTTTATGGACGCGCGCCCGGAGGTGGGCGCTGCCGGGCCAAAACTGATTCTGGAGGACGGCAGCCTGGACCTGGCCTGCCGCCGCAGTTTCCCTACGCCAGTGGTTTCGCTGTACCGTTTTTCGGGCCTGTCCAGACTGTTCCCCCACAGCCCACGCTTTGGACGGTATAATATGACGTTCGTTGATCCTGACCGGGAGATCGAAGTGGACTCGGTGGTCGGGGCGTACATGCAGGTTCGCCGCGAAGCCATCGCGGCGGTCGGTCTGCTGGACGAAACCTTTTTCATGTACGGAGAGGATTTAGATTGGGCCTACCGGATAAAAAAGGCCGGGTGGAAGGTGTTTTATCACCCGCAGGTGACGGTCAAGCACATCAAACGGGCTGCCAGCCGCAAGAGCCAGAAAGCCCAGTTCGAGTTTCAGCGGGCGATGCTGATTTTTTATCGGAAGCATTACCGGCAGACCACGCCGCTGTGGCTGCACAGCTTGGTGATGCTGGGCCTGCTGCTCAAAGGGGGACGGGGGCTGTGGCAGGAGATGCGTCTGCCGTCGAGTACCTGACATCCCCGGCAGTACGCCCCAACCGAACGCGCACGTATCTGCGCGCCCTGCTGCTGCTGCTGGACCTGCTGGCGTTAATTGGCGCGTTCCTGCTGGGTTACGCCGGTCGTGTCAGCCTGCCATTATTCGGCCAGCTTGAAAAAATACCGGCTTTTGAGCGTTATTTACCCACGCTGGCGCTGCACGTCGCCATCATCATCAGCATGTTTTATTTTTCGCGGCTTTATCACCCGCCGCGCGCCGCCAGCCGCATTGACCAGGGGCGCAAAATTATCGGTGTGGTCACGGTCGGCTCGCTCATCGCCAGCGCCATGCAGGAATTAATCTTCAAAACGACCATTTTTGAAGTGGATTATTCGCGCGGCATTTTCTTTTATGTCTGGATATTCAGCGCCGCGCTGGTGATCCTGGGACGGGAAGTGTACCGCGTCCTGCAAACCCGCCTGCGCGAGCGCGGTTTCGATCGGGATAACCTGCTGATCGTCGGCATGGGCAAAATCGCCCGCGACATCGCCCGCCGGGTGAACGCCCACCCTGAACTGGGTTACAACATCGTCGGCGTGGTGGTTAACGGCAAAACCAAAACACGCGGCACGCTGGCCGGGTATCCGATCATCGGCACTTATCACGATCTGCCGCGCCTGATTGATACCCAGGGGATCGAACAGGTGATTATCGCCCTGCCGGAAGCGCAGCGGGCGGAAATCGTCGAACTGGTGACGCTGTGCCAGCGTGGGCGGGTGGACATCAAAATCTACCCGGACGTGTTTGCTTATATGGCCGGCGACCTGAGCGTGGACGACCTGGGCGGCACGCCGCTGCTGACGGTGCGCGACATCGCGCTGCGCGGCTGGCGATTGAGCCTCAAACGCAGCCTGGATTTGTTGGGGTCGTTCTGGGGGCTGGTGTTCCTGTCGCCGTTCATGCTGCTGACGGCGCTCGCCATCCGCCTGGAAGATAACGGCCCGGTTTTTTATACCCAGGAACGTATGGGGCTGGATGGCCGCCCGTTCCCGATGATTAAATTCCGCACCATGCGGATTGATGCCGAAGCCGGCGGCCCCGGCTGGACGGTGGAGAATGACCCGCGCGTGACGCGCCTGGGGCGTTTTATGCGCCGCACCAACTGGGATGAAATTCCGCAGCTGATTAACGTGCTGTTGGGCGAGATGAGCCTGGTCGGGCCGCGCCCGGAACGCCCGGTTTACGTGCTGCAATTCCGCGAGCATATTCCGCGTTATATGGAGCGCCACCGCGAAAAAGCCGGGATGACCGGCTGGGCGCAGGTGAACGGCCTGCGCGGCGATACCTCCATCGCCGAACGCACACAATACGACCTGTGGTATGTCGAAAACTGGTCGCTGTGGCTGGATATTAAAATCATCCTCCGCACCGTCTGGCAGACAATGACGCGGCGGGATAAAAACGCCTACTAATGGTCAAATGAAAACGGAATGACATAATGGACTTGGTAGGTATTTGTCAATCCAGTCGAAATGAAAGAACGTGTTATCCAGATGAGCCTGAAA
>QUBZ01000142.1 GCA_014338005.1 Chloroflexota bacterium | reverse complement strand
GATACATCCGCCCCGGCGGACTGCCACCACGCGCCGGTTTCGATTTTGGCCGGAACCGGCTGCGCGCCCGGTCCGCCTGTGCCGATGTGGTAGGGCGCGCCAGCGGCCAGCCAGTTCGGCGTCACCGTGCGCAAAACCACCCCGCCCGGCCCCGGCTCGCCTTCCGCTTCCAGGCGGCGATCAAGCTCCTCGACCAGCGCGATCAGCTCCGCGTCGGGCAGATCGAGATCGGCGAACACGGTAGAGTAGACGGCCAGGCGGCGATCGGCCAGCGGCTGCGCCGCGCGACTGAATAACGCGCGGATGGGTCGCCGGTAAACTCGTTCCGATTTAGCCTTGACTTCGAGTGCTGGCGGGGCGAAGCTCAGCACGCGCTCCGCCGAGAAGCGCGCTTTTGCCAGACGCTCGTCGCCGCGCACCAGTGGATGCGACTGCACCGCTTCGACCAGCGCGCCGGGTCCAAGCGGCTCGTCGTGCTCCACCAGGAACAGCAGCGCGCCGGGCGCAAAAAAGACAATCTCTTGATCATTCGAGGAACGGCTCTTGATCATGTCAGGCTCCTGTCTGCTGTGCGATCCCGTGAGCAGGACAGCGGGCGGGGGTCGCCCACCAGTTGAAACGCGCCCCAATACGCAGGATGCGTTGCGCCATCTTCGGCCAGCAGCGCGCGGTGCGCGGACCGGGCCGCCGCCGCTTTAGGCAGTCCATCGATCAGGGATCGGTAGAAAGACTCCATCCAGCGCGCCGCCGTCGCGTCCGCCACGCGCCACAGGCTGGTCAGCAGCGCCCCGGCCCCCGCGTAGAGGAATCCGCGCCCCAACCCGATCAGCCGCCTATTGAGTGCCGTGCTGGGCGTCTTTGATTATGTGTTCGAGCCGCTGGAAAAACGTTTTGGCTTCCAGCGTATGGCCTATATTTTTCTGCTGCCGAACATGCTCATTTTCGGCATCTTCATCCTGCTGCCGATGCTGCTGAATTTTTATTACGGCTTCACCGCCGGCGATTCAATCCTGCTGGGCAACCGGCGGTTTATCGGCACAGACAACATCGCCAAGCTGCTGGACTGCGTCAGCATCTTCGACCCATCCACCTGCAATCAGGATCGTTTCTGGCGCGGCGTGGGCAACACCGGCCTTTTTGTCGTCACCGAAGTGGCGCTCATCGTGGTGTTCGGGCTGATAACGGCGCTGGCGCTTAACCGCAAACTATTCGGGCGCGGGTTCTTCCGCAGTATGTTTTTTTACCCGGTGCTGCTGTCGCCGGTGGTGGTGGCGCTCATCTGGAAATGGCTGCTCCAGCAGGACGGCCTGTTAAACGCCGTCATCGTCAGCGCGGGCGGCACGCGCGTGCCGTTTTTGCTGGACGGCGGCTGGGCGCAGTTCTGGGTGATTGTCAGCGGGGCCTGGGCGCAGATGGGCTTTTTTACGCTCATCCTGCTGGCGGGTTTGCAGTCCATCCCGCCCGACCTGTACGAAGCCGGCCAGATTGACGGCACAAACCCCCTGACGAGCTTCCGGTTCATCACCCTGCCGCTGCTGATGCCGACTATGTTCGTTGTGCTGGTGCTGTCAATCATCCGCGCGGTGCAGATTTTCGACCACGTGTACGTGCTGACCAACGGCGGCCCCGGCAGCGCCACCCTGTACATCGTGCAGTACATCTATACGACCGCTTTCCAGAATCGCAACTACGGGCTGGCGGCGGCGGCATCCCTGCTGCTGGCGCTGGTGCTGATGATTTTGACGGTTTTTCAGCTTCGGCTTGGCCGCCGCGTGGACGCGGCCTGAGGGGGTTTATTTATGGCACAGCCGGTTTCCAGCGAAACCTATTCCCGGCCTTACGCCGAGCAGCCGCGCGGCGTGCTGGCCTTCCTCACGCGGCTTCAGGGCGGCACGCGCTTCACCACCACCGACGTTTTTACCTACCTGTACCTGATCGTCGGCACGTTTGTGATGTTCGCGCCGGTGTTGTGGCTGGTGCTGTCGTCGTTCAAGTCGGAGCGCGGGTTGGTGGAGTTCCCGCCCACACTGCTGCCCTACTGGCAGCAAACGGTTGAGGTGGAAGGATATGACCAGCCGCTCGAACTGTACGACGTGACCCTGGAAGATGGCACGGTTAAAAGACTGGCGCAGGTGGCGCGGGTGGGCATCATGGCACGCCTGATTGACCCGGCCAACCCGGAGGCCGAGCCGGTGCAGGTCAACATCAACCAGCGGCAGGCGGTGCGTTACGTCAACTTCAGCCTTCAGAATTATCAGGAAGCGATTCAGAAATTCCCGTTCCTCACTTACCTGGGCAACAGCGTGGTCGTGACGGTGGCGGCTACCGTCGTGACGCTGCTCATCAACAGCATGGCGGCGTTTGGCCTCAGCAAATATCAATTCAGAGGCCGCGACACGATTTTTCTCATCATCCTCAGCACGCTGATGGTTCCGGTGTCGGTGATTTTAATCCCGGCTTTCCTGGTCATCAACGAAGTGGGATGGGTGAACAACCTGATGGGTGTCATCATCCCCGGCGCGGCCACGCCGACGGGCGTTTTTTTGCTGCGCCAGTACATGCTCACCATCCCGGACGAACTGCTGGAATCGGCGCGGATTGACGGCGCGACCGAGTGGCGCATCTACTGGCAGATCGTGCTGCCGCTGGCTGCCCCGGCGCTGGCGGTGCTGGCAATTTTCTCCGTGATGTGGCGCTGGAACGACTTTTTATGGCCGCTGATCGTCCTCAGCCGCACCGAACTATTTACGCTTCAGGTAGGGCTGAACGCTTTCCAGGGCGATTTGAACGTACAATGGCATTATATCCTGCCGATGACGGTGCTGACGCTGCTGCCGATCACGGTGGTATTTGCCTTTTTGCAGCGGTACATCACCACCGGCATTGCGACAACCGGATTAAAGTAGCCGTCAGTTTCCAGTAATCGGCTGCCAGAAAACCAGCAATTAGCATCTGGTGGCTTTAAACTTTTGGCGTATAATTAATTTATCAAGTTGAGAAATTAATTCGGAAAATCGAACTTGAGCGGCGTTTTTGTGATCGGGCAGTCGGGCGGGCCAACCGCCGTTCTGAACACTAGCCTGGCCGGCTTCATCGGCGGGGCGCGGCGGGCGGGCGCGTCCGTGTTTGGGCTGGCGCACGGGCTGGAAGGCGCGCTGAACGACTCGTTCCTTGATCTGAACAGTCTGGACGAAAACACGCTGGAACGGCTGGCGGTAACGCCCGGCGCGGCGCTTGGCTCCAGCCGCCGCAAGCTGGACGAGGATGAGTATGCCCGCGTCCTGGCGGCCTTCCGGCGGCGCGGCGTAACCGGCTTCGCTTACTGCGGCGGCAACGGCTCGATGTGGGTGGCACACCGGCTTTCATTGATGGCGCGGGATGCGGGTTACGACCTGTGCGTGATCGGCATCCCCAAAACGGTAGACAACGACCTGAACGTCACCGACCACGCGCCGGGTTACGGCAGCGCGGCGCGTTTCCTGGCGCTGGCCGCCCGCGATACCGGGCTTGACCTGGAAGCCATGACGACGTTCGACGATGCCGTGATCCTGGAAGCGATGGGGCGCGATGCTGGCTGGCTGGCCGCCGCGTCCGCGCTGTTGAAGGAGAAGGCCGACGACGCGCCGCACCTGGTTTATGTGCCGGAAATCATCTTTGACGACGAGCGATTTTTACAGGACGTGGCCGCCGTTCACCGGCGGCTGAACCGCGTGTATATCGTGGTGGGCGAAGGCGTGCGCTACGCCGACGGCGCGTTTGTCGGCAGCAGCGAGGGCGACGGCACGACCGACATGCTGGGACGCACCATACACGGCCTGATCGCCAGCGCCGGGCTGTACCTGGCGCGGCTGGTGCGGGAACGCCTGGGGCTGCAAATACGCTACTTTCGTCCCGGCAACATCGGGCGCGCGTTGAGCGCCTGCGTGTCGGAGGTAGACCGGGCGGAAGCGCGGCAGGTGGGCGACTATGCCGCGCAGGCGCTGGCGCGGGGCGAACACGATTCGATGGTGGCGCTGAAGCGGCATGAGGGCGGGTCTGCAAGCCGCCCCTACGGGTGCGAGGTCAGAACAATCGCCCTGGACGCAGCTGCCGGGCAGCATCGAACCCTGCCCCACGAATACATGAACGAAGCCGGGAATATGGTTTCGCCGGCATTTGTGGACTACGCGCTGCCGCTGATCGGGGATGTGCCGCCGGTGATGCGCCTGCCGTCGCCATTTAGGGATGCAGCCGACCGCAATCTGTCCGACAATAGAACCTGAGGACGCGGGCTGCCGTGTCCTGAGGCCCAATGGACAGAACGAAAGGAAACAAAGGATGTCTACTGAATATACAACCGGCGGCTATCGCTTCGACCTGGAGGCTTTTTTCCCGGCGCGTATCTTCGAGCGCATCACTGAAGTGCGCGTGGACGAACCGGACATCATCGAACAGCACGCCCAGACGCGCCGCCAGCGCAATAAACTGGCCCCCGACGGCCGGCTGACCATCCTGGCCGCCGACCATCCGGGGCGCGGCGTGACCAATATCGGCGGCGACCCGTTCATCATGGGCGACCGGCAGCAGCTTTTAGGGCGCATCATGCGTGTGCTGCTTGCCACCGACTTCGACGGTTTTATGAGTACGCCGGATATGATCGAAGACCTGCTGATTCTGGATTATCTGGTGCAGCAGGGCGGCGGGCCGTCCTTCCTGGATAACCGGGTATTGATCGGCTGTATGCAGCGCGGCGGCATCAGCGGCGTGAAGGGCGAAATTGACGACCGCTTCACCGCGTATACTGCCGAGTCCATCAACCGCTTCCGGCTGGACGGCGGCAAGATGTTGATTCGTTTTGTGCCGGACGACGAACGCACGCTTAACACCATTGACTACTGCGCCCGCGCCATCACCGACCTGAACCATTACGACCTGCCGGCTTTCGTCGAGCCGCTGCGGATGGATTTCATCAACGGCAAATGGGAGATGAAAAACACCGCCGACGAACTGGTGAAACTGGTGGGTGTGCTGGCCGCCCTGGGCGATTCATCCCGCAACACCTGGCTGAAGCTGCCCTACTGCGAAGACTTCCGGCGCGTGACGATGGCGACCACGCTGCCGATCATCCTGCTGGGCGGCCCGTCCAAAGAAGACCCGCGCTCTACCTACCAGGAGTTCGCCGCCGGGATGCAGACGCGCGCCAACGTGCGCGGCGCGATGGTCGGGCGCAATATCACCTTTCCCGGCGCAGACGACCCTGGCGCGGTGGCGCAGGCCATCCAGCAGATCGTCCACCGGGGCATTTCCGCCGATGAAGCCATCGCCGTTAACATCGAAAGCCGGGATACCAATATGGACTTTTTAACCCGTTATATTCGGTAACACACAGGGACGCGCCGTTCGTCTTTCCCGGCGGCGGGGGAAAACCGCCGGGGCGGACGGCCTGCCCTGATAGAAGGTACGGTAACTGCTGGTTCTGTTCTAAACCTTCCCCACCCCTAAATCCCATTACATGGAGAGGGGACTTAAAAACCGTAGCAACCCGTTTTGACCCCCTCTCCAAAACTTGGGGAGGGGGCAGGGGGTGGGGAGAAAGGAAAACCTACCCCTGAAAAGGACAGGGGGACTGGCGATCACCGTAACGTTAATCAAATGACGACCGCGTATTCAGTTCGAGAAGGTGCAAACAGGAAGCCTATGATAAAGCCCCCCAAAATCGTTGTCCTCGGCGCGGGCAGCGCCATTTTCGGCCTGGGCGCGCTGGCCCGTATCATCCAGACCGAGCGGCTGCGCGGCGCGCATCTGGCGATGGTGGACATAGACCGGGAAGCCCTGGACACGCTGCACGCCGTCGCCGAAAAGATGAACGCCGCCTGGGACGCGCGTATGACCATCACCAGCACGACCGACCGGCGTGAAGCCCTGCCCGGCGCGGATTTCGTGATCGTGTCCATCCAGGTCGGCCCGCGCGAAACTGTGTGGGAAATGGACTGGAAAATCCCGCTGCGGCACGGCGTTCGCCAGCCCTACGCCGAAAACGGCGGCCCCGGCGCGTTCGCCCACACCGCCCGCAACCTGCCCGCCATCGTCGGCATCGCCCGCGACATGGAGGAGTTGTGTCCCAACGCCTGGTATCTGAACCTGACCAACCCGCTCATCCGGCTGACCTGGGCAGTACATCGCTACACGCGCATCAAAAAGGTGATGGGTCTGTGCCACCAGTTGATGTGGGGCTACGCGATGGCGATGGCGGTGCTGGGCGACCGCTACGGCGTCGAAATCCCGGAAGGCTTCCACGTGCATACCGACGCCGACAACATGCCGCGTTTCATCCCGGTGGCATCCGCCGGGTTGAAGCACCTGGACATCAAAGCGGCGGGCATCAATCATTTTTCGTGGGTCTACGAAATCCGCGACCGGCAGACCGGCGAAGACCTGTACCCCCTGCTGCGCGAGCGCTGGTTTACCGGCTTCCGGCGTGACTTCGAGCCGCTGACGCGCGAAGTATTCCAGATTTTCGGCATGATGCCCACCGCCGGCGACAGCCATATGTGCGAATACCTGTCCTGGGTGCATGACCCAATCACCAAACCCTGGGAAAAATACGACCTGAAGCTGCAAAGCTGGGAGGGCAACCGCCGCCGCCGCGAAACCCGCCGCGCGCTGGCCGCCGCCATCGCCAGCGGAAAACAGTCGGTAGACGAACTGCGCGACCTGCACCGCTTCGCCATCCTCAACGAACCCGTGCCGGAGATCATCTGCGCCATTGCTTACAACGACAATTACTACAGCCAGCAGTTGAACATCCTCAACAACGGCCTGATTCCGAACCTGCCGGACGACAGCATCGTGGAAGTGCCGGGTATTATCTCCGGCATGGGTATTCAGGGCCTGGGTTTCCCGGCGCTGCCGGACGGGGTCGCGGAATTGTGCCGCCGGGAGCTGGTTCGCAGCCGGATCGTGGTCGAAGCCGCCGCGACGGGCGATAAAAATCTGGCGCTGCAAGCCCTTCTGCTCGACCCGATGGTGACGGATATAGACACCGCCCGTGCCATCCTGGACGATTTCCTGGTCGAATTTGCGGACTATCTGCCGCAGTTCGCCAGGGAAAAGGAATTTGTCGTTTAATAAGTTTAGGGACGGAACGATCTCTCGAAGGAGGAAACATGAAAACCGTGTTTGTCATCGAAGCGGCGGACAACGTGGGAACCGCCGTGCTGGAAGACCTGATTCGCCAGGGCGATACGGTCGGCACGACCGGGCGCGTCACCGATGTGACGATCACTGCCCGCGCCGATATTCCCTACGGCCACAAGGTCGCGCTGCGCCCGATCAAAAAAGGCGAGCAGGTGATAAAATACGGCCTGAGCATCGGCACAGCCACCGAGGATATTCAACCCGGCGATCACGTCCACATCCACAACGTCGAGAGCAACCGGGGGCGCGGCGACCTGGCGGCGAAAAAATAGCGCGAAGCCTGACCCTGAGTCTTTGCGCCTGCGCGTCTTTGTGTTGAGTCTTTAAGGAGTAACCAGCATGACAGAATTTTTCGGCTACCCGCGCCCGGATGGTTCGGTGGGCATTCGTAATACGCTGCTTATCCTGGCCGGAACGGTCTACGCCAACAAACTGTGCGCGCACGTCGCCGGCCTCATCCAGGGCGCGATTGCGATTGAACATCCCCTGGGGCGCACGCAGGTTAAACCCGACCTGCGTATGACGCGGCGCTTTTTGTCCGGCACGGGCGCCAACCCCAACGTGGGCGGCGTGGTGATCGTGGATCACTTCCAGGAACTCGGCTGCACTGCCGAAGACATCGCCCAGGACATCAGCCCGACCGGCAAGCTGATCGCCACCGTCAACATTCGTAAAAGCGGCGGTTTGATTTCCGCCACCGAAAAAACTACCCGCTACGCGATGGAAATCGCCCGCCGGTTAAGCGACCAGCGGCGAGAAGCCGTGCCGCTTTCCAAGCTGATCTTCGGGATGAACTGCGGCACGTCCGATACCACGTCGGGGCTGTCCAGCAACCCGGCCACAGGCCTGTGTTCGGATAAGATCATTTCCGAAGGCGGGCGTTCGATCATGGCCGAAACGACCGAATGGATGGGCGCGGAAACGTGGCTGACCAGTAAGGCCGTCAGCAAGGAAGTAGCGGATAAAATTATGGCCGGCGTGGCCGATATGGAAGCGCGCGCCCTGGCAAGCGGCGAGGACATTCGCGGCAGCCAGCCCACCGGCGATAACATCCTGGGCGGCCTGACCACCATCGAGGAAAAGTCAATGGGCGCGTGCAAAAAAGCCGGTAATTCGCCCATCGTGGATTACCTGGACATCGCCATGCCGCCCGGCAGCCAACCCGGTCTGTACGTGATGTACGGCCCCGGTCATGGCGCGGAGTCCATCAGCAGCATCGCGGCGGCGGGGGCGCAGGTCTTGGTGTTTTCGACCGGCGGCGGCCATACCGTTTCGCATCCCATCATGCCGACCATCAAAGTCACCGGACATCAGGAGTCCTGGGACTTGATGAAAGACACGATGGAACTGAACGTTTCCGGCGTGTTACGCGGCGAAATTTCGCTGGAGCAGGCCGGGCAGATGATTTTCGACGAAGTGCTGGCGACCTGCAACGGGCGGCTTACCAAGTCGGAAATTCTGAAGGACGACAACAGTTTCGCCATCCACCGCGTCGGCATCAGCATTTAACCATCTCAATACGCAGGGTCATACCGATCAAAACCATCGAAGCGTTCAAGGCCATGCTGAATGAACCGTAGGGACACGATGCAGTTATCGTGTCCCTACCCCTATGGCCGCCTAACGCCCCGGCGGAACACCAAGCGCGACCGGCTGTGTATTCGGCTGGTCGCCAGGACGGGGCAGCGCCAGAAAGGTCGCACCTGCCGCCTGCAATTCCTTCAAAATAACCGGCAGCACGCGCCCGGTCACGCGGTTGATGTCGTGCAGGACGATAATCACGCCGTCGCCGTAATCATAGGCGTTGTACAGGTGGTCAGGCGGGTGCGGCACGCCCAGCACGTTGTCCAGCACGAACTGGTCAAAGTTGTTGGGGTCAACCGATTCGGGCAGCCGGAAACCGCAGTCGTCGCCATCCACATTCCAGTTGTAACTGATGACCGGCTCGCCCTCCGGCAAAATCAGCGCATGGCCGCCGCCGCCCGGCTGGCGGAACAACTTCGGCTGCGCGTCGTAAGGCGGCAGCACGTCCGCCCCCAGCGCGGCACGAATCGCTGCTTCGGTTTCATAATACGCGGCGATCACTTTTTCATCCGGCGTGCCGGCGTAATACCCCACTTCCTTCCAGAGATGATTGCCGAGGGCATGGCCTTCGCGCAGGATGCGCTGCAAAATATCCTCTTTTCCGGCGATCTGCCAGCCGTTAACAAAAAACGTCGCTTTGGCGTCGTACTCCGCCAGGATGTCGAGTATTTGCGGCGTGTAGGCGCGGGTCGGACCGTCTTCAAAGGTAAGGTAAACGCGGAAAGGTGTGGAGTCCTGGGCATGGATGAGCGGGAGCGCGGCACATAACAACAGCGTAGCCGCCAGAACAACCGCCGCCCGGAGCGTCAATCGAAACATTTTGTTCCCCCTGAGGTAAAAAGAATCATTATTTCCAGTCTACAGGGGTTCGTGCCAAAGAACCTGACGCCGACACAACGATTCGATGGCGATGGCTTTGCTGAATGAACCGTAGGGGCAGGTTTCTAAACCTGCCCCCTGAAGTTTGGCAGTAGTTGAGAAAAAGAAAGACCTTTGGTAAAGCTTGAAGTGTGAAATCGCAAGCCAACCAGAGGTCTTTGTATGTCTACTATT
>QUBZ01000141.1 GCA_014338005.1 Chloroflexota bacterium | reverse complement strand
CAATCAGTTTTATGTTTCAAGCATAGTTCAGACCATTACATGTTGCAAGACCTTGAATTCGGTTGGAGTTGTAGATTGAAAGGAGCGAAGGCGCATTCCCCCACCCGCTGAAGCAGGTGGTTTCCTGCGCTAAATCTTATGAAACGAGGCACAATTTTTATCCTGTTGTTCGTCGTAGTGGCGGCGGCGATTATCGGTGCAAGCCAGTTCATCGGCGCGCAGCCGCCGCTGGAAATCACCGTCGCGGTTAACGCCATCGCGCGGCCCTGGGTTGAAAAGGTTGTTTTTGCTTTTAATGAAACCGCGCCCATCGTCAATGCGACGCGCCGCGTGCGTATTAAACTGACCGAAATAGATGACCTGGACGTGTGGCTGGAAGGCCGCGCCTGGACGACCAACGACCACCCGGCAGCCTGGATACCGGCCTCGTCCACTTCGGTGACCTACGCGGTGGAAGCCGGGCTGCCCTTACAGCTGGTGGCGGACTCGCTGGCGCGCACGCCGCTGGTATGGGGGGGATTTTCCAGCCGCGTGAACATCCTCACCGGCGGGGCGGCCCCGCTGGATTGGCCGCAGGTGGCGGCAGCGGCAAAAGCCGAATCCTGGTCGGCTATTGGCGGCAGCCCCAGCTGGCAGTTTGTTAAGCTGGCTTTCGCTCAACCCACCCGCCGGATGTCCGGTCTGGCGGTGATGCTGTCCGGCGCGGCGGCCTTCAACGAATCGCCATCTCTGGCGGCGGACTCGCTGCGCGCGCGGGCATTCCGCGACTGGATACAGCCGGTCATCCACGCCGTGCCGAACTTTAACACCCTGGGCAGCGACCCGGCGGCGGCGCTGGCCCGGCAGGGGCCGTCCGGCGGCGAAATTGGCCTGCTGCCGGAGGTGGACTGGCTGATTAACCTGAACCGGCTGGTCGGTTACGAGCGGATGGTTTTTTCCTATCCGGCCTATCAGATGATTCTGGATTTTCCGCTGGCACGCTGGGATGATACCCAGACCACCAACGACGAGCGTGCGGCGGTGGAGGCACTGCGCGGCTGGCTGCTGAACGCCGATTGGCAGGTTATCGTGCCGCAGTACGGCCTGCGTCCCGCCGGCGGCGAGCCGACCGAGGACGATACGCTGTTCGCGGCTGGCATCCCGTATGGCATCCAGCTTAACCCGGACTTCGGCCAGCTTGTGCAGCCGCCCGCCCGCGCCGAGGTGCAGAGCTTCGTAGACTGGGTCGCGTCGAACTGATAGGCAAACAAAAAGCGCCGCACCCATGCAGCGCCTTGCAGGGCTGCCTCAACCAGATGGGAGAAGTAAGGGCAGGCGTGCGGTAGAAACTGCATGGAGTTATCCGCAGTAGAGCGTCACTGAGCCTTCGACACCATCCTGAGGGGGATACGATGCGTGTTCAATCTCAGCCAACAGACAGCTACGATGTTTTTATCTCGTATGCCTGGAAGGATGATGAGCTTCCAGACGGCAAACAAGGCGGATTTGTCACGAAACTTTACACGGAGCTTACGGAAAAAGGTGGCAAATCCGTCTGGTGGGACAAAAAGAAGATTCCAGCCGCGGCGCATATTTTAGAGGAATTTCTCCTGGGGGTTCAAAAGTCTGACAACTTCGTCCCCATCCTCAGCTCGCACTATTTAGCCCGTGAAGACTGCCGCGCCGAACTCAACAGCGCCATCGAGCGCAAAAAGCGCATTATCCCTGTTCTTCGAGTTGAAGACTTTGATTTTAAGCAGCTGCCCGAAGAAGTGAGACGGCGTCTCGCCATCAGGTTTACAGACGAGGCAGACTTTGATAGTGCATTTCAGGAATTGTTAGGGGCGATTGATACCGATCTGGAGTACGTCCGCGCGCATACCCGCCTGCTGGTTCGCGCCGAAGAATGGGCGGGCAGAAACCAGGATTCCAGCTACCTGCTGCGCGGAAGCGATTTAAAAAACGCCGAACAGCTTCGGGATATGAGTGCATCCCGCGACCAGATGCTCAATCCGCTTCAGATAGATTTTATCAATCACAGCCGCAAGGCCGAACAGGATCGCCAGCGCCGAAATCGCATCATTACTATCGTGGTGGCAGTGGTCACGACGGTTCTGGCTATTTTCGCCGGCGTTCAGGCCGTCCGCGCCACGCAGTCAGCAGAGGCTGAACGCCTCGCAAAAGAGGACGCCATTGACCAGCGCAATGAGGCTCAACGTATCGCCCAGACCTTCGCAATCGTAGACAACACACTTAAGCAGCCGCTTGGCAGCAAATCGGGGCGTCCACTGCTCGTCGGCACAGAGCTGTGGGTGAGCAGCCGCGCAGAAAATACCCTCTGGCGGCTGCGGGCCGACACCGGCGAACGTATAGGTGACCCGATCCCCCTCGGCAGCCCGCCGCGCGATCCGGTTTATGATGGCCGCTGGCTGTGGGTTAGCACCGCCGAAGCCCTGGTGCGGCTTGACCCGACCGACCCCACGCAGCGTATGAATGTCTTCGTTGGTCGCTATCCACAGCCGCCGGTGATCGTTGGAGAATGGCTGTGGGTGCTGTCGGCAGATGATGGCACGATTACACAGGTGGAGCGTCAGTCGGGTGCTGTGTCAAACACCATCAACGTGGAACGAGGCGCACGAAGCGCCGTCCCCGGTGGTGATTATATATGGGTCATCAATCCTGAAACGCAAAAGTTAATCCGTATCCACACGGTAACGGGCGAGGGACTCATGATTGAAGTGGGCGCAGCCGCCCAGATGCCGGTTTTCGTGGGTGAAAGTGTATGGCTGCTCGAACGAACAGCCGGGATACTGCGCCAGATCGAACCGGACACCGGCGAGACGCTGCGTAAATTTGAAGTCGGAAACGACCTCAAACCGCCGGTGGTCAGCGGTGGCTTTCTGTGGCTTATCTCACCCGCCACAAAAGAGGTCATCCAGATTAATCCGGTAGATGGCACAGAAATCCGTCGTTTCACCGTCGGCCTGCAAACCAGCGATGTATTTGTCGAAGGCGAAACGGTCTGGATATTCACCGATGAGGACAGATTGTTCCGCTACGAACTGGAAAACGGTGAACTGCTGACGAGCATCCGCCTTTCGTCAGGCGCGCTTAACCCGGTGCTGGACGGCCTTCATCTGTGGTTGACTGATTCCGGTGGCAGTCAACTGGTGTTAATCCGGCTGGATACCGGCCAGGTTGCGCGCCAACTGCCCCACTGCCTAAATCCGCTGCCACCCATATTCGACGGCGCTAACATGTGGGGGACCTGCCAGGGTGAAAATGCTGTCGCGCGCATCCCGACGTTGATGGGCTACTACGGCCTGGGCGAGATGCAGCGCAATACCGAGCCAAGCAGTCCGATTTACGACGGACGTTATATCTGGATTACCCAGGCGGCGGACGAAAAAATCGTTCAGTTTGATGCCGATACCGGCGCGGTGCTGGCGGACATCCCCGTTGGTAAAGCACCACTGCCACCTGTTTTTGACGGGCGTTATATCTGGGTCGCGGCGGAAAAAAGCGCCCAGGTGACACGCATTGATACGCAGGATGTCCGAAATGTCCTGGTTATTCCTACCAGCGGCCAGCCTAATGCGATCATGCGCGACGATGATTTTATCTGGGTGTCCGCCATTGGCCTCGACACGGATAAGCCTAATGATTTGATTCGCATTGACCGGGCGACCGGCAAAGTCCTCAATACCTATGACATGGGCATAGCCACTTTCGCGCCGGTGGCTGATGACGGCGTGATCTGGGTGTCCGCCACCTCGATGACGGGCGCGGTGTACCGCCTGGATGCCAACACCGGCGAACAGTTAAGTGATACAAAAGTGGGATCGCCGCCCCGACCGCCGGTACTGGACGGCAGCCATGTCTGGGTCGTGTCTCTCTATGCCGAAACGATGCCGGAAGACGTAATCGATGGTACGGAAAACTTCCTGCTCGGAGGCGGCACATTCGATATGCCGGGGGCGCTCTACCGACTGAACCGGCGCGACGGCAGTATCACAGGTCAGATGCAACTGGAAGCCTTTCCCAGCCAACCGCTGCTGGCCGGGGGGAAGCTGTGGATCACACAGACGGCACTCGTGCCGCAGTTTATCGGCCAGAACGAACGCGGCGTGATGGTGATTAACCCTCAGGCATTTGATAACCCCAACACTGAAAAAGTGGTCGCGGGCTGGTCGCCCTGCACGGATGTGACCGAGCCGGTCTACGCCGGACGTTTTGTCTGGATAGGCTGCATCAACCTCAATGATGACAGAAGCGTGCTGCTGGTGATTGACCCCGATACGTTAGAAGTTGCGCATGAATATCACGATCTAGGTCTGGCGGCCTGGCCTGCCAGACAGATCGAAAACACGGTCTGGGTCGTCTACCAGCGAACCGGCAGCGCGGCTGTTTTTGACGCCACCACCGGCGATCTGCTGCGCGTGTTGGGGCTGGGTAAGCATCCTACCCAGCCCGCTTATGACGGCCAGCACATGGTGTGGATTTCCAACAGCGACAGCGGCACCGTGCAGCGGATTGATCTGACGATGATTAAACCGCCGGGATAAGCCCTGCCCTACCCCGGCAGCGCCTTGATGTGCGATGGCGCCCAGGCCGGGTCAAAGATTTCGTACTGCGTCAGTGTCAAACGGCGCTGTGTGCCATCCTGGAAAGTGAACATCACCAGGCTCTCCCGATCACGGGCATCCAGATAACCGTCGCGGTTATCGTCGAAGTTGGGCGCGGTGAAGGTCGCCCAGTTCATATCCAGCGAAAACGCGGGCGTCCGCAAAAACCGCCCGCGCGGAATGAGGATGTTTTCCGCACCTGTAGCGCGATCAATGATGCCTAAAGCCGCCTCGTCGTTATACGCGCACTGATGGCCGTTGCCAGTTTCCCAGGCTGCATAATAGATGATGCGCGAACCATCGGCTGACCAGTCGCCGCCGAATACATAATAATTGCCATGCGTGATGCGTGTTAAGCCGCTGCCGTCCGCCTGGATCGTAAACAGCGCGCTCTGGTCGCAGCCATCTACCCGCCCGCTGTTATTGGTATCCTGAATCCGCCCGATGATGAGCAGTTGCCTGCCATCTGGACTCCAGTTCGGGTCCCAGAAATACTGCCCTTGCGCCGATAAAATCGTTCTCACATTCGTGCCGTCCGGGTTCATCAGGCAAATGCTGTTCTGGTAACAGGTTGCGGCAAGCGTGCGACCGTCCGGGGAATATTCGGGATGCCAGTAAGAGATGCTGCCATCCGTCAGGGCTTGCGGCGCGCCACCCATGACCGGAACGGTGAAAATGGCCGATTCGCCCACCTGCCGCCCTTCCGATGCGAACACGACGCTGCTGCCATCCGGCGACCACGACGGGTCATAATCGAGCGCGCTGGGGTCGGTCAACTGAACTTCAAGATTACGATAGATGTCGTACAGATACAGGTTTGAACCGTCTTCGTTGGTTAGCGCGCCATCGCCGTTAAAATCCGTGCGGCGGCTGGCATACACCACCAGCGGCACGGGCGCGGTAATCAGCCGCCCAGAGCCTTCGGCCTCAAACGAACTGGCGGCAAAGTCCGTCCCACACACCTCCGCGAGCTGACTTTCCACCTCACTGGGGCTGGTGGAGGCGACGATACGGTACGTACCGGGCGGGTCGCTGTCTCGCAGCACCGACAAATCCACCGGGTAAAGTCCCGGTTGGAGCGTGATCGGATAGATTTTGACATACTCGGACTGCGTATCTATCACGTTTTCCGAAACGACCTGGTTATTGATCGTCAGCACGAATTGGTCGTCCTGCGGCGAATTGCCAGAGTCGCACACGCCGAAGTAGCTGACCGTCGCCACCGAACAGCTATACTGGGTGACGGTGCCTGCCTGCCCAGCCGAACTGTACTGCGCTATGCTGTCCGGGCAGGCAACCGTGCCGTTGTAGCAAAAGTAGTTGTCTTCCCATAACCGGCAGTCCTGCGCCTGGACGGGTTTTCCCCCCACCAGCAGGATAAGAGCCAGCAGCAGGCTCTTTTGAACGTAGTTCATGGGTCTATCTCCCATACCCGCCATTCTGCGCGCCGACCGGTGTCCTGACGGCGACCAGCGCAGCCGCGCACAGGCAGACCAATACAACCAGAGTGAACAATACACGCGAGATTTTCACAGCGCCCCTATCCCGCCTGAAGAAATAAACACAGCGTTAGCAGCGGCGGGAAATCGTGAAATATTTTCCCTATCTTATCTCGCCGATGACTATCCTGCACCTAATAGCGTAACATCTTTATCTAACCGGCATCTACCCTATTTACCTCACCGGTAAATAAATGCTCTGCCCTGCTCCAAAGCATGGCTCGTGGATGTGCCGATAAACCACATCCACTTTCTGCTGAAACAGGTCGCCTGTAAAACTGGGCGGCAGTCTGCGGTCGAAAGCAGCTTCATTTGGTAGCCGTTTGATCTGCGCGATTGAAGCTGTTTTCTGAATTTTCCCAGAATTTAAGGGCCGTTGGAACAATAGATTCCAACGGGTATTTATACTGTGTATGTGTATAGGAGCAGCTCGCAGAACCCTTCACAGGAGGAAAATAAATGGCGAAAATTGCCGAAAGCACAAAAACTGCCCGTTTAGATCGTATTCTTCTTCTGCTTAAACGCGCCCCAAACGGCCTTACAGAGCATGAGATCGCTGACGAGCTGGGCTTAGACCGGCGTGGTGTCAACAATTATCTGCACGAACTGGAAGCAAAAGGTTATATCTATAAAGATAACATATGCTGGTATCTCGTCCCCTACCAGCCGGCCATTCCCCGTAAACTTGATCTCGAACCTGAACAGGCTGTCGTGCTGTACCTGGCGCTGCGCCTGTTCGTCAAACAATCCGACCGGCGCGTCGAAACCGCCGAAACACTGCTGTACAAGCTGGCGAATATCCTGAGCGAAGACCTGAATTTGAGCCAAGATATCGTTCAGGTAGCAAAAACGCTGAGTCACCAGCCGCACAGCCCCGACCACGAAGACGTGCTGAAAAAGATTGCCCAGGCGTATATCTATCGCAGACAGGTAAAAATCCTGTATCACCCATATCGAGGCGAGCCGTTTGAAACCATTCTTTCTTCTTATCTGATTGAACCCGCATCGCTGGGTTTCGCCACCTATGTCATCGGGTTAAGCAGCCTTGTTGGTGCGATACGAACCTACAAAATTGAACGCATCCAGCACGCCCAAATACTTTTTCATCATGAATACGCAATCCCGGATGATTTCCCCGGCCTCGATCTGCTGACGAACGCCTGGTCAATCTATTATGGCGAACAAACGACCCGCGTGGTGCTGCGTTTTCACCCCGATGTCACCCGGCGGGTGCTGGAGACCAACTGGCGCACGTCCACCGATACATCATGGGACGAAACCTATCCGGGTTATCTGCGGCTGACTTTCGAGGTGGCTGACACCACCGATCTTAAACCCTGGATACGCACTTGGGGCGCAAACTGCGAAGTGCTTGAACCGCCCGAACTGCGCGACGAGATGACCGGTGAAGTACGAAAATTGGCGCGTCTTTACGGATGGGAACTCTCGCAGTCGGGCAAACCCGACCACCGAAAATTTAAGGACATATTTGGAGCATAAAATCGTGACCGAGTCATATCTGTATCCACACCAGGAAAGAGTTTTTGATTTATTGGCGGCGGGGCATAATGTCATTCTTCAAGCTCCGACCGGCGCAGGCAAAACACGCGCGGCGATTTATCCTTTTTTGTACATGCTGGATGAGCCACATTATGGCTTTCCCCGGAAATGTCTTTATTCTGTGCCGATGCGGGTATTAGCCAAACAATTCGTTCACGAGTATGGGCAAATCGCGCGCCGTTATGCCCTGCGCTCAGGGCAAAACATCATCACCAGTATCCAAACCGGCGAGCAGCCGGATGACAAGGAACTGTCGGCCAATCTCATCTTTACCACCATTGACCAGACTTTGAGCAGTTTCCTCAACCGCCCTTACAGCCTGTCGCGCAGCAGAGGGAATCTCAATGCGGCGGCTGTGATGGCCTCATATCTGGTCTTCGACGAGTTCCACCTGTTTGACCCGGAATCCACGCTGCCGACAACCCTGCACATGCTGCAGCTGCTCAACGGCATCACACCGTTTATCCTGATGACGGCCACCTTCAGCCGCGCCATGCTGGACGGGCTGGCACAGACCCTCAACGCAGTGGTTGTGCCGAGGAGCGATGATGAACGGGCCAAAATGCAAAATTTGGAGTCACAGCAAAAGACGCGCCGCTACCACACGCCCGAACAGCCGCTTTCCGCCGAGGCGGTGCTGGAAAACCATGCCGGGCGTTCGCTGGTTATCTGCAATACGGTAGACCGCGCGCGTCACCTTTATCAGATGATTAATGATCGAAAGGACGCCCGCACCGACGTGCTGCTGCTGCACGCTCGCTTTCTTAAGGATGATCGCAGCCGGGTTGAAGACATCATCCGCGATAAATTTGGCAGGGATAACCGGGAAGGAGATTACATCGTCATTTCCACGCAGGCCATCGAGGTAGGGCTGGACATCACCAGCACTGTCTTACACACCGAACTTGCCCCCGCCAACGCTATCATCCAGCGCGCGGGGCGCTGCGCCCGCTACCGGGACGAAACAGGTGACGTTTACATCTACCGCTACGCCCTCGACCTCAAAGCCGAAATGCCTACGCTTGATCTGTGCGAAAACGTTAACCCCTATACCGGGCAGAAAGCGGAATTTGCAGCCACCTTCGATCAGTTTACCGCGCGTTCGGCGCAGGCACTCACATTCGATGACGAACAGGCAATCATTTCCGCCGTACACGGCCCGCGCGACGAGCGAATTATCGAACAGCTTAAAAGCGGCGGGCTGAATCACCGCCGCGCCATGTTTGCTGTCATGCGGGGGCAGGATGATGCCGCATCGGAACTGATCCGCAACGTTTTCCAGCAGCGCGTCACCATTTCCGCCAACCCTGATGAGCTGCTGGACTCGCCCTTCGACGCGCCCGCTTTTAGTTTGTATCCCGGCACGCTGCAAGGCTACATCAAGGACTGGCTGGAACGCTGGCAGGCGGACGACAGCATCCCCTGGGCCGTCAAATATCTGCGTAAACATGATCTTAAAAACGAGAAAGACTGCCATGCGTGGGAAGATGCCGCCCAGTCCAATCGAGAGCGATATGAGTGGGTGAAGGCCCACAGCGAGAAGGATGTGTGGGGGGCGTCGCTGCTCGTCGTCCATCCGGCGCTGGCGACCTACGATCCCTCGATGGGGTTTCTGCCCTATCGCGAGGAGTATCCTGCCTGGGAGGCCCAATTACCGGAGCGCGAATCGAAGCAGCCCGGCGGCAATGGCTACCGGCTGGAAACCTACGAAGATCACATCAAACAGGTGTACCATGCCGCTTTCGACTATAACGGCTTCTGGCACGAAATGGCCGACACCGCAGCACGATTGGAACGGCTGTGGGGGTGGGAAAGCGGCAGCATCCGGCGCGCCGCCGAGATTACTGTTCTGCTGCACGACGTAGGCAAACTCAGCCAGGGATGGCAGGACTGGGTGAGGGAATACCAGAAACGAATAAACAAACCGGTTGAACCGGGCAAGGCTTACGCGCACACGGAATGCCGGACGCCGGAGCAGCGCGAAAAGGAGAAAGCCATGCCCCGCCGCCCCTGGCACGCCGTCGAAGGGGCGCTGGCGTGCATTCCAATTCTGGAGCAGGCTTTTAGTGACAACCTCGCGCTGCTAGTCGCCGCCTACAGATCAATACTTAATCGCTCTGATGCCGCCAGCGCAATCGGTTTTCTCAGCCCATTTGCCCGATGAGGGTACTGAAAGAAAAAAGGCACGGACACCATAGACGGAATTACCTAAGCCACTAACCCTAAGCCACTAACCGAAGATTATCCACGAAAGTCAGCCGCTGCGGCTGGTTGGGAGTGTTCTGGTTGGTTATAGTCTGGTCAATGGCTTGAAAGAGGGCATCCAGATCAGGATGCAGATAATTGGCGGCCACCAGGTTCTTCAGATACAACCAGAACCGCTCGATGGGATTGAGAAACGGACTGTACTTGGGCAACCAGATGACCAGCACACGGTCTTCTAAGGCAGCCAGCGCGGCAGTTGTCGCCCGACTGTGGTGATAGGAAGCCCGACTGTGGTGATAGGAAGCATTATCCAGTACCAGGATTAGGCGCTGGTTGGGGTAAACGGTGAAAGCGAGATGTTCGAGAAAGGCGATGAAGGTTTCACTGTTTTTCCGGTGCGCCAGTTGTAAGCACCAAAGACATGGCAGAATTCGGGTGTGCCAGGCGCAGGGATTCGCTTGCGCTGTCCGCGCTTCATCCAGCAGCGCCGCAGGATGGGATGCAGACTCAGGCTCGTTTCGTCCAGGAAGAGGAGTTGGAAGGGCGTAGTGGAAGGGTCAGCGGCGTTTTTTCGACCAGTCCAGCACTTGCCCGGCGATTTCCTGCGCCTCAGCATCCTGCAAGGCGCT
>QUBZ01000140.1 GCA_014338005.1 Chloroflexota bacterium | reverse complement strand
GGCGGCATAATCGAACTCCTCCAATCGGTGAAAGAAACCAATCGCAGCACAGCCCGGCCCGATTCGTCAGAGGCCGTCCGTATTCAGTATAACGCTGAAGACGGGTTTAAGCCCACTGGATATTCTAACGCAATATCTTGCCGCTTGCTAACCGGCGATCACCACCAGCGGCGGTTCTTCCGTTCGCGGCTGGGGCAGCCGTCCCTGCATACTCCAGGGGCCGGTCCAGGTGATTTCGATGTCGGCAAGTTTGCTTTTCCAGTCCCCCGAGTCTTCAAAAAAGACCAGCTTATTTTGGGGCGTGCGCCCGCGCCATTTGCCCTTGTGCCGTTCTTCGACCAGCACCGAGACGGTTTGTCCTAAAAATCGGCTGTTAATCTCGGCCACGACCTGCGCCTGAAGGTCTTCGAGCGCCTGGTGACGGCGGCGTTTTTCTTCATCCGGCACATCGTCCGGCATGGTGCGGTCGCTGAGGGTGTGTGGCCGAGGGCTGTAGCGCGCCAGATGCGCCTTGTCGAGTTTGAGTTCGGCCAGCAGGTCGTAGGTGCGCTGGAACTGCGCCTCGGTTTCGCCGGGGAAGCCGACGATAATATCGGTGTGGACGGCTACGCCTGGGATATGCTGACGGATTTTTTCCACCAGGGCGCGATACTGGTCGGCGGTATAACCGCGTTTCATACGGCGCAGCACTTCGTCGTCGCCGGCCTGCACCGGCACTTCAATATGCGGCATCACGCGCGGCAGTTCCGCGACTGTATCCAGCAGTTTATCGGTCATCCAGTTGGGATGGCTGGTGAGAAAACGAATACGTTCCAGACCGGTTTCCTCCGCTGCTCGATGCACCACCCGCAGCAGGTCGGCCAGGTCGGGGCCGTCGGGGATGTCTTTGCCGTAGCGGTCAACAATCTGCCCCAGCAGTGTGATTTCTTTAACCCCCTGCTGCGCCAGGCTGCGAACATGGGCGACGATTTCACCCACGCTGCGGCTGCGTTCGATGCCGCGCCGGAAGGGGATGACGCAAAAACTGCACGCATGAGAGCATCCATAAACCACCGGCACGTGCGCGCTGACCAGGCTGCCCTGTTCATGGGCGGGCAGGATCAGCTCGCCGTCTTGCAGCGCGTCCTGCTGCCGGCGGGCTTCCGCTTCCAGCTTTATCACCTCGGCTTCATCCAGCCGGCTGTAGAGGAAGCTCACCATCGGCTCAGGGTCGGACGGCGGCATAAAAACGTCCACATAGGGCAGGCGTTTTCGCAGCGCCAGGGGATCGCGCACGCCAACCAGACAGCCCATAACGCCGATGATTTTTTCGGGGCGGTCTTTTTTAAGACGGTGGAACTCGTTAAGCCGGTTGAAAGCTTTATCTTCCGCCTGCTGCCGGACGACGCATGTATTCACCAGCAGGATGTCGGCATCCTCGGCTTTTACGGCGGCGTGGTATCCCATTTTTTCCAGCTCCGAAGCCAACAGTTGGGAATCGGCTTCGTTCATCTGGCAGCCGAAGGTCTGGATGAAGTACCGCATAACACCCATGCTCAACACCAATTACGCTAAATGATATGAGCGTATTGTAACGGAAGCGGCTGGCAGCCGTCAATGCGTGTTGCTGTTGGCGCGGCGCGGCCTGCCGCTGAAACTTTCCCGTTCGATCCTGCGTATAGGTGAGTAGTTCGAGATCAAAAGCAGAGGGGAAAACATCATGAACGAACCCAAAAAACTGACCCGTTCCAGCACCGATAAGCGGGTTGCCGGGGTATGCGCCGGCCTGGCGGAATATTTCGGCGTGGACGCCACGCTGGTTCGGCTGATTTTCGTCATCGCCACGCTGTTCGGCGGGCCGGGTTTGGTTCTCTACATCGTGTTGTGGATAGTCATGCCGGAAGCGTAATCTCCGGCGGATGTGCTGTACATAAACAAGCCCTGAGCAAAAACCCAGGGCTTGTTGTTTTAGTGTTTGTTAAAACCCCGGCTGAAACAGCCGCCTGAAAAACTAACCGGACGCTACCGCAGAATTTCGTCGGCAAACCCCATCTTCACGCAGCTTTCGGCATCCATCCAGAAATCGCGCTGGAGCATGTTCCGCAGTTCGTCCTCAGATACTTTCGCTTTGCTCACATAAAATTCGACCAGCCGGTCCATCGCCTTCTGCTGCAAGGTCATCTCGTCCTTGAACTGCTCGTGCGTACCCCACACGAATGCCGATAACTGATGAATGAGCATAAAACTCCGGGGCAGGATGTAACGCCGCTGGCAGGACATGCTGATGAGCGTGGCGGCGCTGGCGCAAATGCCTTCCACGACCGAATAAATGGGCGACTTCATCATGGACAGTTGATCGGCCACGCTGAAGACGGTGAACAGGTCGCCGCCCTGCGAATGAATATGCAGCCAGATCGGCGTGGGCGGCTGCCCCTCCAGGCCGCGCGAGAGATACTCGGCGCGCAGGGATGCATCCGTTTCCCGGACGGCGCGCATCAAGGCTAGACAGCGGTCGCTGTCCACGTCGGCATAAAAGTAGATGTGGTTATCTACCGTTTCGACGGTCAAGCGCGGGGTTTCGCTGCCGGCGACAGGGGTCGCGCGGTATTCAAGAGAGGCGTTGTTGAAGAGATGTTTTTTCATCATACACTGTGTAAATACGATTAATTGCATTCTTACTTAAGATAACACATTTTGCTCAAAACCGTTCCCCCAGTTCTGCGGGGAGTTCATTTACGCTTTTTCTTATTGTATCCCCACTTCGGTGTATTTTTAGTTTATGATATTAGGTTCTTTAAGGCTCATAAAGGGTCGTTTTGTCCAGATAACTTAACGATTCCGTCTTGTTGTTGTGTTTCGGGTCGTTTGTCGGTCAGGGGGTACTCGCCGCATCAGGACAAATTAAGCTATACTGGCAGCGATATTGCTAAGGTGAGTGAGCATTATTGAGTTGAGGTGCGGGATGCGGCACACAGTTTTACTTTATAATCCCCGAAGCACGTCCCCCGACAAACAGCGGCTGCCGCTTTCTTTGCTGGCGGTTTCGGCGGTGATTGCCGAGGATTATGATCTCGAATTTATTGACGGCAACCTGATCGCCGACCCGGCGAGCCATATTATTGAGCGGGCCAGGGCGACCGGGGCTAAACTGCTGGCCGTGACCGTCATGCCCGGCCCGCAGCTTCGCCAGGCTGTGCCGGTGTGCCGGGCCGTCAAAACCGCACTGCCGGATTTAACGATTCTGTGGGGCGGTTATTTCCCGACGCAGCATTGGGAAGTGGCCTTACGCAGCGACTTTGTGGATTATGTTATTCAGGGGCAGGGCGAGCCACCTTTCAGAAAATTCGTGGACATGCTGCATTACGGCGGCTCTCCGGCGGATGTGCCTTCTCTGGCCTACAAAAATGGCGGCATTCGTGTGAATCCGCGCGCCCCCTATGTGCCGATGGATAACCTGCCCTGGTATCCCTACGATAAACTCGACGTAACTGCTTATGTCGGCCACAGCTACCTGGGCAGCCGCGTGCTTTCGCACAACACCAGCTTCGGCTGCCCGTTCGCCTGCAATTTTTGCGCGGTGGTGGCCTTAAGCAGCCGCCGCTGGCTGCCGGAGAGCGCCGAGCGTGTCGCCAGCATCGTCAGCTACCTGCATGACCGCTGGCAGATTAACGGCCTGGAATTTCATGATATGGACTTTTTTGTGAGCGAAAAACGCACCGCCGAATTTGCCGAGCGTATCACCGGCAAGGGCATAAGCTGGTGGGGACTGGGACGGGTGGACACGCTGATGAGTTATAGTGACGACACCTGGGAAAAGATGAAACGCAGCGGCGCGAGGATGATTTTTATGGGCGCGGAGTCGGGTGACGATGAGACGCTCAAACGTATGAACAAAGGTGGAAAATCCGGTACGGCTATGACGCTGGCGCTGGTCGAACGTATGAAATATTACGGCATCGTGCCGGAACTGTCGTTCGTGCTGGGCAACCCGCCCGACCCCGCCGCTGACATCGAAGCGACTATCGCGTTCATTCGCCAGATCAAGCGCCTGAATCCGGCCACCGAGCTGGTGCTGTACATCTATACCCCCGTTCCCCAGGAAGGCAGCATTTTGATGGATGAAGCGGTGAGGCTGGGTTTTCGTTTTCCTGAGACGTTGGAAGCCTGGGCCAGCCCGGAATGGGCAAAGTTTGCGATGCGGCGCGACCCCGGCACGCCCTGGTTTCGGGATAACGTGCGCCGCCGCGTGCGGGATTTTGAAGCGGTCATCAACGCTTATTACCCGACTGTGACCGATATTCGGCTGCAAAAGCACTGGCGGCGGCTGCTGCAAACCCTAAGCGGGTGGCGCTACCGCTTTGAATTTTATGATTGGCCGTATGAGTTGAAGGCACTCCAGCGGTTGATTCATTACCGCCGCCCCGAAACAACCGGATTCTAACGTTAATTTCCTGTAATATTCCTGCTCCAAAATTCACAGGGATGCAAGGTCGCCGCAAGCCAGGGCTGCAAAAATGGCGCATTGAAGAAATAGGGCGTTTATTAGGAGTAGGAATTTTATGCAGCAGGTTGAGCGTCGAACGATTGAAAAGTTGCTGTGGAAATTGCAGAACGGGACGGGTATGGTGCAGGCGCAGGCGGCGCACAGGTTGGGCGAGGTGGGCGATGCCCGCGCCGTCGTGCCGCTGATTGCCGCGCTGCACAGCGCGCGCAAACCCGTGCAGCTTCAGGCGGCGCAGGCGCTGGTAAGCATCGGCGAGCCTTCGGTGCTGCCGTTGATACAGGTGCTTCGGGAGGACACACCACAGGTCTGGATGCTGGCATCGGCGGCGCTGGTGAAGATTGGCCGTCCGGCGGTTAGGCCGATTCTGGATACGCTGTCTGACGAGAGCGAGCCGGTTCGGGTGCTGCTGCTGGAAGTGCTGGGGCAGATCGGCGATGCACGGGCGATTGAGCCGCTTATCCAGGCGCTGGACGACCCCGGACAGCCGGTGCGGGCGGTCGCAGCTTTGTCGCTGGCGCGGATTGGCGAGCCGGTGGTACTGCCGCTGCTGGCTGTACTCACCGATTTTCAAAACGAAGGCGCGCGCCGCCATGCGCCGGACATCATGCGGGCTATCGGCGAGCCGGTGGTTCGGCTGCTGCTGGCCGCGATGTGCGAGGGCGGCGAGATGGAGCGCAATCAGGCGGCCTGGGTATTGAGCCGGATGGGGACACCGGCGATGCCACCGCTGTTGAAGGCGATAGATGATGCCGACGTGCGCGTGCGTTATGCCGCCGCCTGGGCGCTTGGGCGGACAGGCAGCGAACAAGCCGTTCCTGCGTTGATTCGCCGGCTGGCCGACACGGAACCCTCGCCGATGTCTGGGATGCGCGTCTGCGACGTGGCCGCGCGCGCGCTGGATACAATCGGGACGCCTGAAGCGTTGGCTGCTGCCGAAGGGTGGCGGTTAAGCCAGATGATGTGAAAGCCCGCCGGCGTGCCGGTTGCCATGCGCTGCTGTCGTATGCTATACTGTCCGCCGTTCTGTTCCTGCTTTCACAATCGTCAGAGGCAGCCATGCTGAGAAGCGTTTTACGTTTATGGCCGGTCGTTTTTGTTGTGTTGATAGCCGCCTGTGGCACGGTTGCCACGCCCGAATGGTCGGAGGAAGCGCAGGAAACGCGCGATGCGCGGGCGGCGACCGCCGAGCAGCTTACCCTGAGCGCGCCGACGGCCAGACCGACCAACACGCTCACCCCTACTCCGCCGCCGACTGTTACGCCTGCCCCGACGGATACGCCCATGCCAACGGCGGCTGCGCCGACAGCCGTATCCGTCCCGCCAACCGAAGCGCCTACTGCGGCAGCGGCCAGCGTGCCGCAGGGGGACGCGGCCAACGGCCAGGTACTTTTTAACGAACTTCAGCCGCAGGCGGGTTTTGCCTGCGCGACCTGCCATTTTTTCAACCAGGAAGCGCAGCTTATCGGCCCTGGCTTGCTCAACGTTTCGATACGAGCCGAAACGCGAGTCCCCGGCCAGTCGGCCTATGATTATATCCACGAGTCTATCATCAACCCCAGCGCCTATGTAGTAGAGGGTTTCCCGGATAACCTGATGCCCAAGATTTACGCCGAAATTTTTACCGAGCAGCAAATCAACGACATCATCGCCTATCTGTATACCCTGAAGTAGGCGGCAAGTTCGGTTGTTTTTCTGGAGCGATAAACAGAGGCGCGGCAGCCAACCGTCGCCTCTATGATTTTTCGCACCGCCGGTCGCTGATCTGGACGGTTTCGCCTTCCAGATCAAGGTCTGCGGGCATTTGCGGAAGCTGTAAACCCACCGAAGCCGTCAGCGGCAGGGCGATGAATACAGCCGTACCCTGAAACTGTTTGCTGCGGATTTCAACTTTGCCGCCGTGCGCCTCGATAATCTGGCGGGCGATGGTTAAACCCTGCCCCATTCCCGGCGCGTGGATGGCGCGTCCGTTGGCTGTGACCGGCGCGCCGCGATAAAAGCGGGTGAAGATGTGCGGCAGGTCGTCCGGCGCGATGCCAACCCCGTTGTCGCGCACGCGCAGGAGCGCGTAACCGTTGGTTTCGCCCCGGATGTCCAGGATGATTTTTCCGCCCGGCGGCGTGTATTTAATGGCGTTATCCACCAGGTTGCCCAGCGCCCAGCGCAGGCGGCGCTCGTCGCCCAACACGTACAAACCCTTACGTTCGATGCTGACATCCAGCGTCAGATTGGCCGCCTGGGCGATCTGACGCCATTCGTTGGCGATAGTCCAGATGAGCGTATCCAGCAGCAGAGGACGCTGCCCTTCCTGGATGCCGGGAATATCTATCGCGCTGAGCTGGCGCATTTCCGAAATCAGCTTTTGCAGGGCGACGGCATGACGCGCCAGTTCGCGGGGAAGGCCGGCCTGGGGCTGGCGGCTGTATTCGGCGCGCGCCGTCTCAGAGATCGGTTTCTGAACATCTTTTGCCATGCGGTCTAGCATGGCCTCGCGGGCGCGCTCCAGACGCACTTCGGCGGTGATGTCGCGCAGCAGGATCACCGTCCCGACGCGCTCGTTGGATAAATTCATCACGGCGGTGGCCTGGGCGGAAAGCATCCGGTTATCCAGTTCCACCTGGCGAGGGTCGCCCAGCGCGTACAGGCCGGGCGCTAAAGCCGGTCCCAAAAGGTCGGTGACGGCGGCGGTCAGGTCGCGCAGGCCGGCGCTGTGAACGAGGCGCTGCGAACCCATCAGTTTTTTAGCGGCTTCGTTCATCAAAACCACCTGGCCGTCGTTGTCCTGCACGATGATGCCGTCCGGCAGCGATTCCAGCACCGCCGTCAAGTGTTCGGCTTCGCGGCGCTGGCGGCGCAGCGAGCCGCGCAGGGCGTCCTGCCGTTCCTGCACGTAGTCGGCGTAACGGTCGAGCGCGTGGCCGATGGCGCCGATTTCGTCGTTGGCTTTCATGCCCGTGCGGGCGAACATCTGGCCGCTGGTCAGGTCGGCGGCTACACGCGCCACGCGGTTCGCGCGGCTGACGACTAAACGGTTAACGGCAGCGAAAACTACAATCACCGCCGCGCCCGCTACCAGGGCCATCACCAGCCCGGTGACCTGCCGCCCCAATTCCGCGAGTATGGGGATGCTGTCCGGGGCGAAAGCGCCGATTATGCCGAGAACGGTTGGCCCAAACCGGAATGGCAGGTAGGCCGCCCGGTATAACTCGCCGTTGATGTCAAGCGTTTGAACCGGCGCTTCTGTCACGAGCGCCCGCTCAAAAATCTCCGGCGGCAGCGCCAGCGCGCCGGGTGTTTCGCCGGTCAGCGCCAGCGTGGTGCGGATGAGCGCGCCGTCCGGCCCATAAATGGCGAGTTCGATGAGGGCGCTGTTTTGAAGTTCGTTCAACACTTTTTCCAACCGCTGCCCTACCAACACAATGCCGGAGGGTGGATTCGCGTCCCCGACCGGAACGGCGGTGTAGAGCAGCGTATTTTCGGCGGTGCGAACCAGGCCGGTTGAGCCGACGAAGGCCGAGTCCAGAACGCCGCGCACGACCGGCTCGCGGCTTAAGTCTGTGCCGGTGCTGACGGCGTAATCGCCGGTTTCCCGGTTTTCGACGCGCAGCAGACCCAGGATTTCAACCCCCTCGGCGTCGGTGACGATGATACTGTCTAATCCGCCCAGCCGGGCCGGGCCGTCCAGCAGCGCCCGTAACGCTTCGGCATCGCGTTCGTGGATGGCGTCCGCCAGGCCCGCCGTGAAAGCTGCGCGCTGGGCTTCGTAACGCCGGGTTTCATAGAGCGCGGCAGCGCGTTGGTCAATTGCGCGGCTGCCCTGGCGCAGCAGATTTTCCTGCGAGATATACATCTCGCCGCCGAGATGTTTCGCCAGCAGGTATGCTCCGCTCATGGCCGCCACCAGTATGACGGCGAACAGCGGCAGAATGAGCCGCCATTGCAGCGACACAAAACGCGGCGGATGTTTTCTGGCGTCTGGCATATGGTTTACTCCACGAACCCTTAACGCAGCACCGGGGCAGCAATATGCTCTCTAAACATTATAGAGGTTTCTGCCAGGATGCGCCTATCGGAAAAAGGGGCTATCAGCACGTGCCATAACCCCGGTCTTCAAAAGTCAGGGGGTCTACCGGCACATCGTTAATGCGGGTTTCGTAGTGAACGTGCGGGCCGCTGCTGTTGCCGGTGCTGCCGCTCCAACCGATAATCGCGCCCCTGTAGACGAAATCGCCGACGCTGACGTTGGGCGCGTTGAGGTGCGCGTAGTAGGTGATATATGCGCCGTTCTGGACGATGACGAGATTGCCGTAGCCGAAGGTGTTCCATCCTGCCCAGGTGATGACGCCGCTGTGCGTGGTTATCACCGGCGTGCCGATAGAAGCGGCCATGTCAATGCCGGCGTGGCGGCTGTTGAAATACTGAGTGAGCGGGCCGTCAACCGGCCTGCCGGCGGGCGCGCAGTTGTCCGCAGTATATGTATACGCGCCGTATGGTACGGAAGCAGCGAAAGCCTGCACCGTCGCCACCAGATCGGGAGTCGGCGTGCCGGGCGCGGCGGTCGGGATGACCGGCATGGGCAGCCGCGGAGAAGTCGGATAAGGCAGAGACGGCATCTGCGCCGCCTGAACGATGGGCGTGGGTGTGGCAAACGGCGTCACCGGCAGCGTGAAGCGCGTGTTGCCGGTGCGCGGCAGGTAAGCGCCGATAGGCGGCAGCGCCGCGCCGGATGCCACCAGCGGGACATCGCCATATTGCGGCTGGCCGCGCTCAAGGTAGGCCGCGATGGCCGGGTCTAAACGGGGCAGGGGGTCGCCCGGCGTGGCCGGCAGGGGCGGCAGCGGGACCGATGCCAAGATGATGACCGCCTGCGTGGGGACGGCCAGGCTGCCGAGTTTTCCGGCGAAGTAGGCCAGCCCTCCGACCATTCCCGCCATGACGCTGGCGGCGAGCAGGTAGCGACCACAGGTTTTGATGAATGTCGCAATACCGCGCATGAACAGGTGATTCGCAGCCTCTTATACAAACCTTAGCCGTTTTTTATCCTTCCCAGTTTATCATCGAGTCGTTTATATCGAACCTGAAGGAGAGCGTGGAATTGTGGATACATTACCTTCAGGCCGCGCGGATATTCACATGCACACTCGCGCCAGCGACGGCATGGCGACGGCGCGGCAGGTGCTGGATTATGTGGCTCGTCGCGGCCATCTCGATGTGATTGCAATCACCGATCATGATATGCTGGATGCCAGCCTGTGGGCCTATGAACAGCGCGCCTGGTACCCGTTTGATGTGATCCCCGGCGTGGAAATAACGGCCGTTGAAGGCCATGTGCTGGGACTGTGGGTGACACAGCCGATCCCGAAGAAAATGTCGGTGGTGGAAACGGCGGCTGCCATCCATGAACAGGGTGGCATCGCTATCCTGGCGCATCCCGGCGAAATTCTGATCGCCGGACGTTACTTTTTGCGTTACTTGCGCCAGCCGCAGGTGTTACTATCATGGGGAATTGATGGTGTTGAAGTTTTTAATGCCGGGACGATGACGCCGGGTAATAACCGTATCGCGCGGAAGCTTGGCAGCCAACTGCCGCTTCCGGTCGTCGGAAACAGCGACGCGCATACCCTGAGTGCTATCGGCTGTGGCCGGACGCGCTTCCCTGGACGATCAGCAGCCGATTTCCGTCTGGCGCTGGCCCGGCGGCAGACAGCAGCGGAGGGGGCATCATGGCCTATAACCGACTATTTGAAGCTCTCAC
>QUBZ01000139.1 GCA_014338005.1 Chloroflexota bacterium | reverse complement strand
AGCGTGCGGTTGTGGGATGTAACGCCGCTGACGACGGAAGATGTAAAAACCTGGGCGCGGGAGAATCGCTACATTCTGCCGGACTTCACATGCCAGCAGCGCGAGATTTATCGTATCGAGCCGCTTTGCCCATCCGATACTTCAGCCTCGTGATAAATGTTTGCTGCGTATGGTAAGCGCCGATTGCAGGATGAATTTATAATAAACCCACGATAGAAGGAGTGTGGAATGTCTCTTAAACGGATTGTTTTGCTTGGACTGGCAGTGCTGTTTGTAAGTGTTCCGGTGTATGCACAGACGAAATCGGTCACTATTGGCCTCTCGCTGCCGAGCGAAGAAGGTGCGTTTTTTGATGCCCTGGTACGGAATATTCAATTCCTGGCTGAAGAAGCGGGCGTTGAGCTGGTTGTCACCGGCGCCGGCTATGATCTGGAAACTGAAAACGCCAATATCCAGTCATTGATTCAGCAGCAGATTGATGTTTTGCTGCTGACCCCTACCGATGCGGTGGGGAGCGCGGCTGCCGTTCAGTCGGCCAATGCAGCCGGGATACCGGTTATCCTGTTGGGTGGCGAACTGGAGACGGCTGATCTCGAATCTCAGCCGGAACTGGCCGGGACGATTGTGGCGGATTATGCCGCCGAAGGCCAACTGGCCGCCGAGACCATGTGTGGCCGCCTGGAAGGGCGAGGCGTGCTGCTGGAAGCAATTAACGTCCCGATGGACGAAACAACCGACCTGATGCCGCTGGCGGTAAAACAAGCCAGCGAACGCAGCGCCGGTTTTGCAACCGCCTTCGGCGAACTTTGCCCGGATGTTGAGATCGTTCCGTTGAATGTTGCCGGGCTTGAAGAAGCCGATGTGACCGATGCGCTGCTGGCGGCGATCAACGCGCAGCCGTTTAACGGGCTGCTGGCTTATGATGACCAGACCGTTCTGGCGGCGCTGGATGTCTTCCAGCAGAGCCGAACACGCGGCGTGGCCGTGATGGGGTTTGGCGCCAGCGAAATCCTGGTCGGTGCGCTGGAACTGGGCGACATTGAGGCGACTATCACGCTGAAACCCGATCAACTGGCGAAGGCCGGGCTTGATGCGGCGCTGGCTTACCTGCAAGGTACAACAGTTTCTGCCGAGGTGGAGTCGGTGGCGCTGAATGTTGAAGAATTGACGGTGATGCGGAGCTGCGGGGGTGCGGGCCAGCCGCGCTGTTGATTGTGAGCCGAGATTGATCTGACCATAAGGGGTTAGCCCAGGTAGATGATAGATGAGGGTGTGCTTTGTTTGACTGCACACCCTCATTTGTTATTGGAGTCTACTGCTCAGAAGTGCCTTCGTCGAAGTTTTCTTCGCTGAAGTCTTCCCCGTCAAAGTCCTCCTCGTGAAAGTCTTCCTCATCGTCCGGCGTGGTTTCAAACGTGGCTTCGGGCGTCAGCTCCGGCGCAGCTTCCAGCGTCAGTTCAGGTGTCAGTTCTGGCGTTAGCTCCAATGTGGTTTCGGGTGTTTCGGCTGCTTCCGGGAGAGCGGTCGTGACGCTGAGGAGGTAATCGCCGGCGGACTGGTTGCCGAAACTCAGCACCAGGATGGTGTATTCACCATCGGCAGGCAGCACAAGATTTCCGATAAAACTGTTCAGCGAGTCGCCGGTATCATCGTTGAACGCAATTTGCTCACCGTTGGGTCCGATGATGATAAGCGCCGTATCAAAGTCCCCTTCGAGCGAGATGTTGATCGTTTCGCCCGCTGTGGCGCTAAACGTCCAGATGTGTTCCTCGCCGGCGCTTAAAACTTCGCCGACCGTTTCGTCAGCCTGTACGGTGCGGATTATATCACCGTTCGGGGTGGGATCGCAGGCGTCGCCGATGCCATCACGGTCGGCGTCGGCCTGGTCGGTGTTCGGTACCGTCGGGCAGTTATCCACTGCGTCGGCGATGAGGTCGTTATCTATATCTATTAATACATCACAAGCGTCGCCGATGCCGTCGCCGTCACTGTCAAGCTGATCGGGATTAAAAACGAACATGCAGTTATCCACAGCATCGCTGATGCCGTCATTATCCTGGTCGGTAGGATTGCCAAAATCCACTTGCTCGACATTGACGCCAGTATCGGTGATCGGGACGCTGACGGTATCCTGGGCGATGTTGCCGCCAATATCCTCGACGATGATGCTGATTTTATAAGTGCCTGGTTCAGCAGGGAGCAGGCGCAGGGAGAGTGCGTTCAAACTGCCGCGATCAAACGTGAAACGGGTTTCGGCTGGCCGGCTGAGGAAGCTGTTATCAGGTTGAAGCGAGAGCCAGGCCGGCTCGAAAGTATCGCCGGGCTGAACGCGAACCTGCGAGGGCATCCAACCGCTGGCGGTCTGGTTGGTGACCCACAATGCACGGGGCTGGCCGGTCAGCAGATTAAACACAATCTGGGCATCTACCGGGTCGCCATTCACCGGGTCAAAACGACCGTTGACGATGCCGGAACTGGGGTTGGATGGGTTGCGGAACAGCAGGACGGGTATTTCCGTCTGGCCGCTGCTTAATACGGGGATTTGACCGTTCCAGGCTGCTGCTGCGGCTTCTTCCGCCCGCAAACGCTGATAGTCAATCACAATGTCCTGGCCGCCGCGCAGCAGCGTCACCACCAGGCCGACGTGGGCGATATTCAGCCGGCTGAGGCCAACCCGGACAGTCGTGGCTGCGCCGCCCGGTGCAGCCGGTAATAAATTTTCGATCTGTCCCTGCGGCCACTCAACGAGCGCCTGAGAAGCGCGGTTGTAGAAAGTTTCCAGGAAGGTGCGCCAGGGCGATACCGCAATCGGCATGGACGAGGTGTACTGGTTGTGGAAAAAGTTGCTGCGATACACTTCGGGATTGCGAGGGAAGAAGATAGACAAACCCTGCGAATTTTTGAGCGTTTCGGCGGCCCGGTGGTGCAGTATGAGGCTGCTGTGTATGTCGAGTACTTCCTGCGCGTGTTGGGCGACGGTAGAATCGGCAGTGGTTTCCGCAACCCGACCGATGAACTGGAACAGGTCGGTGGCCGACCAGGCATCCGCAAGAAGCGGCTGGTCGAAACCGCCGAAAACCAGCGTATCATTGCGTGCCTGGGCGATGCTTTCAACCGGTTCGGCACTGTTGAGCAGCGCCGTGCTGAAGGTATTGAGCCGCTCTGATAACAGCTTGATCTGCGACAGATCAACCAGACTCATACTGTAGGTGTCATAACGACTACGATCCTGGCTGTAAAAGGCTATGAAGTTATCCACCACGCTGCGGCCCAGCAGTTCGGGCGTCATGGTCGGATTTTGCACCAGGTCGAGCAGGGTGAACTGATAATCCCAACCATCACCGGGGATCAATTCCTCGCTGGCGGCGGCGTACTGGGCATACGGGGCGATGGCACTGTAGACCTCAAAAGCGCCCATCAGGCAGGCGTCGAAGCCGATCAGATCGAGCTTGCGGCCACCCATTCCGAAAACAATCGTTTTTAAAGCGAGTTCCAGCTCTTGCAGCGTCAGGCTGTCTTTATCGGCGGAGTCGTCGCTGGCGATGCCGGTCCAGGAGCCGCCGTGATCGGCAATCACCAGGGCGTAACGCCGGGCCGGGTAAGTTTCCGCAGCCCAAAGCACGAAATCGCTGAGCGTTTTGGGGTCGCCGGTGTTGGTTTCGCCCAGGATGACCGGCTCAAGGCGCGAGAGGATGTCGGCGCTGCGGTCTTTGGTGACGTAATAACGGCGGGCATTCGACCAGTCTCCGGCACGGGTATCGTACTGGGCTGAGCGATCCATCTGCACGACGATATGCACGTCTTTGGTGCTGCCGACTTTTTCCATCTGGTTGAGGTTGTTGAGCAGAAAACTCTCCAGATTGTTATCGGCGGCCATATATACCATAAACGTCCATTCGGCGAGTTCGCTTTCCGGCGCCAGGGCGGGAAGCGGCGTAAGTACCACCGGCGGTACTGGGGCCGGTGCGAGCGTCGGCGCTGCTGCTGCCGGCGCTGAAACGGGGTCGAGGTAATAATCTGCGCCCCGTCCTTCAGCCGACCAGCCGCTTAAGGTTGTGCCGGCCACCTGAATCTGCCACCAGTTGAAGCCGTCACTACAAACGGGGCCGTCCAACACTTGCACGAGCGAACCCGGCGCCAAGAGGGAGACTTCTGCGGCTGAGATGGCCGCCGAGGCGCGCATTCGCAGCCCTCCGGCGGGGGTTTGAGCCACCGACGCGGAAACTTCGGCCCACATGCCGGGGGCCAGGCGGGACAGGGGGGCAAAACCGCAGGTGTCCCCCTGGCCGGAGATGGACGGTACGAGGCCGGCCAGAACGATTAACGTGACGAGATAAGGGGCGATTTTTCGGATCATGCTGTTTCAGCTTTCCCAGACAACAGATGCCTTTCATTGTACCGGATTATGGCATTCTGGGGACTTGCTGACAGGGAAAAGGAAACCAGCGCATCAGGTATGCGGGATGTCGGACAATAATGCACGCGCCTGCTCGATAGTTGTTGTGGAAATAACACGGTTTTTTGTGGGGTAAACGTGCTGGACGATGCCGGCTACGGAGCGGATAAACTCATCCAGGGGACGGCTTAAGGGGGGCGTGATGATGACTATTCTGCCGGTATTAGGGGGCTGATTTTTGAGAGTGCGGGCGAGGTGCGCCATCGGGTTGCCCGACGGAAATAGGACGCGATGCCAGATGATGATGTCGGTCTGGTGAGGGGCAGCGGCGATCATAGTATGGATTTGCTGTACGGCGTCGTGAAAGTCGTCCCACGTCCAGGCGCTTGCAAACTCAGCCAGGATAACACGTTCCGAGTCCCAGGATATATTAATGCAGTTCATATCCCTAAACCTTTTCATTTTTACCGGTATTATAGGTCTAAAATAAACTATCTGCCATCTGTCGTCTTAAGTTAATCATAATTAAGTTCAAATTTGCCGCCAGAGACAAACATCGTCGGTTTTGCGCGTATAGGTTATACTTGTCAATGCAGGTCATATTTCGTATTGGCTGAACCGGACAGAAGGCCGGATTGGCAAAAAATATTTAAAGGAGAAGAAGGCATGAAAGTTAAATTCGCGCTACTTTTTGTGGTGATGCTGGCGCTGCTTTCGACCAGTGCGCTGGCGCAGGACAGCGTGGTGCAGTTGACCATGGGGTCGTGGCGCGTGGACGATGTGGCCCAGATGCAGGTTATTCTGGATGCGTTCAGCGCGGCATATCCCAATGTGAAGATAACCTTTGATCCGACAAATCCGCCGGACTACAACGCGACCCTGCGAACACAGCTTGAGGGCGGCACCGCGCCGGACCTGTTCTACCTGCGCTCGTATGCCACATCGCGCCAGTTGTATGAAGAAGGTTTCCTGGAGCCGCTGGGCGACCTGACCGGCTTGATGGAGAACTTCACGCCGGAAGCGCGCGCCCCCTGGGCGACCGACGATGGTGTGCCGTATGGTGTGCCGTTCATCGCAGTTTCGCACGGCATTTATTACAACGTTGACCTGTTCAACGAACTGGGCCTGGAAATTCCGACCACCTGGGAAGGGTTGATCGAGGTGGCGCAGAAGATCAAGGACGCCGGTTATACGGCGTTCGCCAACGCCAGCGGCGATGAGTGGACGATTGCCGAGATCGTGTTCATGAATCTGGCCCCGAACTTCATCGGCGGGTTTGAAGGCCGCCAGGCGTACCTGAAGGGTGAACGCTGCTTTAACGATGAACACGCCGTCGCCGCTTTCCAGGCTGTGGCGGACATCGCGCCGTTCCTGCCGGAGGGCCAGGAAGCCCTGACCTACTATGACAGCCAGCAGTTATTCCTGCTCGGTGAAGCGGCCATGTGGATGGGCGGCTCGTGGGATATTCCGTTCTTTGAGTCGGAAGAGCCGGAATTCGCGTGGAGTGTTTTTGCCGTACCCGCGCCGGAGGGCCAGGAACAGGCTTACGTGACCTTCCATCTGGATGCCGGTATGGGCTTGAATGCCGCTTCGACGCATAAGGAAGAAGCCAAGCTGTTCCTGGAATGGATGGCTACGCCGGAATTCGCCACGCTGCTGGCCGACAACCTGCCGGGCTTCTTCCCGATCAGCACCAATACGGTTTCGCTGCAAAACGAACATGCCAATACGTTCCTGTCGCTGAATGAAGGGCGCGGCCTGGATGTGCGTTGGGCATGGGAAGGCCTGCTGGCAGGGCAGCCGGACGGTTATACACTGATGCAGAACGGCGCGCTGGCGGTAATCGCCGGCACCCAGACGCCGCAGGAAGCCGCCGACGCGCTGCAAGATGGGCTGGCACAGTGGTTTGAACCGGCCCAGAACTGCGCCAAGTAACGGCTAAGAGACCGTTTGAAAAGCCATCACCCCAAACCCCTCTCCCTGAGGGAGGGGGGTTAAGCGGTCTTTTTCCCCTTCTCCCTCATGGAGAAGAGGCCGGGAGATGAGGGAAAAAGGACTTCTCAAATGGCTTTTAAGTTTTGTTCGCTCAGGGGTGATCGGCTGTAAGGCCGGTTGCCTCTGATTTTTTTAGGACTAATTCCATGAGCGATGCTGTTCTGACGGAAGTCGGCCAGGTTCGAGAGCGTGCGGCAGCGCGCTGGGATGTCCAGCGGCGGCGCACTTGGGTGCTTTTTCTCGTTCCTGCGGTGATCGTTTACACGGTGTTCATGGCTTTCCCGCTGTTTAACTCGATGCGTCTGAGTCTGTACCAGGGAAAGGGATTAACGCCCGAAACGTATGTGGGCTTTGCCAACTACACCGAACTATTCACGAATCCGCTGTGGCGTGACCGATTCTTCAATGCGCTGCGTAACACGGTCGTTTTTTTCGCCATCCACATGCTGGTACAGAACACGCTGGGACTGCTGTTCGCCTCGCTGCTGAGCAATGTTCATCTGCGGGGGCGTAACATCTACCGGGCAGTTATATTCCTGCCGGCCACGCTCTCGGTGCTGGTGACGGGTTTCCTGTGGACGCTCATCCTTAACCCGCGCTGGGGGATGTTGAACCAACTGCTGGAGGGTGTGGGGTTGGGGGCGCTGGCACGTCCCTGGTTGGGGGATGCGAACCTGGCGCTGCCGGTGATCTCGCTAGTGTCGTCGTGGCAGTGGGTTGGCCTGCCGACGATGATGTTCCTGGCGGGGCTGCTGACCATTTCCGACGAGCTGCTGGAAGCAGCGCGGGTGGACGGCGCGAGCGCCTGGCAGGTGTTCTGGCGCATCAAACTGCCGCTGCTCAAGCCGGTGATCGGCATCGTCTCGGTGCTGACGTTTGTTGGGAACTTCAACGCTTTTGATGTGATTTTTGCGATGGCGGGCGCGCGCGGCGAACCGGGTTATTCGACCGATCTGATGGCGACGTTTTTTTACCGAACGGCTATCGCAGGCGAACACCCGGTTGCACAGCCCAATATGGGGTTGGGGGCGGCAATCGCAACGATCATGTTTCTCATCCTGTTGGCCGGTGTGTCGCTCTGGTTGATTCTGGGACGCGAACGCGACGAAAAGACGGGCACATAAAGGGGTAGGTGATGAGCAGACGTTTTCAACCGAGCATGGCGGCAGCGCACGGCGTTTTGATTCTGTGGGCGCTGGTGGTACTGCTGCCGGTGTGGACGATGCTGATTAATTCAGTCAAACCCAAACGCGAAATTTTCCGCAATCCCTTCGGCCTGCCATCGGAGTTTACGCTGGATGGGTACATTAATGCCTGGACGGATGGTAAGTTCGATCTGTACTTCCGCAACAGCCTGATCGTGGCGGTGGTTTCGTTGGTACTTATTTTGCTGATCGGTTCGCTGGCGGCTTATGCGCTGGCGAGCTGGCGCTCGCGGGTGTCGAATTTTCTGTATATTTATTTCATCGCCGGTTTAATGATTCCTATCCGCCTGGGAACGATTAATCTGTTCCAGATTATTCAGGCGCTGGGATTGTCCGATAACCTGGCCGGTCTGATTCTGATTTATACGGCGATGGGGATGCCGATTGCGACGTTTGTGCTGACGAGTTTCATACGATCGGTGCCGGTGGAACTGACCGAAGCGGCACGTATTGACGGCGCCAGTGAATTCCGCATTTACCGGACGGTGATTCTGCCGCTAATTCGCCCGGCGCTGGCGACAGTGACCATTTTTAATGTTATTCCGATTTGGAATGATTTGTGGTTTCCGCTGATTTTCATCCGTAATCAGGAAGCGCGAACGGTTACTCTGGGCGTAACGCTTTTATTTGGTCAATATCAGACAGACTGGACGCGGGCGTTAAGCGCGCTGTCAATGGCTGCTGTTCCGGTGCTGGCCGCCTACCTGTTGATGTCCGGCCAGTTCATAAAAGGGCTGACGGCGGGGGCGCTGAAGGGATAGGGGATGAACGGCAAAGAGCGGGTGGCGCGGGCGATGCGGTTTGAGATACCCGACCGAGTGCCGGTGATGTGCCAGCTTGCGCTGGGGCATTATTTTTTGAATTTACGCGGGCGATGGAAACCGCATGAAATCTGGTTCACAAGCGAGGGGTTTGCCGACGCGCTGGTGACGCTGCGGGAGCGGTATCGTTTCGACGGCATCCTCATTAACATCCCAGGGCGGGACGCGGACTGGCGGGCCGAGGCGGTGCGAATTGAAGAGAGGCCGGACGGCAGCGAGGTCATCATCTGGAAGGATGGGGGGCAGACGGTGATTCCGCCGGACGACAACGCGCTTTACGAAACGGAAGCGCCGCGACCGGACTTCATGGCATTTGACCCGGAGCGCGATTTTGAGCGCGAGTGGCCTGCGTATACGTGGGGGGTATACCACACGCCGCGCCTGCCGACGCGAGGGCTGCTGCTTGAACCGCCGGCGTTTTTCTACCGGACGATCCAGATGGTGAAAGCAGCGGTGGGGGAGAGGGTTTCGATACATGGGGAGGTGTTTTCGCCGTTCACACATTTTCTGGAATTGTTCGGTTATGAGGAAGCGATGCTGGCGCTGGTGATGGACGCGGGCAAAGCCGGGGCGATACTCGACCGGCTGGCGGAAGCAAGCATCGCCTGGGGGCGTGGGCAGGCGCGGCAGGGTGTGGACGCGGTGCTGGTCTCGTCGGCGTTCGCCGGGGGCGGGTTCATCTCGCCGGGCATGTACGCGCAGTTCGTTGTGCCGTATGAACGGAAAGTGGTGGACGCGCTGCATGGCGAATTTCCGGGTCTGCCGGTGTATACGCATACCTGCGGCAAACTTGGCGACCGGCTGGAACTGCTGGTGGAATCGCACACGGACGGGGTAGATACGCTCGACCCGCCGCCGCTGGGCGATACAGAACTGGCGGATGCGAAAGCGCGAATCGGCGGCCAGCTGTTTATCAAGGGGAACATGAATGCGGTGGCGCTGCTGACGGATGATGAGGCGGGGGTGGAGGCGCGGGCGCGTGCCGCGTTGGAAGCCGGCAAACCGGGCGGGGGGTATATCCTGAGTACGGCGTGTTCGGTTGCGCCGCGTGTTGAACCCTGGAAGCTGGAGATGCTGGCGGACATCGCCGAGCAGTACGGACGGTACGAATAAAATGGGCGGCCTGGTGTGGCCGCCCTGGGGGAAAAAGTGAATGAGGGGGCGAGACAGCCCCCTCATTGTTGTTTTAACCGGATGCATCAATCTGGAAGATGCCTACAGACGACCACGCCCCAAAAGCGGTGGCATCTTTGCGGGCGCGCACGCGCCAGTAGTAAGTGCCGTTGGGCAGCCCTTCCGGCAGCAGGTTGTAGGATAACACGCCGGCGGCCAGGTTGTAAACGCGCGGATTGGTGAAACGGCTGTTGTCGGCGACTTGCAGTTCATAATCGTCAGCCCAACTGATAGGCGTCCAGGTGAGGGGCCAGGTGGGCTGGCCGTCGGTGAAGCGGTTCAGTACCGGGACAGCGGAGGTCGGCGACACGATCTTGACGCGGAACGGCTGGCTCCAGGCCGACTCGTTACCGGCGGCATCCACCGCGCGCACGCGCCAGTGATAGGTGGTGTACAGCAGCGGGCCGGGAGGGGCGAAGCTGGCGGTTTTAACGCGCGAGGTGGAGGGCGTTGGCGTGGTGAAACTGCCGGTGGAACTCATTTGGATATCGTAAGCCACCGCGCCGGGAACCGCGCGCCAGGTGAAACGCGGCTGTGTCTGCGTCGTGGACGAGTCATTGGCCGGCGTGTTTAACACCGGCGGAGCGTCTGGCGCAGCCGTGTCAATGGTGAAAGCCCAGACGGAACTCCAGCCGCCGGGGGCGGTATCGGTGTTGACGGCCCGCACGCGCCAGAAGTATTTGCCATCACCGGCGAGCGTGGGTGTATGGGTGTTCGTGCCAGCCGGGATAGTCTGGCTGCTGTAAACCGGATTGGCGAAGCGGTTGTCAGTCGCTACCTGGATTTCGTAATGGTCAAGCGTACCGGTGGGCGTCGTCCAGGACATCTCCGGCGCGGTCTGGAAGAAGGTGTTGTTGGCCGGGGTGGTGAGTTTGGGCGCGCCGGGCAGAGCGCCGGTGACGGCGAAAGCGCGGGTGAGGGTGTTGGCAGGTTGTTGGCCGGGGTGGTGAGTTTGGGCGCGCCGGGCAGAGCGCCGGTGACGGCGAAAGCGCGGGTGAGGGTGTTGGCAGGCTGGCCGTCCACCTGGAGACGCCAGTAGTAACGACCGGGCGTCAGGGCTTTGTCGGTCGGCAGGGTGAAGCTGGTGCCGGTCAGGCCGGGGAAGGACTGCGCGCCGGAGAAGGCCGGATTGTCGGCAACTTGCAGGGTGTAGGCTGCGCCGGTGAAGCCCGCCGCGTGCCAGGAGAAGGCCACGCGAGCCGGGGCGGAGGAGCGGATGGCGGCATCGTGAGCGGGCGCTTTGAGCAGGTTGACGGTGAAGGTCGAGGGCGGGCTGAAGCTGCCGGGGTTGCCGGCGGCGTCGGCGGCGCGCACCTGCCAGGTGTAGAGGCGGCCATGCTGGAGCGGGTCAGGCAGCAGGGAGGCCGAGAGCGACAGACTGGTGGCGGTGGTGTTGGCGGTGAGGATGATGGTGTCGGTGTCATCCTTGAGTTGGACGGTGTAGGTCTTGCCGCCGGTGGGAGCTTTCCAGACCAGTTTGGGACGCGGCGTGTTCACCTGGCCGCCGTCGGCGGGTGTGGTCAGCACGGGAGCTTTCCAGACCAGTTTGGGACGCGGCGTGTTCACCTGGCCGCCGTCGGCGGGTGTGGTCAGCACCGGCGCGCCCGGCGGCAGTGTATCAACTGTGAAGCGCCAGACCGCGCTCCAGGGGCCGGGGGCGGTATCGGTGTTGACGGCGCGCACGCGCCAGAAGTACAGACCGTCATCCAGACCGCCCGCACTGTAGGATGGGACGGCCAGGCCATCTTCATCAACTACCCGGTTGTTAAAGCGGCTGTCGGTGGCGATCTGAACATGATAGGTAAACGTCACGTCCAGTAGAGTCCAGGTCAGTGAAACCGGGTCATCTGTCGTCAGCGCGTTGTTGGCCGGGGTGGTGAGTTTGGGCGCGCCGGGCAGAGCGCCGGTGACGGCGAAAGCGCGGGTGAGGGTGTTGGCAGGCTGGCCGTCCACCTGGAG
>QUBZ01000138.1 GCA_014338005.1 Chloroflexota bacterium | reverse complement strand
GCTCGTTCCTGAACTACCTTCTGCCTCCTTTTCCTTATCCCCGCAACAAAAAAGTCGCTGTTTTCTCACAACGACTTCCTTTAATCTGCCAAACTCCAGTGATGTGACTTGGGTCACATCAGACTTGGTTGTTCCGTCCCATGATGAAGTTAAAGCGGTGCCGCAACAAGCAGCCGGCGGCGTTTTTCTCGCTTCAGTTTGGATAAGGAGACGGAAAATAGATGATCTCGCAACGATTATCCTCCAGATTGTTACTCATCGGAGCGGTTTTTGTGATTGCCGGGGCCCTGGCGGTGACGGTGACGCCCAAAGCCATCACCAGCGCGCAGGGCAGCGACGCGGACTGGCAGACCATCGCCGAACAGCGCGGGCTGACTGAGGCCGATCTGCGCGCTGCCGTCATGACCTACACGCCCAGTGGTGTCATGGATGAATATGTCATGTTCGCCTCGGCGGGTCAGGGAGGGCAAGTCCTGGCGATTGGTTTACCTTCCATGCGGCTGCTGCGCCTGATCGCAGTTTTCGCGCCCGAACCCTGGCAGGGGTATGGGTACGGCGCGGGCAACGAGGTGCTGGAGCAGGGTTTTATTGATGGGCAGGAAATCCTGTGGGGGGACACACACCATCCGGCGCTCAGCGAAACCAACGGTGAGTACGACGGCCAATGGCTGTTTATCGGCGACAAGGCCAACGGGCGCGTGGCCGTGATTGACCTGCGCGACTTTGAAACCAAACAGATTGTTCACAATCCGGCCTTCCTAAACGATCACGGCGGCACGTTTGTTACGCCCAATACCGAATACATCGTGGAAGGCGGCCAGTACGGGCTGCCGTTGGGTGGCGATTACGCGCCGATTGAAGCATATCAGAATGCCTACAGCGGCATGATTACCTTCTGGAAGTTCGACCGTGAGGCCGGGCGTATTGACTACAGCCAGTCGTTTGCGATGGAACTGCCGCCGTACTGGCAGGACCTGTGTGATGCAGGCAAGGGGGTATCTGAGGGGTGGGTTTTCTGCAACTCGTTTAATGCCGAAATGGCGACGGGCGGCATTGAAAAAGGCAACCCACCGTTTGAGGCAGGCGTCAGCCGGGGCGCGGTGGATTATCTGCACATTATTAACCTGAAGGCGGCTGAAGCGGTGTTCCAGGCGGGCGGCGCAGTGGATGTTAGAGGGTTCAGCGTCATCCCGCTGGAAACCGTCATTGAGAATAACCTGCTGTACCTCGCGCCCGAACCCCGCAGCCCGCACGGCGCGGACGTGACCCCCAGGGGTGATTTCATTTCCGTCGGCGGCAAGCTCGACCCGCATGTGTCGGTTTACAGCTTCCAGAAGATTCAGGACGCTGTCGCCGCCGGCCCGACCGAAAAAGATGTTTTTGGCGTGCCGGTGCTGGCGCTGGAAAGCGTGCTGGAGGCGCAGGTGGAACTGGGGCTTGGCCCGCTGCATACCGTTTATGACGATCAGGGTTATGCCTATACCAGCCTGTTCCTGGACAGCGCGGTGGCGCGCTGGAGTATCGGCGCGGAGGGTTATCGCCCGCAGGACGGCTGGCAGCTCATCAGCAAGATACCGGTTCAGTACAATGTCGGGCATCTGGCCGCCGCAGAAGGCGATACCATGTCGCCGGATGGTCGTTTTGTGGTCGCGCTCAACAAGTGGTCGGTAGACCGTTTCCTCAGCACCGGCCCGCTGCTGCCTCAGAACCTCCAGTTAATTGATGTATCGCGGCCCGGCGATCAGATGCAGATTCTTTATGACATGCCGATCACCGGGGCCGAACCACACTACGCGCAGATCATCAAGGCCGACAAGCTGAAGGCGTGGGAAGTGTATCCTGAAGTTGGCTGGAACCCGATCATGCAGTCGGTTGATCCCAATGCCGTGACCCAGGGGACGGAAGGCGTCACCCGCGACGGTAAAAATGTCACCGTGCGGATGACCGCCGTTCGCAGCCACATGACGCCAGAACACGTCGAAATCGAGGAAGGCGACCATGTGACCTGGACGATCACCAACGTCGAACGCGCCCGCGACGCCACGCATGGGTTCGCCATCCCGTTCTACGACATCAACCTGAGCATCGAGCCGGGCGAAACCATTACCTTCGAATTTGAGGCGAAACGCCCCGGCGTCTTCAGTTTCTACTGCACCGAGTTCTGTTCCGCGCTGCACCTCGAAATGATGGGCTACATGATGGTGCAGCCGAAATAACGTACTGCCGATGTGATGGGCGGCGGGAAGGGGTTTCCTGTCGCCCTCCATCTGGACAGGCACAAAGAGGTTGTTATGACTACCAATGCTCTAACCCCGACGGATGCCGATATGGTTCAACGTGCCGCCCAGCCGGTTTCCCGCCGCTGGATAAAGCGGCTGCCGTTGGTGTTTTTTCTGGCGGCTGCTGTGCTGCTGCTGGTTTCGACAGCGTTCCCCTACTGGGGAATGGTGCTGGAGGCGCCGCAGTATCCCGGTGGGCTGCAAATGCGTGTGTTCGTTAACGATATGACCGGCGACGGTGATCCCCGGCTGGACGAAGTGCGCGAAATTGACGGGTTGAACCATTACATCGGCATGGCCTCCCTGTACGAAGCCGCTAAATTTGAACGCTCCATCGCTATTCCGGCGGTTTTCCTGATGGCCGGGCTGCTGGTGGTGGCGGCGGTCTGGCGGCGGCGCTGGACGTGGCTGCTGGCCGTCCCGGCGCTGGTTTTTCCGGTGGTGTTCCTGGCCGATCTGGGTTTATGGATGGCGTACTACGGCCAGAACCTTGACCCCTATGCGCCGCTGTCCAGCGCGATCCAGCCGTTTGTGCCGCCCGTCCTGGGGGAAGGCGTGATTGGGCAGTTTAAGACGGCGGCCTATGTAGACATGGGCTGGTACATCATCGCCGCCGGCAGCCTGTTGATTATCGTGGCGCTGCTGCTCAGGCTGGTGGGATGGCGGCTGAAAGCCGCAGGACAGCCATAATGAAACCGCACCCGCATCCCTCTGTCCGCCGGTGGCTGGCCGTCGCCATTGTGGTGAGCCTCTTGGCCGCGCTGGCCGCGCCCGCACAGGCGCAGACGATATTGATCGTCGCGCCGGATGGCTACCCGACGATAGATGCGGCGCTGGCCGCCGCTGCCCCCGGCGACGTGATCGAAGTTCACGGCGGCATTTACGGCGCGCCCCTTATCATCGAAAAAAGCGTGTCGCTGCTGGGCGTGGGGCAGCCGGTGATTGACGGCCAGGGTTCGGGCAGCCTGGTGCTGATTAACGCGCCGGATGTGGTCTTTCGTGGGTTTACCTTGCGGAGCAGCGGCCAGAGCCTGACTCACGAAGATACCGGCATCGTTATCCAGTCGCCGCGTGTTACGGTGGCGGATAACCTGCTGGATGATGTTTTATTCGGCATCTACTTCGCCAATGCGGCGGAAGGGCTGGCGCAGAACAATATCATTCGCGGCAAGCCGCTGGAAGAAAGTATGCGCGGCGACAGCATCCGCGTCTGGTACAGCGACAATGTACAGCTGGTCGGCAACGACATCAGCACCGGGCGCGATACGCTTATCTGGTATGCCAACAACATCGTCATCCGCGATAACCACATTCACGACAGCCGCTACGGCCTGCACTTTATGTATAACAAAAATGCGGTCGTCGAAAACAACCTGATTCAAAACAATGCCGTTGGCGCGTATATGATGTACTCCGCCGGTCTGGCGATGACCGGCAACCAATTCATTCATAACCGGGGGGCGAGCGGTTATGGGATTGCGTTCAAGGATATGGATCACGCCCGCGTGACCCGGAATATTTTTGTTGGCAATATGTCGGCGGTTTACCTGGACAACTCGCCCTCGCTGTACGACGAATACAACACGTTCAGCGACAATTTTCTGGCCTACAACGATGTTGGCCTGACCGCCCTGCCGGCCGTAAAGCGAAACATCTTCCAGCGCAACTCGTTTTTTGAAAACCACCAGCAGGTCAGCGTCCAGGGGCGCGGCAGCCTGTTGGGGAACATCTGGCAGCAGGATGGGGTTGGCAACTACTGGAGCGACTACGTTGGATACGATGGCGATAACGACGGCATAGGCGATATGCCGTACCGCGCCGAAAAGCTGTTCGAGAGCCTGGCCGACGGCCAGCCGGCCCTGCGCTTGTTCGCGTTCAGCCCGGCCAGCCAGGCGCTTGATTTTGCGGCGGCGGCCTTCCCGGCGCTGCGCCCCGACCCCAAAGTGATTGACGAAGCCCCCTTAATGCAGTACGCCGTACCCGCCGGTATTGTGGAAACCGACCAAGGCGTGTCGCTGCCGTTCCTGGCGGCGGCGCTGGCGCTGCTGGGGCTGGGGGCGGGCATCGGCGTTTTTGCCCGGCGCGGGGGCGGGCGGCGGCATTCAACCTTGAAACGCCCGGATGTTGTTCGGGCGGGCGCATGAACGGGGAGCGAAAAGCATGATTGTGGCGAAAAACCTGACCAAACGCTACGGCAAAGTTGTGGCGCTGAACGATGTTTCGTTCGCCATCGCCGCCGGCGAGTCGGTGGCGCTGTGGGGCGCAAACGGCGCGGGCAAAACAACCACGCTGCGCTGTCTGCTGGGCATTCAGGGTTTTGAAGGCGAGATGACCGTTAACGGGATTGACGTGCGGCGGAACGGCAAGGCCGCGCGCGCCGCCGTCGGTTACGTGCCGCAGGAGGCGGCTTTTTATGACCTAACTGTGACGGAAACGCTGTATTTTTATGCAGCGCTCAAAAAAGCTGCCCGGCAGCGCATCCATGACGTGCTGGAGCAAGTGCAGTTAAGCGCGCACAGCGATAAACGGGTGAACATGCTTTCCGGCGGGATGAAACAGCGGTTGGCGCTGGCGGTGGCGCTGCTGGCCGACCCGCCCATACTGGTGCTGGACGAACCCACCGCCAGCCTGGACGTACAGGCGCAGCGTGATTTTATCCGGGCGGTGCGCGCGTTTAATGAAGCCGGCAAAACCATCGTATTTTCCTCGCACCGCCTGGATGAAGTTATTGCGCTTGGCAGCCGGGTGCTGGTGCTGGAGGATGGCCGTCTGGCGCTGGAGTGCCACCCGTTTGAACTGGCCGAAAAACGTGGGCTGCACCGCTGGCTGCGAATCTGGGTTTCGCCGCAGCAGAGAGAAATTACCCTGAAGGTTCTCGATGAACAGGGTTTTATGTATCTGCCGAACGGGCGCAGTTTTTACGTCCGGGTCAATTCAGGGGGAAAAATCGCCCCCCTGCGCTCGCTGGAAATGGCGAACATCCCTGTTGAGGATTTCGATTTGGTGGACGGCGAGCTGGCGCTGCCGGGAGAAAGCCATGATTGACCTGAACAACCTGGGCGTGATTGCCGGGAAGGAACTCCGCGACGCGCTGCGTAACCGCTGGTTTGTCGTTTTTACGCTGGCTTTTGCGGGGCTGGCGCTGGCGCTTTCGGCGCTGATACAGCCGGGCGGAACGCAGATTCGGATGATGAGCTATAACCGCACGGCAGCCAGCCTCATCAATCTGGGGCTGCTGTTCGTGCCGCTGATCGGGCTGACGCTGGGGGCGGCGAACCTGGCCGGCGACCGCGAGACGGGCGCGCTGGTGTATCTGCTGTCCCAGCCGGTCAACCGGATGGAAGTGCTGATCGGAAAATATCTGGGTATGGCGGGCGCGCTGCTGGCGACCTTAAGCCTGGGTTTTGGCGGGGCCGGCGCGGCGCTGGCGCTGCAAGGCAGCATCCAGGATGCCGGCGGTTATCTGTTAACGGTGCTGCTGGCTTACCTGCTGGCGCTGGCGATGTTGAGCCTCGGTTTCTGGGTATCCGCTGCTGCCCACAAAACGGCGGCGGCGCTGGGCGGCGCGCTGTTCCTGTGGTTATTCCTGGTGTTCATCGGCGACCTGGGGATTATGGGAACGACCGCAGCGATGCAGATACCGATTGAAACGGTATTTTTAATCGCGGTGTTAAACCCGCTTCAAATGTTCAAAATCGCCGCCATCCTGACGATTCAGGCCAGCCTGGAAGTGCTTGGCCCGGCAGGGCTGTATGCGACCGACCGGTTTGGCGCGCTGCTGCTGCCGCTGCTGCTGGCGGGCCTGCTGACCTGGATTATCCTGCCGCTGGCGGGCGCTGTGATCCTGTTCGCACGCCAGGAAAAATTCATCCTGAAGGGAAACGCGCGATGAAATTCCTAAAAATGATGTTCGGTGTTCTGATGTTTGCGCTGCTGACCGCCGCCTGCGGCCCGCAGAGCGCGCCGCCGCCCGCGCCGGCTGACGTAGACATGTCCTTACGCGCCGAGCCTGAGCCGCCGGCGGTGGGAGACACGACTTTGATCGTAACGCTGAAAGATGCTTCCGGCGCGCCGGTTGATGGGGCAGCCCTCAAAGCGCATGGCGATATGGATCATGCGGGCATGATGCCGGTAGATGGCGAAACGAGCGAAAGCGCCGCCGGCGAATACCGCGTGCCGTTCAAGTGGACGATGGGCGGCGGCTGGATTGTGACGATCACGGCACAGCTGCCGAACAACGGCGGTGAGATCACCAAAACCTTCAACTTTTTTGTCGAAGCCGTTTCCGGCGAAAGCATCGTCAACCGCCAGAACCACATGAACGTCACGGCGACTCCCGAAAACCCGATGAACATGCCGGAAAGGGCGGACATCAACGTAACGCCGTAATTGATTTGCTGTTAAGCGGAACAGCCGCAGGTCAGCTTGTTCCGAAGTATTTCCAGGAGAAACATAGTGTCTCAGCATCATTCCAAAGAACCCACACATTCGCTCAACGCAAATCTGGTCGCATTTATCCTCCTCTTCAGTTTTGTGGTCGTCAGCACCCTGGTCTTTTCGAGACTGCCGCCGCTTTCGCCGCAGCGGGATGCCGGGAGCAGCGTTGAAGTTGCGCGGGCCGAACCCACAGCATCACCGCCGTCTACTGTGACGCCTACATTCCGGCCAACCGATAAGCCGCTGCCGACATTAACACCCACATCTCGGCCAACCGATACGCCGCCCCCGACGGCCACGCCAACCGATCTGCCGACCGCCGCTGCCCCGCCGCAGCCTGCTGCGGACAGCAGCGCAGATACCGTTCAGGTTAGTTACGATACGGCGCTTGTCGAACAGGGACAGCAGTTATTCGCGCTGTGCGCGGCCTGTCATGGTCCAGATGCGCGCGGTGTGCCTAACCTGGGCAAAGACCTGGTAGCGAGCGATTTTGTTCACACGCTGAGCGATGAGGAACTGCTGGCTTTCATCAAAACCGGACGCCCAATTTGGGACCCGCTGAACACGACCGGCATTGACATGCCCCCGAAAGGCGGCAACCCGGCGCTGACCGACGATGACATCCTGGCGATTATCGCTTATGTTCGCACCTTGTCGGCGGGCGGCGGGTAACAGCGAGGGATTGGCAGCTTTTCGGCGTTTTGTTGGGCGGCTTTTGTACCCGGTGTGTTGACCGGATTTTGAGCCAGGCTCTATAATAAACCGGTTATGGGTAGGAAAACGGCCAACAAAACGTTTTGGTTTGTCCTGGTGCTGGTGCTGGCGGCGGCCTGCGGGCCGGAGCGGGACATCGCGCGTGACGGCGGCGCCGTCCTGCTGAGCGACGTGACGCTTGCGCCGGCGACTCTCGCGCCCACGCGCGTCCTCAGCCCGACGCCTTCGCCGGTTGTGATTCCGGTGCTGACCTCCGAGCTGAACGTGCCGCTGAACATCGTCACCTTTGAAACCGATTTTGTAATGGTGACGCCCACGCTGCCGCCTAGCAAAACGCCGACGTTAACCGCTACGGCCACCGCCACCTATACGGCGACCTCACCGCCAACAGCCACGCTGCCGCCGCTGCCGGCCTCGCCAACCGCGCCGCCGGCTGTTGTGCTGCCTGCGCCGGCGGGGGCGGACGTTTCCATCCCGCCGACCTGCGGTATAACCTGGTTTTTTGCCCGCCCCGTCCCGGCGGTTTGCCCGCTCAACCCGCCGCTGGTCAGCGCGTCCACTTTTCAGCAGTTTGAGAAGGGTTTTATGGTGTGGGTGCAGCAGCATGGGGCGATCTACGTATTGTACGACAGCGCCAACTTCCCGCGCTGGTCGGTGTATCAGGACGCTTTTCGAGAGGGGATGCCGGAAACTGACCCGGCCTTCGGCAGCCCGCCGGCCTATACCTGGCAGCCTCGGCGCGGCTTCGGGCTGGTGTGGCGCACCCTGCCGGACGTGAGGCAGCGCCTGGGGTGGGCTGTCAGCGAATGGGAACAGTCTTTCACCATCCAGATTCAAACCGGCGCGGATGGCACGATTTATATGAGCGAGCCGCGCGGCGGCGTTTTTAGCTTGTCCCCGGATGGAAGCGACTGGAAACGTTATGAGGGATGATTTTCTGGCCGATACCCGGCCTCATCAGCCGGTTCGACCGCGCGGCGGCTGCCGGGGGTGGGTGGCGGCGGCGCTGCTGGCGCTGGTGATGCTGCCCGTGTTTCTGTGCGGCCTGGGGCTGGTGATTTATCTCGTTTTTCTGCCGCAGCAGATGGATATTTTGATTCTGGGCCTGGACGCGCGTGATGGCGAAGGATTTGTTTCCCGGACGGACAGCGTTATGCTGCTGGGCATCAGCCCGGCCCGGCTGCGCGTGAGCCTGCTTTCTATCCCGCGCGATGTGTTCATCCAGACGCCGGGGTATGGTTTGCAGCGCATCAATACCATCAACGTGTTGGGGGAGCGGCAAGCGCCCGGCGGCGGGCCGGAACTGCTGGCCGAAAGCCTGGCTGCCAGCCTAGGCGTGCGGCCAGAGCGTTATGCGCGGTTGAATTTTGGCGCGTTTGTTGAACTGGTGGATGCTGTGGGGGGTGTGACGGTAGATGTGCCGCGCACGCTGGTAGATAATTACTACCCGACCGAAGACGGCGGTGTGACGACGGTGCGTTTTGAGTCCGGCCTCCAGCACATGGACGGGGAACGCGCGCTGATTTACGCCCGGACGCGCTATGCCGATGACGATTACCGCCGCGCCGAACGCCAGCAGCAGATCGTTTCGGCGCTGGCCGGCAAGCTGGTCAATCCGGCGTACTGGCCGGCGGCGCTGGCGGTGTTAAACCGCGCCGTAGATACCGATTTAACCTTTGGGGATTTGCTGGTGCTGGCGCCGCCGGTGGTATTAAGCGGCGGGCGCTTCGACCAACTGGTGATAGACCGGGACTATTTGCTGGGTACGGGCGAAGGGTACGCTGTACTGAATTATGAAAAAATAGCCCCCTGGTTACAGGGGCGCTTTGAGTAGGGGGCAGGTCAGGTTACGGGCGGTTTTTCGCGCAGCAGGCGCTGGTATGCGCCCTGCCAGGCGGTTTCCTTGCGCGTGAGTTTGGTGATTTTGATGTCCGCGACATAGGGCAGCAGTTTAACCATCATCGGCGGCATCTGGCTCCAGTCGTCCGCGAAAATAATGGCCTGGAGCGCGTCGGCCATCGCGCCGGCCCAGCGCCATTTTTGGCGGAACTCCTCGGCTTTCATCCAGTAGTCGCGTTTTTCCCAGGCAGCGGCAGACTGCTCGATGCCTTCGTCAATTTCGCGCAGGCAGAAGACCAACGCTGCCGCCATATCCTTCGCCTGGGCATCCACTTCAGATTTCTGGCTGAGGTGGCGCAAAATTTCGGCAGCAGTACGCATAAGCTGGCTGCGCTGTTTGCCGGTGCTGTCAGGGTTAATGACGCGGCTCATAAGCTGTCCTTTCCGTTTGAGAGATGGTGAACCGCCCGCCGTTCAGCTGCAGGGGCGGATTCCTTTATATATCTGACCGCCGCTGAGAGTTTTAAGGATTAACGAGGCAGGGCGGCCAATACGGTCGGCCAGTTCGCGCGGGCTGAGCGCGATATTGCCGTTTGCCAGAAAAACCCGGAAGATGCTGTCCACCACCGAGGTATGGGGGTTGATGAAGTTGGCATCCTGGGCAGCGGTCTGGATGGCGAGACCCAGCTCGTCAAGCTGTTTGACTTCGCCGGTTTCGGGGTCAATGTAATCAACGGTGCTGCCGGCTTCGCTCTGGCTCAGGCGGTCGCGCTGTTCGGGCAGCAGGTGGCTGAGGAGGTACTGCCGCAGGTCCTCCTGGCTGCTGCGTTCCCACCACGAATAATCAATATGAAACTTGGTATCGAGCGTGGGTTTAACGAGTGAACTGGGTTTTCCGGTCGTTACAGACATCATCGTTTCCCTAATTAAAACGCAGCTTCCAATAATGACCGCCCACGTTTTCAAAATCCGGGTTCGCCAGCAGGGTTGCCAGCATCGGGCCGGGCGGGCAGCGGCGCAGGATGTTCAGGGCGCTGTAGAGCGTTTTGGCATGAACCGTACCCTGCGGCGTCAGCGCGCCCAGCGGCGGGATGAGCATTTTTAAGATCGCCAGCAGGCTGCGCCGGGACTGCTGGACGGTCTGTACAATTGCGTCTACGCCGGCCAGGTCATCCACGCCCAGGATCATCAGTTCATCGTATTCTGCGCCGATAGCGCGTTTCTGATTTTCAAAGGTGATGATATCGCCGTGCGGGGCGGCCAGACGAATCCATTCGGTGCGCGGGCGGTAAGCGTTAAAATTGATGATAACTTTGCCTTCGTCATCGCTGCGTTGGGCGATGAGGGTCGCGCCGACGGGCAGTTTGTGTTTGCGATAGAACTTTGCCAGGCCGAAGATATAGGCTGCCTCGCGCACCACCCAGGCCGGATATTCCTCGCCGTCCTGGCCGTCTACCAGCGTCACCCAGACGCGCGGCGTCTGGCGGGCAGTGGGGAAAATGGCTGCCATACGGCGGTTAAGCGGCAGTGTACCCAGGCGGCGGTGCGGGTACAGCAGGTTAACACGGGCTTCCTCTAACCCGGATTCGACCGGCTC
>QUBZ01000137.1 GCA_014338005.1 Chloroflexota bacterium | reverse complement strand
CCGGGGCGACGGTTCGTTCAACAGCTATGAGGAATTTGCCGGCGCGCTGGAACGGGTGAAAAGCGTCCTGGGCGACGAGGGCTTAAAACGCCTGCACTTTCACCTCAGCGGCATTGCTTACACGCCGAAAGGCGAAAAAGAACACATCCCGCTTAACGAAGCCGATCTGCGCTACCGCGAACTGCTGCAAGCCTTCCTTGATTACGGCGTGGCCGGGACGTGTGCGGTCGAAGCGCCGGAGCCGTTCCACACCGCCGACGCGCTGGTGATCCAGGCCACCTACCGGCGTCTGCTGGCGCTTAAAGAAGGGACAGCCGAAAAACAGGCCGCCGAGGAATAAGTGTATCTCGCGTTCGTTCGCTGCTTTGTGTGATAACATCGTGCCTGCTGCTCAAAAATTGGGGGAAATGCCTATGCCAACCATTCAGATCGTGACCGAACTGCCCGGCCCGAAGTCCCGCGCGCTGGTCGCCCGGCGCGAGGCCGCCACGCCGCGCGGCGCGGCCAAACTGACGCCGGTCGCCATCGTTAAAGCCGAGGGCGCGGCCATCACCGACGCCGACGGTAATACCTTTCTCGATTTTGCCGGTGGAATCGGCGTGCTGGCCGTCGGTCACTGCCCGCCCAACGTAGTGAACGCCATCCAGCGGCAGGCCGAAAACCTGATTCACCTGTGCGCCATCGTCGGCACTTACGAACCGTATGTTGAAGTGGCCGAAAGCCTGAACGCGCTGGCCCCCGGCGATTTTGCCAAAAAGACCGTCCTGCTCAACAGCGGCGCGGAGGGGGTCGAAACGGCAGTAAAGATCGCCCGCGCCTACACCCGGCGTTCCGCCATCGTGGTTTTTGAGGGCGCGTATCATGGCCGCACCAACCTGACGCTGGCGATGACCAGCAAGTACGGCCTGTTTAAACAGGGTTTTGGGCCGTTCGCGCCGGAGGTTTACCGCCTGCCCTTCCCCAACCTCTACCGCCGTCCGCCGGGTATGAGCGAGGAGGCTTATATTGACGACTGCATCGCCCGGCTGGAACACGCTTTCATCGCTCAGGTAGACCCGGCTGCTGTCGCGGCGGTGGTGCTGGAAACGGTGCAGGGCGAGGGCGGTTTTATCCCCGCGCCGCCGCGTTTTTTACAGCGCGTGCGGGAGCTGTGCGACCAGCACGGCATGGTGTACGTGGCCGACGAAGTGCAGTGCGGCTTCGGGCGCACCGGGCGGCTGTTCGCCGTTGAACATTACGGCCTCGCGCCGGATTTGATCGTCACCGCTAAATCGCTGGCGGCGGGGATGCCCCTGGCCGCCGTCACCGGGCGGGCGGACATCATGGACGCGCCGCACCCCGGCGGCCTGGGCGGCACGTACAGCGGCAATCCGCTGGCCTGCGCGGCGGCGGTGGAGGCCATCAAAACCATCGGCCAGCCGGCCTTTTTGGAGCGCGCGGCGGCAGTGGGGGAACGCCTGCGCCGCCACCTGCTCGATCTCCAGGCGGAATTTCCGCTCATCGGTGACGTGCGCGGCCTGGGGGCCATGCTGCTGATGGAACTGGTGAAAGACCGGGCCGATAAAACCCCCGCCGCCGAGGAAACCTTGCAGCTTACGCAGGAAGCCTTCCGGCGCGGCCTGGTGGCGATCCGCGCCGGGCTGTACAGCAACGGTATTCGGTTTCTGCCGCCGCTCAACATCACCGACGAGCAGCTTGACGAAGGTATGGCCGTGATGGCCGAGGCGCTGCGCGCCGTTGAATCGAGCCGGCGGTAAAGGTTTGGATGGCTGTCGTTTTACGCGGGCAGCAGGTGAACGGCTTCGGGGACAAAATCCAGCCCGATGGTCTCGCCTTCGGCAACCACATGGACGCCGCGCGGGTCCTGTTCCACGACGACCAGCTGCTGGCTGCCCGTGTTGACGATATATTCTACTTCCGAGCCGAGGAACATAGTCTGTTCCACCAGCACCTGCGGCAGCGCCGGGTCGTGCCGCAGCGTCAGCGATTCCGACCGCAGCATGGCGACCAGCGGCGCGCCATCACGCCTGACGCTGCTTGCCACCGTAATGCGCCGTTTGAAGATTTCCACCTCGACTCCGGCGGCTGATTCCGACAGCACCGTTACGTCAACAAAATTGGCGCGCCCGATAAAATCGGCCACAAAACGGGTCGCCGGCCGGTGATAGATGTCGCTGGGCGTGCCGATCTGTTCGATTTTGCCGGCGTTCATGACCACGATGCGGTCGGAAAGCGCCATCGCCTCGATCTGGTCGTGCGTCACGTAGACGCTGGTGATCCGCAGGCGGCGCTGGAGGCGGTGGATTTCGCCGCGCATCTGCACGCGCAGTTTGGCGTCCAGGTTGGAAAGCGGCTCGTCGAACAGCAGGATGCGCGGCTCGACGACCAGCGAACGCGCCAGCGCCACGCGCTGCTGCTGGCCGCCGGAAAGCTGGTTAGGCCGCCGGTCGCCCAGCCCTTGCAGCCCCATCATCAGCAGCGCCTCGTTCACCCGGCGCTGGATGTCCTGGCGTTTAACCCGCTGCGTCTGCAAGCCGTAGGCGATGTTGTCAAAAACCGACATATGCGGGAAAAGCGCATAGTTTTGAAAAACCAGCGCCATATCGCGCTTGTTGGGCGGCTGCGGCGTCACATCCTGGTTATCCAGCAGGATGCGGCCTGTCGTGGGGCTTTCAAACCCGGCGATCAAACGCAGAGTCGTGGTTTTACCGCAGCCGGATGGCCCCAGAAGGGTCAGAAATTCGCCCGCGCAAATATCCAGCGAGATATTGTTTACGGCTTTCACCGTCCCCGACCCGCCCCGGTCGGGAAATTCTTTGGTAATGTTTTCGAGTTTCAGACGAATTTCCGGGTTGTTTTGAGACATCACAGTCCCCCTTCAAGACGGCGTTCAGCGCCGGTGGTCGAACCCACAGTCACGTACATGATGCTGATCGCCACCATCACAATCACGATCAGGACGACGCAGTAGGCGAAGGCGTTGCCATAGCGCCCATGTTCAACCTCGTTCAAAATTTGCTGCGTCATGATTTTCGTCTGCGGCGTGGTCAGAAAAACGACCGCCGAAATAGTCGTCATTGACCGGGCGAAGGCGTATATCAGGCCGGCCAGGAAGGCCGGGCGAATGAGCGGCAGCGTGATGCGCCGGAAGGTGCGCGCGTTGTCCGCCCCCAGGCTGATGGAGGCTTCTTCGATGGCCGGGTCAATCTGGGAAAGCGCCGCCGTGCCGGAGCGCAGCGCCGCCGGCACGCTGCGGATGATAAACACCACAATGATCGCCAGCGCCCCGCCCAACAAACCGCGCCCGCCGGTGAGCTGCGGCAGCAGGGTCACTTCGCCCAACACCGGCAGCGTCAGCGTGGTGGGGTGGTTAAAGCTGAGGACATAACCGATGCCGATCACCGTGCCGGGGACGGCGATGCCCAGCATGGTGCTGAAATCCAGCAGGCTGCGCCCCGCGAAGGTTTTACGCACCACCAGATAGGCGATCACCATACCGATCAGGCCGGCCAGCGGGGTAGCGAGGATCGAGAGGAGGGTTGTATCCTGCATGGCCTGCGCGCCGATGCCGTTCAGCACAAAATCGAAGTGTTCGAGCGTAAAATCGTAACGCACGCCCGGCACGCGAATGAACGCGCCGTGAATGATCGTGCCGTAAATCAGCAGAATCAGCAGGCAGATGGCGATTGTCAGCCCGAACAGCGGCCAGCGCACCAGCGGGTGATTCATCATCTGCGGCGTGCCGGAGGGTTTCCCCGTTACTGAAACCACGCTCGTCCGGCTGATCCAGTATCGCTGCACGATAAAAACCGTCAGCGACGGCACGAGCAAAATTAACGACAGCACCGCCGCGCCGGTTGTGTCGTAAAGGCCGATCACGGTTATATAAATGCGGGTGGACAGCACTTCGTAGTTGCCCCCCAGCACCAGCGGGTTGCCCAGGTCGGCGACGGCCTCGACAAAAAGCAGCAAAAACGAGCTGGCAATACCCGGCAGCAGCATCGGCAGGGTGACGGTGCGGAAAATACGCCACTTATTAGCGCCCAGGTTGGTGGCCGCTTCGTCCAGGGCCGGGTCCAGCGCCCGCATCATGCCGCTTAAGTTCAGATAGGCGACCGTAAAAAACGACAGGGACATCACCAGCGTCAGCCCGTCGAGGCCGTAGATGTCGTAGCGCACCCCAAAGATACCGCGCGAGATCGAACCGCTGCGCCCGAACAGAACAATCACTGCCGTCGCCACCGCGAAGGGCGGCGAAATGACCGGGATGAGCGCGACGATGTGCATGAACCGTTTGAACGGCACGTTCAGCCGCACTTGAACGAAAGCGAACAGAAAGCCGACCGCTGTGCCGAATAACCCGACCAGCGCGCCCATCACCAGCGTATTGGTGACGATGCTCAGGTGAACGGGATCGCTCAGATACCGCTGGAACAGCGGCAGCCCTTTCGGCGAAAAACCCTCGCCGATCATGGACAGCAGCGGAAAGACGATGGTGATGGCAACAAAAAGCACGACCAGAACGAGTGCCAGCGTCAGCAAGGGGTCTTGCGTAATGGAAGCAAACCGTTTAAAAGTTTGAGGTCGTCGGAGCGACTGCAAAATGACCTCCTAAAAATAACGAACCCCTACTCATTGCGAGCAGGGGTTAATTTATAACACAATTTTCTGGTTACTCGGTGGGAGCGGACGCGATTTCGGCGTCAAAACGCTCGACAATGGCGGTGCGGTTGGTCCCCGCAGCGACAAAATTATAATTCACGACCTTGATCTCGGACAGGTTCACCGCCAGCTCTGAGATGGCGGCGTCAGGATTAGTCGGAAGCTGGAGCGAATTAACGGTGGGGCCGATTTCCTGCGCGGCGGCGGTCAGCGCCCAGTCGTACCACAGGCGGGCGGCTTCGGGTTCCGGCCCATTGGCGATGATGCCCATGCCGCCGATTTCGTAGCCGGTGCCTTCTTCGGGGAAGGTAGTGGTCAGGATGCCCTCGAAACCTTCCTGCTGGAGCTTCACGCAGTCGTGCGAGAAGATGATCGCCACGCCGATTTCACCCTGGCCGGCCAGCGTCCCCGGCGCAGAACCGGAGCGCGTGTATTGCAGGATGTTGTTGTTCAGGGCGGCAAAATATTCAAACGCCGCGTTAACAGCATCCTCGGTCGGCGCGCCTTCTTCGTCATAACCGGAGCCGGCTTCGGCTGCCTCCATGGCGTCGGCTTTGAGCGTCACAATCGTCCAGAAGGTGGTGAAAGCCGTGCCGGAAGTGGCCGGATGCGCCATCGCCACAAAACCCTGCAATTCGGGGGCCAGCAGGTCGTCCCAGGAGGTCGGGGGTTCGACGCCCAGTTCTTCAAGCACGTCCAGGTTGGAGCAGAAACCCAGCGCGCCCACATAGACGCCCGTCCAGTAATGGTCGGGGTCTTTGTATTCCGGGGTAATCGCTTCGGCGTTGGGGGACTCGTACTGGTCGAGCAGCCCTTCGCCCTTAGCGGCGATAAACGCATCTGCCGGGCCGCCCCACCAGACCGAAAATTCGGGATTATCTTTCGCCGCGCGGATGCGGGCCAGCGACTCGCCGGACGAGAGGCGAACGTAGTTGGTGTCAATGCCGGTTTGTTCTTCAAAAGCCTGGGTCATGGCGACGCACCAGTCTTCCTGGGGCGTGCATAAGACCGTCAGAGTCGATTCTTGCGCCAAGACCGGCATCAGCGTCAGGGCCAAAAAAGCAAAAGCAAGAATCAAAACCACACGTTTCATCTCGATCTATCCTTTTCTTAAATCCTACATTGAAACAAGACATACACGGGCTAAGTAACTATAACACGGGCAGGCCGATTCATCACCTCCTTTACCGAAGCTTAAATTGCCAATAATCAAAAACGTGCCGGATAAAGCATAATGCGCGGCGTTCAGTTGAACTTGACCAGAATATCGTCTATCAGGTCTCCCGCCCGTTCCGCGCTTTTAACCGCCTGAATCATGTGGCCGTAAACTTCTCGCATTTTAAGGATGTGGACGACCGCCTCCAAAGAGCCGGCTCCATCCCGGAACAGGTCGGCCATCGCCTCCATGTACTGCGTATCCATCCGGTTTTCCAGCGCGCGCACCCGCAGGGCATGGCGCGAGGCCAGGCTTGGGTTGGATTCCAGGTGGCGGATCGCGCCGTGCAGTTCCTGGGCGCACTGCCGCACCGTTTTTACCATCACAATCAGGTGTTCGCTCGGCGCAACGCCCAGCAGGTACATTTCGCGGGTGGTGGAATACAGCGCGTCGAGTACATCATCCAGCGCGCGCGACAGGCTGAATAAATCTTCCCGGTCAATCGGCGTGATGAAAGCCTGTTTAAGCTGCTGGATCAACGCGCGGCGGACTGCATCGGCCCGGCGTTCGATGTCACGCACGTGCAGGGCGCGCTCCCTGGTGGGTTCGAGCATATAGGCTTCAACGGCCTGAGTTCCCTCAAATAACAACTGCGTTTGAACCAGCAGCTTGGCGATGAAGGAACTCTCCTCCTGCCGCGCGGTCAGTCGGGCGACGATGGGCAGTTTCATAACATTAATCTGCTTATCACCATGTACAGCAGCGTCCCCGTCAGGGCGGAAAGCGGCAGCGTCAGCGCCCAGGCGCCGCAGATTTGCTGGAATATCCCCCAACGGACTTTGTGGATGCGCTCCGCGCTGCCCGCGCCGACAATCGCCGACGCGATCACCTGCGAGCCGCTGACCGGGCTGCCCGTCAGCGAGGCGGCCAGCAGCACGATGCTGGAGGCCGTTTGCGCGCCGAAGCCGTGAATGGGCTGCACGTTATAAAGGCGGCTGCCCAGCGTGCGAACCAGACGCTTGCTGCCGGCCAGCGTGCCGGCGGCCATAGCAGCGGCGGCAAAAACTGCCGCCCAGGACGGAATGTTAAATTCGGATGGGCTGGAAGTCGCCATCACGCCCAGCGCGATGATCCCGATCACTTTTTGGCCGTCGTTGGAGCCAAAAGCCAGCGCCACCAGCAGGCTGATGATAACCTGCCCGGTTTTGAACCACCGGTTGATCCGCGGGGAGGTCGAGGCGCCCATCCGCCGGAACAGCTTGACCATAATATACCCGGCGGCGATCCCCAGCACCGGCGACAGCAGCAGCGCCAGCAGGGCTTTGATCGCGCCGTTGGGGATAATCGCCTGCGTGCCAAAGCCGATCCAGGTCGTGCCGAGCAGGCTGCCGATTAACGCCTGCGTCATGCTGCACGGCAGGCGCAGCCAGGCGGCCAGCGCCGTCCAGCCGATAGCGCCGCCCAGAGTAGCGATCACCAGCGGGATGGTCACGGCGCTCAGCGAAACCAGATCGGTACTCATGGTGCCGGCGACGGCCAAGCCAAACACAAACGGGCCGGCACAGATACACAGCAGCGCCAGCGCCAGCGCGGCGTTGGGTTTTAAAGCCCGCGATGAGATAACCGTTGCGATCACGCTGCCTGCACCATTCACGCCGTTCAGATAACCGAAGGCGAAGGTCAGCAGCAAAATCAGGAGAAAGCTGAATGTGAACATGCGCTGCCCCCTTCCAAAGAATGTTAAAAGAAGTTTAAGTAATTGTTAAATAAATGTCAAGCGCCTTTTATGATTTATGGTCTGCTGCCCCACTCGTGAAACGCCTGGCGGTTCTTCGCCAAACAAAACGCCGCCGGGGGAAACCGGCGGCGCGTTAAACGGCATCGTCAGTTACTATTCAGGCCATCGAAAGCGCCTGAGCCAGCACACGGTCGCGCACTTCGGGGTGTAACATCCCGGCGATGGCTTCCTGGGCCGCCGCGACGGCGTGGGACGGGCCATCCTCCGGCGGGGCAGCTTCCGCGTAGGCGCAGCTTGCGATCAGGTGGTTGGTTTCCCGCGCCAGTTCGCCGGCGGTCGCCATATCCATCGTATTCTGCCAGCGCCACCACTCCGAGGCTTTTTTCATCGGGTTATGCAGGGATTCTGGGTCAAGCAGTTCGGCGATGTCCGCCTGTTTATCGCAGATAGCCCGGTGGAGTTCGTAGGCCTCAGCAGGACTTTCCGGCGTGAAGGCAAACCGTTTGCCGAATTTGGCCTGGAAAGTCGTGCAGAGTTCGGTCAGTTGGGCGACTTTTGCCGCGATCTGTAGAGCAGCCGAGGTGTTCATGTTGGCATCCCTTCAACTACCCACCGTAAGCCCGGTGTTCTTAAACTTGATTTAACAAATTTTAACAGGTCTTAAAGAAAAATTCAATGCTGAAATTGTTAAATATTTTGCGCCGGTGATAAAAATTGTCGTGCAGCGTGACCGGCTGATAGGCGGCGGGTTTCAGCCTGCTGCAAGGTCGTCACCCTATCATAAATGGCGGGTTTCAGCCGGACTTATTCGAGGGAAGCCATGAAAATCATGACCATCGTTGGGGCGCGGCCAGAATTCATCCAGACCGCGCCCGTCACCCAGGCCTTTCGCCGCCGCCACACCGATGTGCTGGTGCATACCGGCCAGCATTACGACGATAATATGTCGGCCATCTTCTTCCGCGAGCTGGGGCTGCCGGAGCCGGAAATTCACCTGGGCGTGGGCAGCGGCAGCCACGCCGAACAAACCGGCCAGATGCTCATCCGGCTGGAACAGATCATGCTGCGGGAAAAGCCGGACTGGGTGGTGGTTTTCGGCGACACCAACTCGACCATCGCCGGGGCGCTGGCCGCTGCCAAAATTCATATCCCGGTGGCGCACATCGAGGCCGGGCTTCGCAGCTACGACCGCGCCATGCCGGAGGAAATCAACCGCGTGATGACCGACCACCTCAGCAGCCTGCTGCTGCCGCCCACTGCCGCCGCCGTCGAAAATCTGCGTAAGGAGGGGCTGACGGCCAATGTGTGCCTGGTGGGCGATGTGCGGGTGGATGTGCTGGCCGGCATGGTGGCGCGCGCGTATGACCGCCGACCGGCGCTGCTGGCGCAAACCGGCCTCAAGGACGGCCAAGCGTTCGCCCTGGCGACCATTCACCGCGCCTCCAACACCGACGACCGGGCGCGGCTGGCCGACATCGTTCAGGCGTTTAACACGCTTGACCTGCCGGTGGTGCTGCCGATGCACCCGCGTCTGCGGAAGATGGCCGGGGAGTTCGGCCTGACGTTTGGCGGCAACGTGCGGGCGGTCGAGCCGCTGGGGTTTCTGGACATGGTGGCGCTGCTGGACGCCTGCCGCATCGTCATCACCGACAGCGGCGGCCTGCAAAAAGAGGCTTACATGCTGCGCCGCCCGTGCGTGACGGTGCGCGATACGACCGAATGGGTCGAAACGGTCGAATCCGGCTGGAACCGGCTGACCGAACCGGAGGACTTCGCGGCGGCGGCGCGGGCTGCCCTGCTGCCCCCACCCGCCGAACACCCCGATTTTTACGGCGCGGTCGGCGTGGGGGAGCGCATTGTAGATGCCCTGGAGTCCGCCGGGCGGTGCTAAGTACACGAACCGGCTTAATCTGTGTACTAACAGCGGGTTTTAGTCCGCTGCCAGTGGGCTTCAGCTGACAGTAGGCTTAAGCCCACTGTCGAATTATTGATGTACTAATGGCCGGCCATGCAGTCGAACAGACGCGGCGCGATCATCCACACCAGCGCGCCTTGCAGCGGGCGTTCGTCGGAGATGTCCACCCGCGCCAGGCCGCCTTTTTTCATGACGATTTCGCCGCCGCCGATCAGCGCCGAAACGGTGGCGCTTAAATCCGGCTCGTGGCCGACGAACATCACTTCGGCGCGGGGGTCCAGCCCGGCGATCAGGCTTTCGACGATAGGGACGTGGAAGCCAAACCCGACTTCTTCACGCACGATGACCTCAACGCCCAGCACCTTCCCCAGCACCTCCGCCGTTTGGCGGGCGCGCAGGCGCGGGCTGCTGTACAGACAGGCGGGTTTGACCCCCAGCCGGATGAGCGCCTCGCCGGCAGCCCGGACGCGCTCGGCGCCTTTGTCGGTCAGTTCCCGCGTGAAGTCATCAAAATCGGGCATCTGGGCATCCTCGGCCTGCCCATGCCGGAAGAAGTAGAGTTTCATGGTGGTGCTTCCTATCTCCTGGCGCGGGCGGGCCAAACACCCGCCCCGCCTCATTGACTTGTGTAGCCGTTCGGGTGCGAACGATGCCAGTTCCAGGCGGTTTCGATGATCTGGCGCACGGCGTTAATCGTCTGACGAACAGAGGCTGGCACCTGAACTCTCTGGTTAGAGCGCGGCAGGGTCAACAGCCGCAGACGACTGGTGCGCAGCAAGTCGGCGGCGACGGTGGCACTGATGTAGCCTTTGTCGCCATAGACCGTCAGGTCTGTGTGCTGGGCCAACAACTCGGCACCCACCGTCAAATCGGTTTCATTGGCTGGGGCCAATTCGAAATCCAGAATGACCCCACTCAGGGTAATCAGCAGATGCAGCTTATAGCCGAAGATAGTCAGTTTCTTGGACGACACTTTACCAAAGGTCGCCCCGTGGGCTCGCCAGTCGCCCGTCGAACCGGGCACCAAATGAAATTGCACAACGGGAATAGGCAAGCTGTCAATGACCCCCTGCCGATCCTGGCTCACATCCAGCATCTGCAAGACGGCCTGGCGGATCATATTGACCACCCCCATCAGATTACGCCGCCGCCGGTTGAACCGGCTCTGAGAGGGAAGGCGCGGAAACAGGTCGCGATGTCCCCTCCAGAAACTGAGCATATCGGTTTCCAGATCCCAGCCACAGCACTCACTCACCAACACCAGCGTGATCGGTTCGCTATCACTGCATGCCGGCGCTGGCCCCCGGCGCTTGAGCAAGGGCGCGATTTGTTGCATGATATCGTCCACAATCACGTACACATACAGGCAGAAATCATCGAAATGCTCTATCATGCGGATGTCTCCTG
>QUBZ01000136.1 GCA_014338005.1 Chloroflexota bacterium | reverse complement strand
TCGAGCGTGGCGCGGTCGGTGCGCACGCCGGCATCAGCCTTGGGGGCCTTGAGCACACGAATGCTGCTGAGCGCGTTGTTGGAGAGCGCGGACAGCCAGTGCTCGTCGCTGTCGCTGAAATGCCAGGCCATGGTGAAAGCCATCTTCGCTGCGCGCGGCGCCACGATACGTACCGCGAGCAGGTCAAACAGCAGATCGTTGGACAGCGCCGAAAGCATCCCCGCGCCCGCACCCGCCTGGGGCTGCGGCTGGCGGAGCAGGCACTTGCACAGCGAGACTTTATTTTTCTAGAACAAGTGTATAATTGCTCCGAGTCAGATTATATCTATCCTGAAAGCAAGCTGGATGCAAAACCCGAACACAAAAAAACTGGAACTACAACTAGATCACATCTATAAAGGCGACTGCCGAGATGTTTTGAATCAACTGCCTGAAAAAAGTGTGGATTTGATTTTCGCTGATCCGCCCTACAATTTGCAGCTCCAAAACACGCTGCTTCGCCCTAATCTCACCGTTGTTGATGCTGTTGATGATGACTGGGATCAATTCGATGATTTCGCCGCTTACGATAGTTTTACGCGGGAATGGCTGGCAGCCTGTCGTCGTGTTTTAAAAGACACTGGCACTTTATGGGTGATTGGCTCATATCACAATATTTACCGTGTAGGAACCATCCTTCTCGATTTAGGCTACTGGCTGCTCAACGACATTGTATGGGTAAAAACAAATCCGATGCCGAATTTTCGAGGGGTGCGATTTACAAATGCCCACGAGACTTTACTCTGGTGCAAGAAGTCGAAAGACCAGAAAAAATACACCTTTAATTATCATGCCATGAAAATGTTTAACGATGAGAAACAAATGCGAAGTGATTGGGAGCTTTCACTTTGCACAGGGAATGAACGTCTGATGGTAAACGGTGAGAAACTTCATGCCACACAGAAACCAGAGGCATTGTTGTATCGTGTAATATTATCAAGCTCCAATCCGGGCGATGTCGTTTTAGACCCCTTTTTTGGTACGGGTACTACTGGCGCTGTTGCCAAAAAGCTGGGTCGGTATTTCATCGGTATCGAGAAAGATGAAACATACATTCGTGGGGCGGAGGCGCGCCTGAATTCCATCCAACAGCAGTTATTTCCAGAGGAGGTTTTCGGGAAATACGAGACTAAACGAACAGCGCCGCGCGTCGCCTTCTCTACTCTGTTAGAAAATGGACTTCTGATGCCTGGACAGCGGCTTTTCTTCAAGAAGCAGCGTGACAAAAGTGCAGTCGTGCTGGCGGATGGTTCGCTGCAGCTCGAAAATGGTGATCGAGGTTCAATCCATAAGATAGGCGCTCAGATTGGTGCATTACCCGCATGTAACGGGTGGGAGCATTGGTACTATGAAGATGCTCAAGGCGAACTCATAGTCATAGATACCCTTCGTGAACAAATCCGAAAGGATCAGACATGAATCAAAGCAGATTGGAAGCGATACCTTAATTATCCTGCGTTTCAGCTATGTCAAGGGGAAGCGGCTTTTGCTGCATTTTAGGCGGCACCGCTACACCACTTACCTGGTCTTGCACTTTGTTTTTGCGCGCAACGCGAACGGGCCGCGTTTTACCGCCGTCTTCGGGCAGCCGTTCGACTTCATCCCCGTTCCATAGAATACCCGGACGGGGTACACGGTAATAGTTGGACTCGTCCTCTGGGTTAGAAAACGGCTTCTCATAAACGCCGCGCTCAAAGCGCGCCATAGCCCCTTTGAGATAGTCCTCGGAGAGTTCAATACACTGCCAGCGGCGTTTTAAGCGTTCGCTGACTTCTCCCGTGACGCAGCTGCCCGCAAAAGGATCAATCACCATATCGCCTATATCCGTGAGCATCCTTACGAAATACTCTGGCAGTTCCGCCGGATAGCGGGCGGGATGCACGGGCAAACCGCGCTCCTGGCAATAGCGTATGTAGTAACTGTTGCTTTCGGTGTTTGGAATGGCGATCAGATTGGGCGGAATCGCTGCCCCGTTGTCCTGGCTAAACTTCTCACTGATGTCATGCCCTGACGGGCGGCGCTTGGCTCTATAGCCGTTCGCTAAGAGCTGCTTCATGCTTGGACTGTAGGGCTGAAGCACGCGCTTGTTGCTGGCCTTCGGCCAGGGGGTTTTGGAGAACCACCAAACAGTATTTATCGCGTCCTTCACCCGGATGCGCCTGACCGTCACCCATTCCGCCGGAGTCGGTAGTTTTGAGGGATTCCACCAGTAGAAATCTTGCGCCAGATGAAAACCGTACTGCTCACAGAGCATAATAAGCAATTTGAAGTGATAAAGATGTCGCGTGGGCAGCCCTTCATTCCATGCTCCGCCAATATCAATAACGAGGCTTCCGGTATCCTTCAGCACCCTATGGAATTGTCCGGCAAAAGGTTGAAACCATTCGCAATACTCATCGGCATGAACATTGCCGTATGCCTTTTTACGCACCAAACCAAAAGGCGGGCTAGTCATGATGAGATCAACAGAATCAGCCTCGCGCCTGGAAAGCACTTCAAGCGAATCGCCCAATACTATCTCACCGAGTTCAGTACGGTGATAGGTTCTGAATGCCTGCTTTTCCCGTGCCATATCACTTCTCGATTTCCAGCTTCTTCAGCCGCATTGCGGACTGCGCTTCCCGCTGAAATATATCAACGATGCTTACGGGATGCGCCATAATACGTTTGAGGTCAGAGCCATCCAGCATCACAATCGCCAGATTCGAGTGCGCCATGATACTGTTCGTGTAGCGCCGCGCTTCGTTTCCGATATCTCCGGTAGATACGATCACAATGGCGTTACTTTTGAGAAAGGCGGTCAGGCCAACTTCCTTAGCCACATCATCCAGCGCAACCCGGCCTGTGTTTTTGCACTGTATCTGCCACCTGGAATAGACAAGTCTCGTCGAGTGAAAGATAAGATCAACCTCAGCACCGCCTGCAGCTATACCACGCAGTCTTGTTGCCAAATAGTCCATGTCAATGAGGCGCATCAGTTTGAAGCCCAGGGCTTCGAGCGCAAGTCCGCGAACATAACGATCATCAGACTGGAGTTCTTCCAGAATTTCGCTCAGTGGCTTTTTGAGCAGATACCTTAATTTGGGGTCGGTCTGGCTCACCAGCTGGTCGAGCAGCGGCGTGATGACATCCGCAATAAGTTTGGGAGTTGGGGCTACCAGAAATGGTTTAGCGCCGCGCCCAGATGTCGTTTTCTGAGCGGTAATGTAGCCTGCCTTTACTAACGCATCGAGTACCAGCTTTGGCAGGCTTTTTTCTGGGAATTTCACCCCATAAGTCATGGATGCAAGGCGGGCGATTTCATTCGCGGGCTGCGGCGTGGTAACGCCGGTATTGGCTAATGCACGGACAAAAGCGCGCTGTTCGGGGGTAAGACCCGCCAACACCTCAAATTGATAGGGATTGAAACCCAAAACTTCTTGTAAGCGTAATTCATCTATCTGCCAGCGATTTCCTACGAAAATGCCTGCTTTCGCAAGCCACAGCCGCATAATGCTGGGATGCTTGCCGCCGGGCGGATAGTGAATGCCCCGCGCAGCCAGACCGTCACGCAGCGTCGTAAGATTGACCTCTTCACCAGCGGCGGTCATATCCAGAATACACTGCACCAGGTTCATGCCTTGCAGGTTCAGAAGAATGTGTTTAGCCAGAGTATCGTAAAGTTTCGGCTCGTCATGGTGGAGCGCGTAAAGCGATTGCCCAAACGGGGTAAAGTGGGCTTCGCGGTCTATGATCTGGTAAGCGATCAATCCGAGTTTGCAGTTATTGGCTAACTTGCCGCGATTGTAGCTGTCGGCTGTTTCCTCGCCCGCCTGCCCGTGCTTCGTGAAATAGTAGGCAAGAATATCCGCCTCTAATGCGCGCCAGTCACCTTGATTGGCCTCTATCAGCTCGAGCAAATGAGGCAGTTCGATCTGTGACGGGGAAAACTCGCTTCCGAACGGCAGATCGCTTTTTTTACTCATGGTATGGCCTTCCTGTTGGGTCTGTTACAACGCGGCCATCTGGCTGAAAAATGGAAATAACTCGTCACTCTATTGTAGAACATTTTTACGTATTTCGCCGGACTTCGCTATGAGACATATCCGGTGCATATTAGTTCCCCTCACTCAAACACCCGCGCCAGGACGAGGATGAAGCTGCCCTGGGTGTTGGGGTTGCCGTCCGTGCCGCTGAAGCGCGTCGCGCGGATGGTGTAGACCCCGGCGCGCGGCAGCACATAGCGGGCGATGCGGGCGTTCTGCCCCCCGCCGCTGTCATCGTCGCTGATGAGCGCATTTCCGTTCGCGTCCAGGATGCTCACCGCCGGGTCGAGGTCGCCGTCGCCCCGGTTGAGCGCGACCGTGATGGCGTCGTTCTGGAAGCCCCAGAAGGCGAACCGCACTTCCGGCGTCTGGTCGTCAATGCGCCCGGTGATGGTCGTGCCGTAGCTGATGCGCGCGACGTTTTCCGGCACGCCGTCAAAAGCGTTGCCCAGGCTTTGCAGTTCCAGCCGGTAGCCGCCCGCCGTTGTGCCGGTTTCGCCCTCAAACCGCGAAGCGATGATGTAATAACGGCCATCGGCGGGGATGAGGAAGTTTTCGATGCGGGCGTTCTGGCCGCCGCCGCTGTCGTCGTCGGCGGCTAACTGCTGCAAACCGGCGTTGGCGAGGATCAAAAAGGCGTCCAGCGTGCCGGCGGTGCGGTTCATGCGGACGGTGATGAGGTCGTCGGCGCGCGCCTCGAAAGCATAATAGCGGTTGTAGTTAGCGTTGGTCAGTTCGCCGTCCAGCGTTTCGCCGACCAGGATGGGGATGGCCGCCTGCGGCGAATTACCCAGGCCGCTGTTGTCGGCTTCCTCCAGCGTCAGCACAAAACGCCCGCTGGACGTGCCGGCGGCCTCGCCGTAGCGGGTGGCTTTGATGATATACGTGCCGTCCTGCTCGATCAGTAAATTGAAGATGCCGGCGTCCAGCGAGCCGGAGCCGGTGGCGTCGTCGTTGTCGGCCAGCAAAAAGGCGCTGCTGTCCACCACCTGGAGGTAGGGGTCAAGGTCGCCGGAGACGCGCTCCATGCGGATATTTATCAGGTCGCCGCGCCGGGCGCGAAAGCTGTAAAACATCTGCGGCGTCATGTTGGTGATGGTGTTGATGACCGAATCGCCGTAGCGCAGGGCGCTGCCGGAAGCCGAACTGACGCCGATGCGCTCCACCAGCAGGGTATAGCCGCCGGTGGTGCTGCCCAGGCGGTAGCCGAAGCGCCCGACGATCAGCCGGTAGCGCCCGCTCTGGGGGACACGAAACGCCTCGATGGTCACGTCGCGGCTGCCGGCGCTGTCATCCTGGTGGAACAGAATCGCGCCGCCGGCATCCACGAGGCTTAACACTGGGTCGAGGCTGCCGGTGGCTTTCAGGCTGATCGAAAGCACCTCGCCGCGCAGCCCGTCGAAGGCATAAACCGCGCGCGGGCTGGCGCTGCTGATCTGCCCGCTTAACGATACGCCGTAGGTGATAAGATTATCCTCCTGGGCGCGGATGGCTGCCGCCGGAAACAGCATCAAAAGCAGGATCAAAAGCCGCATCGCCAGTAATCCGCTCAATCCGCCCGCCCCACCAGCGGTAGTTCCAGTACAAAGGCGCTGCCGGCGCCCTCCCGGCTGGTGAACGAAATCGAACCGCCGTGCAGGTCGGCCACGCACCGAACCAGCCGCAGCCCGATACCCGCCCCGTTCATGTCCTGGGCGTTGCTGGCGCGGTAGTACGGCTCGAACAGGTGCGGCTGGTCGGCTTCCGGGATGCCCATGCCCTCATCGCTCACCCGGATGAAAACGGCGCGTTCGTCCCGGCGGCCTGCCTCCAGGCGAATTTCCTGCCCCGGTGAGGAAAATTTGACGGCGTTCGCCAGCAGATTACGCAGCGCCATACGCAGCAGCCGGGGATCGCCGGTGACATGCGCCAGGTCGCCGGCGGTCTGGACGCCGATCTGATACCCGCTGCCGAACGTCAGCCGGGTTTCGTCCGCCACATCCTGGCACAGCTGCGCCAGGTCGAGTATGGTCGGCGCGAATTCCAGACGCCCGCTTTCAGCGCGGATGACGGCGGAAATGTCGTCCAGCTGTTGATCTATGATTTTAATCTGGCTGCGGATGGCGTCGAAATATCCCTGGCGGCGTTCTTCGCTCAGGCGGTCGAGGTAACGCTGGAGCAGTTCGCTGGTGGTGAGGATAACCGAAAGGGGCGTGCGAAGGTCGTGGGACAGGCGCGACAGTACCCGATTTTTGGTGGCGTTCAAACGGCGTTCGTCTTCGAGCGTTCGTTCAGGCGCGGGGCTTTCCTCTGTCTGGGGCGGCGTTCCGGCTGCGGCCAGCGCGCGGCTGACGGCCTGGCCCAGGCCATCCAGTCCGGTATAATCGTCGGCCCCGCTTTTGATGCACGCGACGGCGGTTTCCACGTCCGGTGTCTGGCCGGCGGCGATCAGCGGCTTGTTCAGCCCGCGCAGCGCCCGCGCCGCCTCTGCACACCAGGGCAGCGTGTCGTCGAAAATCACCACATCGAAAGCCGATGTTTTTAAAGCCGCCCGATATTCATCCTCGGTCTGGATAATTTGCCAGCCGCCGGTATAACCGACCTGCCGGAGCGCCTCGGTAAAACGGTCGGCGGTTTGCCGATGCACGACGAACAAGGCCCGCAGCGCGGTAGGCATGGGGGTTTCTCCTGTTTGCTGCGACCGATACAGATTTATTGTAGGGTGGCCGAGCTTTTTCCGCCATGACTGTTACATGAACCAGCTTAATCTGCATACCGGCAGTGGGCTTAAGCCTACTGCCGGCGTTCTCATTTTGTCCATGTATGATGAGAAAATAAGCAGTGGTTTACAGCAGCGGCTGCGGGCGCGGCAGCGCGGTCATGTGTTTAACGTGTGTGACGCAGATCATCCCGGAGACGGCGAAAGCCAGGTCGCCCGTGTTATGAACCCCCAGCGCGCCGACCCCTGCCGCGCCGGGCGGAATATCTTCGATCAGTTGTATCTGCGTGGCTTCCTGAAGTAAATCCAGCGCGTGCCGCTGGTGAGTCGGCGTGAAGTCCGCCCCGCTGTAGACGCGAATCACGCCCGTTTCGGCATCGCTGGTGGCAATCAGCCTGCCGTTGGGCGAACACGCCAGCCGCCCGATGGCATAATGCGCGTTCAGCCGCCGGCGCACGCGCCCGCCGGAGTCCAGCAGCGCCACCTGCCGCCCGTCACAAGCGAAAATCGCGCTGCCGCCGTTGGCGACCGCCACCACCGGCTGAAGGTACTCGCCGGCCTGCAAACCCGTCTCGAACACGCCCACGCGGATATGCTGCTGGTAAATCGTCAGCCGGCAGTTCTCGTCCAGCGCGGCCACCAGCCCCAGAAAGCGGTCGAGTCCAACGGCGATAAACGCCACCCCTCCGGTTTCCAGTTTAATTTCTTTGCCTTCGCTTTCCAGGAACAGGTCGGCGCCGGTGTGGTACAGGCGCATCCGGCCATCTTCGGTGGTGTGGACAGCCGCGCCGCCGGCCTGGACAAACGGCAGCGGCGCGCCGTTGGGGGCGGTCAGCCCGGTTACAAATTCCTGCCATTTAATGCCCTGGCGCGGCTCGACCACCGGCGCGCGATGAACAGCCTCACCCGCCGGGACGCCGCTTTCCAGGTCGAAATACGAGACGCGCCCGCGCCCGGCCCAGGCCGCCGCCAGAGCGGGTTTGCCCGGCAGGATGTCCACCCGCCGGATGGCTTGATTGGTCAGGTGCAGTCGCCACGCCATAACAGATTTGGGATAATATTTTGGATAACTTGGGATAACTGTAGCGCATGGTCGGCTGTCGCGCAAGCTGTTTCGGCATTTTCCTAAATTGAGTCTTGATACTTTGAGCAATTTCGGTAAAATCCTAATTAGGATAAACCCTAAATAGGAGGCCGGTATGGAGCAGCAGCAGCCGGAGTTTGAAACCCTGCTCAACTTCTTTAAGGCGCTCGGCAACGAAAAACGGTTGAAAATCGTGGGTTTGCTGGCCGAGCGGGAATATACGGTGGGCGAGCTGGCGGAAACGCTGGGCGTTAAAGAACCGACGGTTTCGCAGCACCTGGACATGCTCAAACATTTCGGACTGGTGAAGGTGCGCCCGGAGGGTAATTTTCGTTATTACACCTTCGACGCTCAGGCGCTCATCAACATGAACCGCGAAGTCTTCAGCCGCGAAGGGCTGGCCTCCATCGTCAGCGAAGCGGTGGAAAGCGGCGATGAATTCGAGCGGCGCGTGTTCAAGTCGTTTTTCGACGGCGAGCGAATCACGCATTTTCCGTCCAGCGAAAAGAAGTGGCTGGTCATCCTGCGCTGGCTGGCCGACCGGTTCGAGTACGGCGTGAAGTATCCCGAAAAGCAGGTGAACGAGATCATCACCTGCCACCATCCCGACTACGCGCTGCTGCGCCGCGAACTGGTAGACCGGGGCTTCATGCAGCGCGAGAAGGGTATTTACTGGCGCGTTCGGCCTGAACCGGCCTGAGATCGCGTTGAGGACGAAACCCTACCGGACATTATCGGTTGTGTGCAGACGACAGCGGGGGCGCAAGGCCTTGCGCCCCTACTGAACCTTATTGCACCAGAAAAGTCTCGAACTGCCACATATCGTCCCCGTTGAGGGAGGGTTTTCCCCAGTTCTCAAACGGGTCGAAGCGGTTTTTGTGCGGATTCCAGTCGGTCTGCACCGACAGGCACGGGCCTAAATAGGGGTTCGCCACGGCCAGCACTTCGCGGTGCGGCAGTTCGTCGGGGACTTTGAAGCCCTGGCGCGGGTTTCGAATCATCCAGTCCAGCGCCCCCAGGACGGACGCCGCCACCTGGAGCGTGGTCGCGTTCTGGCCGGGGACGAGCCGCCGCGCTTCGTGAATGTCCAGCTGCGAGCCAACCCACCAGCCGTTTAAATCGTGGCCGAGCAGCAGAACGCCCAGTTCGTCCTTGCCGTCCACGATCTCGTCGCCCAGGATGCGCTGGTCGTATTGCAGTTCGTAGGCGTTCATCTTCAGCTCGTGCAGCGAGGCGAAGGCCGCGTCGCACGGCAGGTAGGCGTAATGCACCGTCGGGCGGTAAACCGGCACGTCGTCCTCCCACACCGTCAGGTAATCGCTGATGGTAAACGCCTCGCCGTGACGCACCACCATACCCAGGATTTCCCCGCCCGGAACCCAGGAACGCACCAGCGTATTGATGCCCATCTGGCTGAGGCAAATCTGATTGCCGGGGCCGTAGGCGTGTTTTTGCGCCAGCGGCGGCAGGCGGCGTTCGTGCGTCCCCCATCCCATCTCCGCCGGGGCGATACCTTCCTCGTGAAAACCGGCGATAGACCAGGTGTTGACGAACTCGTTCACGCGCTTGGGCTGGCCGGCGATCTGCGTATCGCGCTCGGAAATGTGGATGACCTTTGTGCCGGTGAGCATGGCTAAACGGGCATAGTCGGCAGCTTCCAGCGCATGTTCCAGCGCGGCGCGCCGGCGGCTGGCAAGGTATTCGTCGTCGAGGATGGCGCGGGTGATGTCCTCCAGCGCCACTTTCGTCCAATGGCTGACCAGGCCGGGGTTCGCCCCGTGTTCGACCACTGCCGTCGCGCCCGGCTCGCGCCATTTTTTGACCATTTTACGCAGCGCCATATGGCGAACGTACAGGGTGCGTTCGGTCGGCGGTTTGTTTTCGATGTCGGCGTAGGGGTCCCACAGTTCGACCGATGTATTGATGTACAGCACGTGGTTATCGTGGCACCACTGGATGATCTCGCAGGCGTCAATGTTCCAGGCCAGGTCAACCAGCAGATCACCCGGCCCGACGTGCCGGCTCAGCGTTTCGGCCAGGTCATCCGGCGACAGGCGGTGCTGGACGTAAGACGCCCCGGCGTCGAGTATATCCGGGATAAGATGGCGCAGGTCTTCAAAGTCCATCACCGTCAGCCTGGTAAAATCCATGTCGAAGTGCCGCAGCAGCAGCGGCAGCAGGCAGCGTGATACCGACCCCGCGCCCAGAACCAGGACGCGGCCACCGAACGAAATCTTCATCTCTCGCGTTCACCTCGTTAAATGTTCAGCCGCCGGCGCGGCAGGCCGGCGGCGCGAATGAGGCAGCAGTTTAACACACCGGGGCGCGCGGGTGTAGAGGTTTTTTCGGCATAAAAGGCCGGCGTTCAACCGGCGCTTTGCAGCAAAACCTGACCGGCGGGGACTTCCAGCACATAGCGCAGTTTGGTTTCAAACGTATCGTAGTTGCGGGCTTCCAGCACACCGTTCGCCAGCAGGTTGTAGGTGGCCGCGTCGTACAGCGGCGGGATGCCGCTGGCGCCGGAAAGTTCCAGGCGCGCCGCCACCGTATCCGGCACGAAGATCGTCAGGTCGCCATCCCGGACGGCCAGCACGCCCAACACGGCATCTTCCGGCGAGCCAAGCGGGTCATAGTCCGGCAGCGTCACCAGCGCGCTGCCCCGGCGCAGGTCCATATTCAGCCGTTCGACGGCCAGGCCACTCAGGGTCAGGCTGGCGCTGCCGTTGGCGCCGTTAAAATCTATATCCAGCGCCACATCGGGCGGCAGTTCCAGGCGCAGCCGCCCGCGCCCGATCGCTTCCAGCAGCGGGTAAGGGTTCGGCTGCGTTTCGCGCACGGCCAGCGCCGCCGTGCCATCTCCGGCTTCGGCGTATTCCGTCCACACCAGGCTTTCGGTGCTGCCGACGAACTGGCCGATCACCAGCCGTTCCTCCAGGGCGCGCACCAGCTCGACATCGGTATTCAGCATATCCACCTGCACGCGCAGCAGCGTCACGCCCGCGCCGACCGGCTGGTTAACGGCCTGCCGGTAATCGTCGCGCTCTTGTGTGGCGCGCGCCGAAAAAGCATAGGCCGCCACCCCGGCCACCAGCGCCGCGCTGATGAGCAGCGCCGCCAGACCGCCCGCCGGCACGCGCCCGCGCAGGAACAGC
>QUBZ01000014.1 GCA_014338005.1 Chloroflexota bacterium | reverse complement strand
CCTGCCGAATATGAAGCGGACTGGTGGGCCAACCAGCCTGTACCGGTGTTAAAATAAGCTAAGCCGATTTGGTGTCCAACTTTTTGGGGTCACTACAATCCGCGCAGGGCCGGATCGAGTTGAACCTGGACTTCGCGCATCCCATAAGCGTATTTGGACTGGAACGGCAGGCCGCTGCGCCGCACCAACCCCAACAACTGCTCGTTGGAAGGGTGGACGAGAGCGTTAAAAACCTCGATGCCCTGTTCCCAGGCCGCCTGGCTCAAAATATCCAGCAGCGCCCGGCCCAGGCCGCGCCCCTGGAAGCGGTCTTCAACCAACACCGCCGGTTCGGCACTCCTTCGATCATCAGCCTCGATGACATAGTAGGCGTGGCCGATGATGGTTTCTGCCGGCGTTTCGATGCTGGCGACGATGCCGACGCCCACAGCCGCGTTTCGAGCGCAGCGTAAAAAACCTCAAGAAACGCCATCGCCATGTGGTGGATGATGTTGAAAAAGCGACTGAATTGAAATGTCGAAGCCGATCCGCATGTTGGCTCAGTTATCCCCAATGATTAAAACAATAGGGCGAAGCACGGCCTCGCCCTCACACAACCTTTCGCACATTTACACGATGTTTTCCGCGTTTGTTTTTAGCCCTCCCCGCGCAGCGAGCCAATCGTTTGGCAGGCCGGGCAGCTTCCATCTGGCCGGATGATGGCAAAACCCGCCTGCGGGTCGCGGTCATATACATCGAAATCCACGTTAAAAACGATCATCAGCGCAATTTCCAGGTTCGGGAACTCCGCCGCCATGCCGATCGCATCGCGCAGCCATTCCGCCTGCTCCTGCACGCTGGTGCTGGCGCCCCACTCGAAGCCCGCCGGCAGCGGCCCGTAGCCATCCGGCGAAAGATAGCCGATTTCGGTATAACACAGGGGGATGCCGGAATTGCGGAACGGCGCAGCCGCGCGCTGCGTCATCAGCGGGAAGTAGCGCGTGGGATAGTTGTCGCGCGGGTCACCGCCCTGCTGGATGGGCGGCAGAATGCCCTCGTTGTAATGCACGCCGATGCAGTCGGCGTAATTCACCACGCCCGCATTCGCCAGATTCCAGTAATAATCGCCATCGTCGCAGCCGTTGGCGGAACAGCCGCCGAAAAAGCCGGTCGGCGCGGGCGCGCCGCTGATGACCATCACCTGCGGGTCGGCGGCTTTGATAGCCTCATACGCCTGCCGCAGCATCTCGACATATGAACGCGCCGAAATGCGTCCGGCAGGCCATTCGCGGTCAATGTTCATCTCGTTCCACACTTCGATGGCATCCACGCCCAGTGCCGCCACCTGCCCTAGGAACTCGGCGTACAGGGGATAGTAGTCTGCGTTCAGTTCGGCCAGCTCTTGTTTTTCGCCGGTGATGCTCAACAGCACTTTAAAGCCTGCTTCGTGCGACCAGTTGATACGGTCGCGGGCCACATTCAGCAGGTTCGTATCGCCGATGATGAACGGCACCTGCCACTTGACCCAGGTCATGCCGGCGGTTTTCATGGCCGCGATGGTTTCGTCGGTAAAATAAGCCACCTGCCCCCCGACCGGCACAGGCAGCTCGTTGACCGGGTTCGGTCGCGGCACCAGTTGAGGCGCGGTCGGCGCTTCGGTGGGAAGGACGGGAAGCGGCTGCGGCACGACGGCGGTTTCGCCCTCTGGGCGCTGAAGCGCGTTCGCCACCCGTATCGGCCCAACCGTGTAAAAAATGTCCTGGCCGGAGCGCAGCCGCACCTGAAGTCGAAGCTGATAAATGCCGTCCGGCACGGTCGTCGTCGGCCACTCCGCCAGAACACCGTTCACCACCGGCTGATTCTTCAACGTACTGGCCGGTATCCATGCCGGCGGCTGTTGGTCGTACAGGCTGACCTGCAAAAAATAGGCCTGCAAATCCGGCGGGTTCACCGTGCCGATCACCGAAATCGTGCCGGATACATCATAAACAGGCGGCGGCCAGGTAATGATAACCGCATCATTTTGAGCAGCCGCCGGAAGAAAAACCAGCAAAAGAACCAGCATCGTAAATATTATCCTGGACATAAGCAGCCCTCCTTAAAAACAACCTCCGGGTAAAAGCCAGGAAAAACCACCCCAACCGCTGGGAAACAAAGGCGGATTATAACTTGCTATAAGGGCGGGTTCTGCCCCGCCCTTATAGTTGTTCTGGTGCTTACCGGTTCCCGGTCTGATTACGGGCAGACGCCTTTTTGCAGCGTGTAAACGGCGATGATGGTGTTATCGGTTTCGCTGGTTTCCGGGATCAGGTTGCCGGGGTCGAGTGTGATGACCAGCCGGTGTTGTTCGTCGTAGAAGGTGCTGACCGTCAGCGGAATCGGGCCGACGTTAACCGTCTGGCCGGGCTGGATAACCGGGATCGCGCCGACCGTACTGACCTGGAGCGAGCCGTCGGCTACCCGGAAGTCCTGCACCGAAATCAACCCGCTGGGGTTGGCCGTCGTGCCGAAGTTCGCCACGTCCAGATAGACGTTAAAGGTCTGGTTGCACGTCGGCGACGGCGGATCGAAGCGGAAGTTGCCAGCGACCAGATTCACCGTCGCGGCTGGCGTCGGCGTGGCCGGAATCGGGGTCGGCGTGGGCGGCGGCGGCGGCGCGACGAACGGCACGCCGCTCAGATCTCCGCTGACGGTGACGACCGTCGGCGCGACCCATCCACGCTGCCCATTGGGCAAATCAACCACGTACCAGCCGCTGCCGGTGCTGCTGCGCCCGACGATGGTGACGGTCTGGCCGGGCTGCAAAGCGGCAAACGCTTCATAAATCACGCTGTCGCCCCGGCGGACGTTGACCGGCACATTGGCGCTAACGGTCGCGCGCGGCGTGGGGTCGAACTGGGTCGGCGTCGGCTGCGGCGGCGGCGGGGGCGCTGAGGTTGTCGGAGTCGGGAGCGGCGCGACCGGCGTAACCGCAAACGGCGGCGGCTCGTTTTCCACCCGCAGCGGCGCAACACGGAAGAACTCGCGCTGGTTATTTTGCAGGTTGATCGTCAGGCGCAGTTCGTACAGGCCGTCCTCGACCAGTGTGGTATCCCAGATGCCCAGCACGTCATCCCGGACGGCAGCCTGAAGCGCCGCCGTGACCGGAAACCAGGGTACGGTATCGTCGGCGCTGCTCAGGTCATCTTCCAGCGGGCGAAACTCCAAAAAATAACTCAGCATATTGGGCAGGTTGGCCGACCCACGCACGGCGAACTGGCCGCGCAGCACATAAACCGGCGGCGGCCAGCTGATGTTCGCGTTGGGGTTGACTTCGCCCGGCGTGGGCGAAATATCCTGCGCCTGCGCGGTTACGGCCAGCGTCAGCACCAGCGCCAACGCCAGGACAAAAAAGCGTAAATTCCTGTGCATCGTGTTTTACCTCGCGTCTCCACTAAATCTACCGATTGATTGTACCGGCGAAATGAATAATAACGCCGTTTTAAAGGCTTACCGGTAGAAATCTACCTTGTTATCCAGCATACGCGAGGGGTTTTCCGGCTTACCGGACGGTTGGCCTACGTTTCAGTTACGGCTAATCAAGTATTGGGTGACGCGCAGCGACAGCCAGGTGATGACCAGCGGCAGCGCAATGGGCAGCGCAAAATCCAGCACAAAACGCACCGGCCAGGGCATAGGCACCAACCGCGCCAAATTGAGCAGAAAGAAGTAAAACCCGCCCAGAAAGCCGGTGGTGATGATGGCCGTCGAACGCAGCGGGAAGGCCGCGCCCGCCAGCAGCCCTATCGCGCCCACCATAAACGGCTCGATCATCAGCCGGACGAGCGATACAACCAGCCCCAAAATCATGGCGACCCGCGAAAGATAGGGGTAATGGTCAAGCGGGTACATGGTGGCGTACTGCGAAATCAGCAGCGGCATACTGAGCAGCGACACCGCCAGAATCAGCAGGCTGAGGTTTTCCACCTGCCGCCAGATGGCAGCGGCGATTTTGCTGGCGAGGATGGACTCCAGCCGCAGCGGGGTGGCCCGCACCAGGTCAAACGTGCCGTTCCGCAGTTCATCCACGATGGACAGCGCGGCAGTAAAGCCAATCGAAGCCAGGATTTGCCCGTACAGAAACACGGCGATAGGAAACAACAGCAGCGCAGCGGTGATGGTCGGCAGCGCCAGATCAAACAGGAACGGCCAGACCAGCGTTAGCAGCACCAGCACGACCTGCACCAACACAATTTTTGCCAGCCCGCTGATCTCCGGCAGGATGGTTTTCCAGTACATGCCCAGCTGGCGGCGAATGATCGGGTTGGAGCGCCGCGCCCAATAAGGCAGGCGGCTGTCCAGTTCGATGGTCTGGTACTTGGCCGGCAGATGAATAACGCTGATATCAGTTTTGGCGCGTTCCACGTCTTTTACCACATCCGGTTTATAGCGAATATTACCCACAATACCCCGCGCGCGGGTTTTTTGTTCAAACTATTATACAACGATATTTCGCGCTGCCGGAAATTTCGGTCAGAACAGGGGTGCATTGTAACGCATAGATGCAAAACGATAGAAGCGCGGAGATCAAATCTCGCTGCGCCTCTGTGTTTTATACGCGGAGAGAAGATTTCGTCGAGCAGTCTAACGGCGGCGGGTGCGGGCGCGCAGGCTGAGAATGGCGAAGGTGAAGGTCAGCGCGGCCATTGCCAGGATCGCCAGCAGACCTCGCGCCAGCACGTCGGCTTCCCATCCTGTCAGCAGCACTGAACGCATGGCCTCCAGGATGTAAGTGATGGGGTTGTAGGTCGCAGCCGTTTTAATCCAGCCTGTCAGCAGAGACAGCGGTACAAAAGTGGCCGTCAGGAAGGTGAGCGGGAAAAACAGGAACGAAGCGCCCTGGGTAGCCGCGCCGCTGCCTGTCCGCAGCGCGATAGACACCGTGAAACCGGAGAATGCCACGCCTAACAGAACCGCCAGACCCATCACCGCCGCGATACCCGCTACGCCGGTTTCGGGGCGCAATCCCATCAGCAGGCCGACCACCACCACAATCGCCGTTTGCAGTCCCAACACGAGCGCACCAGCGATCATCGGGCCGAGCAGCAGCGCCCTCCGGTTGATGGGCGTCAGCAGCAGCTTGTTGAAGTAGCCGTTTTCGATATCCCGCACGATGGCTTCACCGGCCAGCGCCGCCCCGCTCAAGGCTGAGCTGATGACCGACACAGGCAGGATGAAGGCCAGGTAGCTTTTCCCGGCCAGCCCCGGCAGGAAGTTGGAAGCGTTGCCCAGCGATGCTTCGTAAACGAACAGGAAGAAGGCGCTGATGAGCAGACCGGGAACGACCGCCGCCGGCGTGCGAAAAATCGTCACCAGGCTGCGCCAGGTCATGGTGGTCACTTGCAGGAAAAATGGCATCGAGACGGGGCGTTCTGCCCGGCGGATACCCACTAAAGTCGTCGGATTGGAGATCACGCTCATAATGGTTTTTCCTCTTTTAATCTCACTGGCTAACGGCTAGGCAACTTCGGCTTCCGGCATGTCTTCGGCGCTGAAACGCCGACCGGTGAAGTGCAGGAACACATCATCCAGCGTCGGCTGTGTCAAGGTTAATGAGACCGGTTCCAATCCGGTCTGCCCCAGGCGGTTGACCACCACCGGCACGGACTCAGCAGCGCGGCTGAGGTACAAACGCAGCGTTTTACGGTCAACCTGCGCGCGTTCAGCCATCGCGGCCAGTTCAGAACGGGCGCGTTCGGCATCTTCGGTTTCGCGGAAGGTGACGTTTATAGACTCCGCGCCCAGGCCGGCCTTCAGGTCGGCGGGCGTGCCTTCGACGACGATACGGCCATTGTTGATGATGGCAACCCGGTCGGCCAGTTCGTCGGCTTCTTCGAGGTACTGCGTAGTCAGGAAGATGGTCATGCCAAGCTGTTTGTTCAGGCGGCGCACTTCGTTCCAGATGTCGCGGCGGCTGGCCGGGTCGAGGCCGGTGGTCGGCTCGTCCAAAAACAGGATGGCCGGTTCGTGCGCCAGTGCCAGCGCCAGATCAAGGCGGCGGCGCATTCCGCCGCTGTATTTGCCCACGCGCCGGTCGGTCACATTGGAGAGTTTCACCAGATCGAGTAGTTCGCGCGCGCGTTCCTGCGCCTGACGGCGGCTGAGGCCAAACATCTGCGCCTGGATGGTGAGCAGTTCCATTGACTTCATGAGGGGGTCAATGCCGATTTCTTGCAGCGCCACGCCCGCGATGCGGCGCACTTCGCCAGCCTGTGAAACGACATCATAACCGCCAACGGTGGCTTTGCCCTCGGTTGGCACGATCAGCGTGGTCAGCATGGCGACAGTGGTGCTTTTTCCTGCGCCGTTGGGGCCAAGGAAGCCAAAAATCTCGCCGGACTTCACCCGGAATGATACATCATTGACGGCGGTCACGTTCCCGTTGTAGCGTTTAACCAGGTTCTCCGCCACGATTTCGCGGTTCGACATGCTGCGTTCCCCTCCCGTGTGTTTTCTATATGGCAATCCTACGCCTTCTGTTCATCTATTGTCAAGCTTTTGACGATGAATTGTTCGTGAGAGAACTGGGAGCAGGATTTAATAGAACGACGCGCGCATCGCTTGTTACCGGGGGACGAGGCCATTTTGAATCAGCAGTTCCGCCATCGCCTGCGCCGCAACCTGATGGCCGTAGGCCGAGGGATGGCCGTCGCCGCTGTACCGCAAAACGGCAGCATCCGGCGCGTTGGGGTCAACCGGCGCATCCGGGTCATAATACATCAGGTACAGCGACGTAATATCACCCGCCGCGCGGTAAACCGGCAGCAGATCGAGGAACAGCGTGCCGGTTTCGGCGGTCACATGCGCCAGCATCCGCTGTGGCGCGTCCGGCAGGCCGCCGTCGGTCGGCATTTGCGACAGATCAGGCCAGGCCACCATCGCCGCCGGGATGCCGCGTTCGGCCAGCAGCGCCAGCGTTTCGCGCAGGGCGTCTTCGTAAGCCTGCCATTCCCCCGCAAATTCCGGCGCATCCGGCTTTAAAAATGTCAGGTCTTGATATGTGCGGTGCAGCCCCGGAACGGTCGGCGTCACGCGGTTGATTTCCGCCTCGATCTGCGCTTCCTGATACTCGCCGCGCAGCCGCCGCCACAGGTTGTACAGCGCCAGGTTGTCGCGCAGAAAAACTTGCAGCGCCGAAGGCGGCCTGGCGGTGGGCGGCGCAAAACCCAGCATCACCGGGCGGGAAAAATATTCCCGCATGATGGGATAAAAATCAAAAATATCGTTGGTGTAAAAACCCAGGATGACCAGATCGGGCTTTAGCGCCAATCCTTTTTCGTTGAGATAATCCATCTCGTCGGCGATGGTATAACCCGGCACGCCGGCGTTTAACACTTGGACGCGCGTTTCCAGCCGCCCGTTGAGCTGTTCTTCCAGCCGCGCCGGAAACGTCTCCCGGTTATGGACGTACATGCCGTAAACGAACGAATCGCCGACCACCAGGATACGGAACGCATCATCCCGCACTTCCTCACTGTTCCGCAGGCCGGCGCTGTTGGTTTGCAGGTGATAGGGGCGCGTGGGCATCAGCTTTTCGACGGTATCCAGGTTGGGAAGCAGATCGCCATAGCCCCCGGCGCTGAAGCCAAAACCTGGCGGCGTGGTACTCTGCCCCGCCGGACTGCGCCATAGAATCGCCCGCGCCAGCAGTTCAAAAACCAGCAGGATAACCAGCGTATTCAACAGCAGGATGGCCGTGATTCTGATTGTTTGCCGCATAAGAAAATAACTACCAGAAAGCCGGATAACCCGATTAATCGGTGTTAAAGTGTATTGTACGCTTGCGCTTCGTGTTCTAACACCCGGCTTACATGCCGGTTACTCGGCGTTTGGTCTACGCCCGGCGCGAATACCCCTTTGCAATCGGCGGCATGGTGCTATACTTGCTCCCCGGCACTCAAAACGAGACGAGGTTTTTCCGACGTTATGCGACGCACTCTCGCACGTTTTTCAATAACGGCGCTGCTGGCGCTTGCCACAGCGGTTCCTTATGTGGTTTATGGTCAGGCGCAGCTTCCCGGCACAAACACACCTTCGCCCGCGCCGCTGCTGTTTGCGACGAATACGCCCGTCGGGCCAACGGCCACGCCGAGCGCGACCCTGACGCCGACCCATACCCTCACACCGACGGCGACCCCCACGCTGACCTTCACGCCTTCTTTTACCCCGACCGATACGCCGACGCCCACCGATACCCCCACGCCAACGCCGACGCCTATCGGGCCTTATTCATACCCGGAGGGCATCAGCCCGCTGACCGGCCTGCCCTACCCGAACGAAGAGGCCGCCGGACGCCGCAACCTGATCGTCAAAATTTCCAACTATCCCCCGGTGGTGCGCCCTCAAAGCGGCGTTAACCAGGCCGATGTGGTGTATGAATATGAAGTCGAGGGGGGCGTCACGCGCTTTGCCGCCATTTACCGCAACAATGCGCCCGATCATGTCGGTTCGGTACGCAGCGCGCGGCTGTTCGACCTGGAACTCATCCCGATGTACAACGCGCTGTTCGCTTACTCCGGCACCAGCGAGCCGATTCAGAAAATCATCATGGCGGCGGATTTTGTGTACCAGACCTTTTCGCCGCTGAAGGGCGACAACTGCGAGGAAGCCGGTTTCTGCCGCTTCCCCAAAGATGGCCTGGCTTTCGAGCATACGCTGTTCCTGGATACCAACCAGGTATGGGCGCTGGCGACCCGCCGCAACGTGAATACCCCGCTGCGGGCGCGCGGTTTCGCCTTTAACGAAAAGCCCGACCCCGACGGCAAGCCGATCAACGACATTTTTATTGACTGGTACGGCCAGACCAGCGCCCGCTGGCAGTATGACGCGGCTTCCGGTCACTATCTGCGCTACACCGATGACCTGCCCCACTTCGACATCGCCGACAACCAGCAGCTTTGGGTGGATAATCTGATTGTGATCGAAGTGCCGCACAACGAACGCCCCGACCTATTCCCGCCCGGCGCGAACTACGCCTCGCACGAAATCGCGCTGTGGGATCAAGGCCGCGCGTATCTGCTGCGCGATGGGCAGCTTTACCAGGGCTATTGGTTCCGCAAGGACCGCGAACCCGGCAGCGCGCTGCAACTGCTTTATGGGAATAACGTGCCGATGATGATGAAACCGGGGCGAACCTGGGTTTCGGTCGTGCGCTGGCTCGGAGATGTTGTCGTCAGCGAAACCAAACCGGACATGGCCGCCACCGCGACGACCATCGGCCTCAGCGCCACGCCCACCTTCACCCTCACGCCGGGACCAAGCCCGACCCCCGCGCCGGATTTATAAATCGCCTGCCGGGGCGCAATTGCGTTCGTGCCCCGGTCTGATAAACTAACGTTCGTTAGACGGTCGGGCGATAGGCAGCTTTATCGCATCCAGCCCGTTCAGTTCCAGGTCGCGCGCGGGCATCCAGATCACGCCGTCGCCGGGGCGCAGCAGCTGCAGCCAATCGGCGGAGCGGTTGCGTCCCAACGCCTCGAACGTATCGCCGGGATAGGCCACATCCGGCGAACGATAAGCGTCTCCGGGGCCGTTCCGCATCAGGATTCCGCCGCCGGTCACAACCGATACTTTGGCAGCATCCTCCAGCAAAAAGACCAGTTGGTAGCCATCAATCCAGCGCGGAACCAGGTTAACAAAGGTATTGCCGGGTTTAAAAGGCAGGATATTGCCTTCCAGGTCGTAGTACGTCAGGGGGTCGTCGCGGGTTTCGCGCCGCCACTGGCCTTCATAGTAGCGGCCATCGCGCAGCAGCACGATTCGCCCGCTGCCGATGAAATTGACCGAAAATGCAAAATCGCCCGGCCCCCAGTAGTTGGCGCTCACGAAGGGTTGTTCGATGTGGTCATCCTCGATAACCAGCACATTAGCGGCATTAATCTGCGTCCCGGTGGCGGCGTCCATATGCGCCGCGCCATCCTGGCTGCGTAACCAGCGCCCGCTTTCGTCATCATAAGCCCATTCGATTTCGGTTTCCCGGTACTGCACCCACAGGCCGTCCAGCGGCACGCCGCCGGCAGGGGGCTGTTCACTAAAAGCCATGCCGTAAACGGGTTCGGGGGTCAGGTCACGGCTGCGGGCAGCGGCTTCCTCGTACAGTGCGGTGGTATCGCCGTACAGCGTGTGTTCCAGCGCCAGCCCGTCCTTAGGGAAACGACACAGCGCCGGGCAGGGGCCGCTGCCGCCGATGGCGCGCGAGGATACCAGCCCATCGGTGCGTAACACGTTTATCGTGCCTTCTGCCATACCGGAATATACAAATAACGAGCGATAAATGCGCGTGAGTTCAAAATCTACCAGCCGGGCGCTGCGAATCGGCCCGACATGGGGGGCGTCCTGACCTAAATAAATGGCGCTGAAGCGCGTCACGCCGCCGGACAGCAGATGTTCCCAAACGATATCGGCCTGGTTTAGGCCGGACTGCGGGCGAACAACCGGCGGATAGTCGGATACTTTGATGAGGATTGGTCGCCGGTTGAGCAGATCGGGGTCGGCGGGCAGGCCGGTCAGCGGGTTGATGCCGTCCGGGTAGGTTTCCGGGCCGATGATCTGCGGAGGTTCAACGGCGCGCGCGCTGCCGGCAAACAGCGCCAACAAACACGCAAGCGCAACAAAAACAGTGCGGCGGGTCATGCCTATCTCCTGAAAAAACCTGTGTGAGTCGTGATACTGCTCCCATGCCATTATAACACCTGCAAACCCGCCCGTCTGTTAAGGACAGAATTGCCTGTTAGGTGATTTTTGGGAGCGCGCAAGGTCGCCAACCTTAAATAGTTTTATCTCATCAAACGGATCCAAGCAGGGGAGTTATTTGTGGAAATCCGCCACTATTTCAGGATGGTACAGGACTTATTGAACGACATCCCGTTCGACGCGGTTGATCGCGTGGTCGAGGTTCTGGAGCAGGCCAGGCAGGCCGGGCAGACGGTGTTCATCTGCGGCAACGGCGGCAGCGCCGCCACCGCCAGCCATTTTGGCAACGACCTGGCGAAACGCACGACCGTTCCCGGCCAGCCGCGCTTCCGCGTCATTTCGCTGACGGATAACAATGCGATTATGACCGCCCTGAGTAATGACATCGGTTATGACGTAGTATTTTCGGAGCAGTTGATACCTCTGGTGCGTTCCGGCGACGTGGTGATCGGAATCAGCGGCAGCGGCAGCAGCCCCAACGTCCTTAACGCGATGCGGGTCGCCAGCGAAGCGGGCGCGACGACAATCGGTTTTTGCGGCTTCGACGGTGGCCAACTGAAGGTGATGGTGGATATTCCAGTGCATGTGCCATCAAACGTGATGCCGATGGTGGAAGACGTGCATTTGATGCTGGAACACGCGATTTGCGAGCGACTGTTGGCAATCAATCAGGAAGCTAGCCGGAAAGTCGCTTTAGCCTGAGCAAGGGGGTGCGGCATGTTCGACCGGGTGGGCGCCATTTTCCTGGATCGGGACGGGGTTATCAACCAGAATCGCATAGATCATGTAAAAAGCTGGGAGGACTTTGAGTTCGTCCCCGGCGCGCTGGAAAGTATCCGGGGCCTGACGGAAACCGGCTTGCCCATTTTCGTCGTGACCAACCAGGCCATCATCAATCGCGGCCATATCACGGTTGAGACGCTGGACGATATTCACGACCGGATGCTGAAGGCAATTCGCGGCGCGGGCGGCGAAGTAACCAAAGTTTATTACTGCCCGCATGATAATCATGAAAAGTGCGGCTGCCGCAAGCCGGAGGCCGGAATGCTGCTGCAAGCCGCCGAGGAATTCGGCCTTGACCTGACCAGAAGTTTTATCGTCGGCGATGCCTGGACGGATGTGGCCGCCGGGCAGGCCGTCGGCGCGCAGGGTATTCTGGTGATGACCGGGCGCGGACGCTGGAATTTCGTCTCCTGCTGGAATCGTTTCGGGCTGGATTTTTCCGCCGCCTGCGATCTGGAGGATGCGGTGCTGATGATAAAAGAGTCGCTGCGGGGTAATCCAATGGCGTCCACGGCCCGGCTTCGTAACGCTTTCCATATGGCGCTGCACCCCGAAACCTCGCTGGTGTTATAAACTGCACAGTAAACCTTTACGCAAACAAGGAGCTTAAGCCCCTTGTTTGCGTAAACAGCCTACAATATAAACAACCAAAGCCGGAGATGAACTCATGGGATTAACACGGGAACTGCGCTACTACCTCAAAAGCCAATCATCCAGCCTGCCGCGCTACATCCTGGAACAGACCCTTATGACGCTGCTGGGCGGTTTGCCCAGCCTGGTCGGCATCGGGCTGCGCGGCATCATTTATAAAGCCATCCTGCAAGCCGACGGCGTTCCCCTGATCGAACACAACGTCCGGCTGCTCTCGCCCGGTAACATCCGCCTGGGCAAAAATGTTTATCTGGACAGCCAGGTGTATCTGAACGCGCTGCCGGGCGGCATCACCATCGGCGCAGGGACAAGCCTGATGCATGGGACGGTTTTCCACGTTTTTAACTACCGCGACCTGCCCCACGCCGGCATCACCGTCGGCCAGAACTGCTTTTTTGGCGAGTACACCTGTATTCGCGGGCAGGGCGGTGTCAAAATCGGCGACGGTGTGTATACCGGCACGCAGGTGAACATCGCCGCCGTGAACCACGTTTTTGCCGACCCGAACCGTTTTATCCGCGAACAGGGCATCACCGCCGACGGCATCACGATTGAAGATGATGTATGGCTTGGCTCGAACGCGACGGTGGTGGACGGCGTGACCATCGGCAGGGGCAGCATCGTCGGCGCGGGCGCGGTGGTGACGAAGGACATCCCGCCTTACAGCATCGCCGTCGGCGTGCCGGCCAAAGTGGTCGGCGACCGGCGCGACCCGGAAGCGGTCAAACGTTTCTCCGGCGCGTTGGTGTTTTACGGGGAACTGGAGGAGCTGCGGAAGTAAGGGCGATAGGGTTCGGCGTTTATTATGGACTTTCAAGCCCCTGATAACCGCCAGAATAAAAAAGATGGCCGCCTAAAAAATTCATTTAGGAATACGTTAGGCTAACAATCCATGATGTAGGGCGTAGCGCAAACGCGAGAGGGTTAGGGCTTGTCATGAATATTCTGTCCATAGTTATCCCGGCTTACAACGAAGAAGACAGCGTCGGCCTGTGCATCGAACGGGCGCTGGCAATCGAGCCGGAACTCCAAAAACTCGGCCTGGAGGGGGTAGAGGTCGTCGTCGTGGACGACTGCTCCAAAGACCGCACCGCCGAGATCGTCAAACAGTATCTTGACCGGGGCGCGGTGCTGGTGCAGCATCAGGTCAACCGCAACTACGGCGGCGCGCTCAAAACCGGCTTCCGCCATGCGCGGGGGCGCTACCTGGCTTTTATGGATGCCGATGCCACCTACCCGCCGGAATATTTTCCGGCAATGATGCAGGCCCTCCTGGAACAGGACGCCGACCTGGTGATCGGCTCGCGCATGGCCGGGGCCGAAAGCCAGATGCCGCTAACCCGCCGCGTCGGTAACTTCCTGTTCGCCACACTGGTGACGATAATCGGCAACGTGCGTATCACCGACAGCGCCAGCGGCCAGCGTATCCTCAAACGCGAAGTGCTAGAAAAACTCTACCCGCTGCCGGATGGCCTAAACTTCACGCCGGTGATGAGTACACGCGCCCTGCACGAAGACCTGAAAATGATCGAAGTGCCGATCAAATACGAGGAACGCGCCGGCGAAAGCAAGTTAAGCGTCATCCGGGATGGTTTCCGCTTCCTGTTCACCATCCTCGGCACGGCCTCCAGTTATAACCCGGTGCGGCTGCTAGGCGGGCTTTCCATCCTGGCCGTGCTGCTGGCGGCGCTGGCAATCCTGCCCTGGCTGCTGGCCTACGCCGCCGGCGTGCAGGACCGCTCGGCTTATACACCGCTGCTGTTTGTGGCGATGACGATGGTCATCGCCGCCGTCAACCTGTTCAGCATCGGCACAGCCTTTAACTACGTAGTCAGCCTGTTCCATCATCGTCCCATCCGGCAGGGGTTGTTTGGCCGGCCCATCTTCAACCGCCCGCTGGAAATGCGCTTCGGGCGCATCGGCCTGGGGCTGCTGGTCGTCGGCGCGGCGCTGTTCATCATTTCGCTGTTCGTGCAGTCGGCAGAACCGGCCTGGTTCCTGCTGGTGCCGAGCGCCATGTTTGTGATGACGGGCATTCAGCTTGGCACAAACTGGATGCTGATTAAAACCCTGTCCGACCTGAGCAAGCGCGACCTGAAAGCCGAAATGGACCTGGGGGGCAATGGGGAAAGCGTGGATAACAGCGTCGTTTTCCGCCAGGATCGAAAAGCAGCCGCCGAAATCAACAATGCAAATGCACCGGTTTAACCCAGACGAGAGTTATACGGGGAGTAGTCGTTATGTCGAAGTTTAACATCAATTATGATGAACTGCGCGCCAAATATCCGAAATCGCCGGAACCCTGGACGGGCGGCGAGATGTCCGGTCGCCGGGACCTGCCCGACCCGATCCGTGAGAACCTGGGGTCGCGCCGCGTGCCGAAACTATCCAACGTGCGCTTCCCGGATGCCGACCCGATTGTGGCGAAATTTACCGAGGAATACCGCGAACACAACGTGGACATCCTGTTCGTCAACCCGCCCGCGCCGGACGGCGGCATCTGGATTCGCAGCCAGCACCGGGTTGGCCGCCGCAGCCGCGAAAACATGATCTGGGGGCAGGTGTCGCTGGCGCAGATGGCCGCCGTCATGTACCCGGACTACAGCGTGGCGATTATTGACGCCATTGCCGAGCGTATGTCGTGGGCAGAGTTCGAGCAGAAGTTAAACGACTACAAACCGCGTTTTTATGTCACGCAGATGACCGCGCCCACCCTCACCAACGACAACTACGGCTGCTTCCTGGCGAAGTCCGTCGGCGCATACACCATCGCTTTTGGGACACACGTCACGCCGCTGGCGGTGGAAACCATGCGCCCGCATCCATCGCTGGACTTCTGCCTGCGCGGCGAGCCGGAAGTCACCCTGCGCGAGCTGGTGGACACCATCACCGGGCGCACCGAGTTCAGCGAAGAGACCCTGCGCCTGTACCAGACCACCGACCCCGAATGGGAACCGAAGGCAGCACAACGCCTGCCCAACAGCGACCAGTACGACCTGAGCCACGTGAAAGGGCTGGTGTGGCGCAGAGGCGGCGAAATCGTCCGCAACCCCGACCGCAACTTCATCCCGAACCTGGATGACCTGCCGCTGCCCATGCACCATCTGCTGCCGCTGGACAAATATCGCACGCCGGTGCTGGAAGGCACGTACCAGTTTATCGTCACCAGCCGGGGCTGTACGGCGGGCTGTATCTACTGCATCAAACACGTCAGCTATCAGGCCGGTTTGCGCCTCCGCAGCCCGGAAAACATCATGGCCGAAATCAGGATGCTCTATGATCTGGGCGTGCGCTACATCCATATGTACGCCGACCTGTTCACCGCCAACCGCGATCAGGTGATGGGCATCTGCCAGCAGATCATTGACAGCGGCCTGAAGATCGGCTTCACCTGCAACAGCCGCGTAGACTATGTGGACAAAGAAATGCTGGAGATGATGGCGAAAGCCGGCTGTGACGTGATCTCCTGGGGCATCGAAAGCGCCAACGAGGAGATTTTAAAGAAGGCGCGTAAAGGCACGACGGCAGACCGCGCCCGCCAGAGCGTGAACTGGGCAAAATCGTTCGGCATCCGCAACCTGGGTTACTTCATCATCGGACTGCCGGGCGAGACGAAGGAAACCATCCAGGAGACGATTGACTTCAGCAAAACGCTGCCGCTTGACCTGGCGATTTTCCACATTGCCGCACCCTACCCCGGCACACCGTTTTTCTTCATGGTGATGGAAAACAACTGGTTTAAACCCGGCACACGCTGGGAACAGGTGGACATGGATCGCTCGACCGTGCTGCAATACGGCAACCTGAACGCCGAAGACCTGGAACGGGAAGCCCGCCGCGCCATGCGCGAGTGGATGTTCCGCCCCGGCCCGGTTATCACCTATCTCAAGTCCATGCGGAATATCGGCGCGCTGCGCTCGGCCATCAATGTCGGCTTCCAGCAGCTCAAATGGACTCTGTTCCCAAACGCCGCGCACTGACGTTAACCCCGCATGTAAACGCAGCGGGCGCTGATCGTGACGGTCAGCGCCCGTTTGCTGATGGGGTAGGGAGTGTGCCGGCGTTAATCGGCGGTGCCGGTAAGTTTGTACGCGCCGCCCATCCCGCCGCCCTGCAAATATGAGTCCAGCGCGCTGATCTCGACGCCGCTGCCCTCGAACTTCAGGCGCACGTCCACCACCGGCACCGCGCCGATGAGATACAGGTCAACCATCAGCCCGCAGGGCGCGCCCACCACTGATAACCTTACTCAAAATTACCAATCCAGGCTCCATGAGCATTGACCTGGACGCCGGAAGCCGCCGTTACCCAATCCGACGGGATGACCTGCGCCCCGTTCCACAGGCCGCCATTCAGATATAAAAATTGGCGTCCAGCACCAGCACGCCGCTGCGGACGATAACGATGCTGTGATAGGTCATGCCGCGCTGCTGAACGATGTCCAGCATCTTCGCCAGCGCCGCCGAGTTCATCCCTGTTCCTCCGGGGTGGAAACCGGCCAGTCGCCGGCGGGGGCGCGGCGGCGGCCATACCCGCCAGCGCCGCGCATCCGACCAGAAGAATCGTGAGTGTTAATCGCAGTAAACGCATAACCCAAAACCTTTCTTTCAGTCTAAAGGGTCAGACGCGAATTCTGCGGTAAAGAAATTATGGTTAATATGTGTTGTTATACAAAATTGCGGCGCCGTCTAGGGGGGTCAGATTTCCTCAGCCCTGACGCGGCCCAGAATCGGCCTTGACCGCCTGCCCCGGCGTGGCCTATAATCATCTCCGGTCAATATCCTGCCGCAGACCGCAGGCGCGAAACGCTTAATCTCCTGCCGAGGCGAGGGCGAAAACCCTACACCATGTTCATCATGGCGGTTTCGTCGCGCGCGGCGGAACCGCTTTTTGTTTGGGTTGCAGGGGCGAACCGCGATGAGCGAGCGAAGGTTCATCGAAGCCGGCGAACTGCCTGCCAGGGCCGATGTCGTCATCATCGGCGGCGGCCCCGCCGGGACGGCAGCGGCCTGGGCTGTCGAACGAGCTGCACCCGGCACGCAGGTCGTCCTGCTGGAACAGAGCGGCAGCCTGGGCGCGGGGGCGTCGCTGGCATCGCTGGAAAACTTCCGTACCTGCTGGCCGGCGCTCTGCCTGGCCCGGATGATGCAGCGCAGCGTTGACGTGTTTCTGAACCCCGCCGCCGACTTGGGCGAAAATGTGGCGCTGGGTGTCAAGCGGCAGGGTTATCTGTATGTCGCAGTTGACGAAAAAGGGGCGGTATCGCTCCGGTGCGACGTGATGCACCTTCACAACATCGGCCTTTCGCACGTCGAATACCTGGACACGAGCGAAGTCGCCTACCGCTACCCCTGGCTCGGCGCGCGTGTGGTGGCTGCCAAGTTCGACCCGCTGGCCGGATGGCTGGATTCACACGCGCTGATCCACGCCTACGCCAGCCATACGCGCGCGGCGCGTTTTGCGCTGGGTGTTCAGGACACGCGCATCCGGATCAGGAACGGGCGCGTGGGGGGCGTTACGACCGCCGGCGGCACGATTGATGCACCGAACGTGGTGATCGCAGCCGGCGCGAATGCCCGGCAGGTAGGGCGTTCGGCGGGGATTGAAATCCCGGTCGTGGTGCGTCCCCGGCAGAGCTTCACCACCCCCTGGCGGCACGAATCTTTCCCGGAGGATGCGCCCTGTATCATCAGCGCGCCGCCCTTCCCGCATGTGCGGCCAGAAGCCCGCGCCGGAGCGATTTTCGGCTGGGAATATGGGGGTGTTCCAACGCTGGCCGCGCCGGAGCAGCCCGCCGAGTCTTTCAGGGACAGCCGGTTTCCATCGCTGACGCTGGCGCTGCTGGCGCGGCAGTTCGGCCACCGGGATGGCGATGGTTTTGCCGACCCGCGTTATTTGCGGGGCATCAGCCACCGGGCGGGATATTACGTCTGCCGGAGCGGCGCTTATGCCACCCTGCCGGATGGCACGCAGCAGCCCTATGAAAGCCAGCGGGCGATCATTGACGCCTGGCCGGGGCTGGACGGCCTGTTCCTTTCCGTAGCGCATGTCGGGCATGGCGTGATGTCCTCGCCCGCCGCCGGTGAAATCCTGGCCGCGAAGGTGCTGGGGCGCGCCCTGCCCGACCCGGCTTATGCCGACTTCGGGCTGGACGTGCCTTATGTCGAACATGACGCGGGCGGGCTGCATTAAGTATCTATTTATGCGGGTATAACGCAGCGGCGGGGATATGCCTCATCTCTGCATAAACCGAATCGGGTATGGTTTGACGCCATACGAAGCACTTCAGTCATTCTACAGAAAGGAGGAAGACGCTTGGCAATCTCAAAGGAACGCAAAACAGAACTCGTCGCCGCCTACAAGGATTTCCTGAGCAGCGCCAGCGGCATCGTCATCACCGAATATCACGGTATGACGGTTACTCAGGTCAGCGACCTGCGCGCCCGGCTGCGGGACGTACAGGGACGGTACATCATCACCAAAAATACGCTGTTTAAAATCGCCCTGCAAGACCTGGGCTGGCCGGTGCCGGAAGATCTGATGGTCGGCACGACCGGCGTGGCGTTCGGACGCGAAAATTTCCCTGCCGTCGCCAAATCCGTTCTGGGTTACAGCAAGGATTTCCCGGACATTCTAAGCATCAAGGGCGGCGTGATGGCCGGTCAGATTCTCAACGCGGCCCAGGTGGATACCATTTCCAGTCTGCCGTCGTTGGACGAACTGCGGGCGCAGCTCGCCGGTCTGATCGTGCAGCCGGCTGCCGGCCTGGTCAGCGTGCTGAATGCCGGCGTGGCCTCGGTCGCGCAGGTTTTGGCCGCCTATGTCCAGCAGCAGGAAGAAGCGGCGTAAGATGGCCGCCGGTTATCAGTCGCCAGATTTTGCCCTCTACCGGCAGAGGGAAACCGGCGACCGGAAGCTTGTAAAACACTCGTTAAAAGAATCGAAACTGTAAGTATAGGGAGAACCAATCATGGCCGATCTGGCAAAAATCGTAGATGAACTGAGCGCGCTGACCGTTCTGGAAGCCGCCGAACTGAAGAAGCTACTGGAAGAAAAATGGGGCGTGACCGCTGCCGCCGCCGCGCCGATGATGATGGCTGCCATGCCCGGCGTCGCTGCCGCCGCCGCTGCCGAACCGGAAGAAGAACCGACCGAGTTTAACGTTATTCTGGCCGACGCCGGCCCCAAGAAGATCAACGTTATCAAGGTCGTTCGCACCCTCACCAACCTCGGTCTGAAGGAAGCCAAAGACCTGGTTGAAGGCGCCCCGCAGACCGTCCTGGAGAGCGTTAACAAAGAATCTGCCAACGACGCCAAGAGCAAGCTGGAAGCCGAAGGCGCGAAAGTGGACGTGAAGCCCGCGTAAGGCTGAACGGTCTTCAACAACCGACAAGGGGCCTGGTCAGGGTAATCGCTTCAAACCGTAATTTCGCGTTACGTTAACCCCTATCCCCCCGACCCCCTTTCCCCGTATACGGAGAAAGGGGGAGTAAGAGTCTTTTTAAGCCCCCCCTTGAATTCGGGGAGGGGGTTTGGGGGTGGGGTCAAGAGTGGATAGCACGCTTATTGAGACTAGGTATCTTCAAGCAATAACCCTGGGGGCCTATGCCCCTTGTTTGATTCTCGCGTCTGGCTGTCGTACAATCGAGGCGATTTACCGGTTGGATGGCGAGCGAGTCATGGGACGAAAATGTCTGTTTGTTTTTTGGTGGCTGCTGTTGGCTGCCCTGCCCCTGGCAGCACAGGACGATGTGCCGGTCGTCAGCGACATGGCCTATGACGATTTCGTGGAGGACAGCATCACAGCCAGCGCCTTTTTCGACTGGTGGCGGGTGCAGGCTGTTGAAGGCGACATAATAGTGGTGGACATGGCCGCTTCCGGCGGGCTGGAGCCGCTGCTGGCGATTTTGGACCCCGGCGGCGATACAGTGGCCCGCACCGAAGGCGCAGCGAACGCCACCATTCAACTGGAATATACCGTCCCGGCTACTGGCATCTACACCCTGGTGGCGACCCGCGTCGGCAGCGTGGACGGAACTTCGACCGGCGCGTATTCCTTACGGGTGCGGCGCGCCAATCTACCGTCGGTTCGCCCCAACCCTTACCAGGATGTAACCTTCCGCTGCCAGGATTTTGAGGCCGCCACCGCCGTCACCCTTACCTTCGCCGAAGACACCAAAACCGACCTGTTCCACCGTTTTACCGTTTACGGCCTGGAGGGCTTCAGGCCGGTTATCCGGGTGAACCTCAGCGCCACACCGGATTTTGAAGATTGCAGCCCGGATGCCGAACAGACAGTTAACGATACCTTCACCCTGCCCGGCGAAGCGCCATACACCATCACGGCGGATACGCTGGACAGCGCCGCCCAGTTAGCCCTCGGCGGCGCGGAGAACATGGGGACAATCACGCTGACCATCGCCGGGCGCGACGGCACGCCGGGGCGTTATGTGGCACTCGTCGAGGGTTTTTCCATCGAACGCGGCGGCGACCGGGATATAGTGGAAGTGCGGCTTGGCCCGCTGGCGGCGAAATCTACCCGGCTGCTGGTCTACATGGTGGCGAAACCCAACAACCGCCTTGACCCCTTTATGGCGCTACCGGACGAAGAGCGTGCCTGCGATGACGCTGGGCGGCGCGGCTGCGAAGACGTGCCATCGCTGGCGGGGGCGAGTTTCATTTTGCATGACCGCGAAGGCGTCACCATCACCGCCGACCGCCAGGATGCCGGGCTGATTCTCGCGCCCGGCAGCCCTGACCCGATGACGCTTGTCCTCAGCAGCCGGGGCGGCGACACTTACGGCGATTACGTCCTGGTGCTGATCGGCGAACTGCCGCCGCGCGAATGAAAATAACCGCCGGAGCGCGGGCAAAACGCTACGAAAACGGGTAAATGTTGATGCCGACTGCTCCGGCCAGCGCCACCAGCAGCGGGGCGACCACCAGCGACGGCAGGAAGTTCGCCATACGCGGGCGTTTGATGTCCAGCAGCACCAACCCCAGGCCGATCAGCAGCAGCCCGCCGACGGCGGTCATCTCGTTCACCATCGGCCCGGACATGAAATAACCCGCCACGCTGCCGGCCAGCGCCAGCCCACCCTGCACGACCAACACCGTCAAAATGCTGAAGCTGACGCCCACACCAAAACTGGCGGCAAAGGCCATGCCGGCGAAACCGTCCAGCACGCTTTTAATCGCCAACTGCTGGAAACCTATCGGCAGCCCCATGCCGTCCTGAATTGAGCCGACGAACGTCAGCGGGCCGATACAAAATACCAGGCTGGCCGTCACAAAACCGGTGATAAACCGCGCGCGCGCATCGTTAGCGGTTTCCTCCGGCGCGGCCCCTGCCCCGCCAGAGGCCGCGAAACGCCTTTGCAGCCAGCCTGCCAGCCGTTCCAGAGCTGCGTCGAGGTTTAACAACTCGCCCACGATGACGCCGATCAGCAGACTGATGAGCGGGATAATCACGTTGCCGGTCTGCCCGGCGTTGCTAAAACCAACAAACAACGTCACCAGCCCCAAACCGGTGACGACCGACTCCTGAATCTTGTGCGGCAGCCGCCCGCCGATCAGCAGCCCCAACGTGCTGCCGATGGCGACCGTTATCATATTCAGAATAGTCCCACCCATAATTCCCTTTTATAGTTGAGAGCCAGACTGATCGGCAGATTCCAGCAGGCGTACCAGCAGGTTGAGCATCTGCGCGCCGTTGGCCCGCACCGCCTGAACATGGCGCTGCTGGGTGGGAGTCAACCTGCCTTCGACCTGATCGAGCAGCACTTCGGCATAACCGATGATGGACGCCAGATGCGAGCGCGCTTCGTAGCTCAGGATTTCGCGGGCGCTGGCGATTTCCGGGATGCTGATGACGAGATCGCGCATGGTGTGCGCTGACCGCAGCATGGCATCCACGAAACGTTCCTGGTAAAAGCTGAGTTCGCTTTCGCCTCGAAGCGACTCGCAGGCATTGATGACGGCATTTAACGGGTTTATGAACTCCTCGCGGTGCATGGACATTCCCCCTCCGGCGGATTGGAAAGTTCTATTGTACCGGATTTAGCGCGTTTGCGTTTTAGCGGATTCGCCGTTCCTTGCTGCCGGCGCCCAGTTTATCGCGCAGTCCGGCGGTGGAGATGTCGCCGCGTTTGATGGAGTCGTAAAAGGCTTCGTCATAGGTGCGCGTTTTGACAACCACCGGCATGGGAACGGCATGGCCCATGATGATGGCCTGCTGCCGTGTATCCAGCCGCGCCAGCACCTCGCGCAGGCTGTTCGCCCCGTTGATTCCGGTTAACACAGCATTGATGTCGCGCTCGTTGTCCAGCAGCGCCGTCACGCGCGTGCCGATCTGGCTCATCACTTCCTCGTCAATGCCGCTGGGCCGCTGGTCAACGATCACCAGCGTGACGTTGTATTTACGCAGTTCGCGGGCGATCGTACCAAAGATGGTTTGCCCGGCGATGCCTGGCTGCAAAAACTTGTGCGCTTCCTCGATGGTGATGACGAGCTGCGGCGGTTTGTGCGCCTCGTCCCCCAGCGAACGTTCGACCATCTCCACGTAGCGGTCGCGGATGCGCCGCGTGAGGTAGTTGGCGACCAGCACGTAGGCTTCCAGCTCGTTGCCGTAGCGCCCGAACTCCAGCACCACATTTCTGCGGTTTTCTACCAGCAGGTGAATGATCTGCTCCACGCTGTCGCCGACCGACTCCTCGGTCATAAACCCCCAGCGTTCAAAACGCTGCAAGCGGCGCTGGAGCGCCAGCAGTGTGCCTTCGCCGATGTTGGTATTGGTGGTGATGTCGTCGAAGTCCATCATGTCGCCATCAATCAGCCGTTTGATCCAGCCGGCTTTCCAGCGTTTACGCAGCGTATAGGCCGCGTCAATCATGGCGTCGCTCAGGCTCATGGTGGAACGCAGGGCAGCGATGTCTTCCGGCTCGATTTTATCGTAGCCGAGTTTGACCTCGAAATCCGGTCGAGTGCCGCGCCGCCGGGTGGATTCGGCATCCAGGGTGATGATCGTCACTTTGCTGTCGAAAAGCTGCTTCAGCCCTTTGGCCTGCGCGCCGCGTTCGTCGGTGGCGGCCCAGCCGTAGTCATTGTGCATATCGAAGATCAGGTTGACGGCCTGCCCCCACTGGATGACGCCCGCCAGCAGCATCCGCGTGAGGAAACTTTTGCCCGTGCCGCTTTTGCCGAACACACCCACCGAACGCTCCACCAGCCGCTTGAGATCGAGATTGATCTGCGTCTGCTCCAGTTCCAGCGGCGCGCCGATGTTAAAGTGCTGCGCGTCCTCGTCGCCAAAAACGGCGTTCACGTCCCCGACGGTAGCGTTATAAACCGGCATGAAGTGGCCGGGAATCGTCTTGACCGGCTTCGGCTGCTCATCCTCGATGGACAGCATGGGCGTGACGTGAATCGTGCCGTAGGCCGCCGTGCCGATGTAAATATCGCGCAGAAACTCGTCCGAAAGGTCGGGCGGGTTGTTCTGGATGGCCGGATTGGTATTGTTAAGCGTGATGTCGGTAATCATGCAGAAGAAGCGGATATGTTTTGCGCCATGCACAACCACGTAACGCCCTACCGCCAGGTCTTCAACCGTCTGCTCGCGGTCGAGTTTGACGACCAACCCCCTGCTTAACGAGCCGCCGACCACCACCCCCAGGCGGGCAGCATCCGGGGACGGCGCGCGGGGAAACCACTCATCCAGGTTTTCGGCTTGGTGGGGCAGCATCATCGTTTATCACTCCGCTTCGGGATAAAAACAGGCTTTAGCGCATCCCGCTATTATAACATATGTTCTATCTTTTGTCGCCCCGGATTTCGTGATTCCGGCGTGTGGCTTCATTTTATAACAAACGACCGATCATGCCCACCTTAAGGCGTGAGGGGGGATTTACAGCGTTTGGCGCACGATTTCGACGAGCTGGCGGGCGCGGTGGCGGAAGGTGTGTTCCTTCAGGACGCGCTCGCGGGCGGCACGCCCCATCGCCAGCCGGTCGGACTCGTGCGCCAGCAGCCAGCGGTAGCGGTCGGCGGCTTCTTCCGCCGAGTTCACCACCACCAGTTCCTTGCCCGGTTCGAACCATTCTTCGATGCCCGCGTAGGGGTTGGCGACGATGCAGCAGCCCATCGCGCTTAACTCGAACGGGCGCGACGAGGATGAGCCGTACACGCTGGCGTGCGCCAGCCGCGTGATGCACAGGTTGATTTTGCTGCGGCAGGCGTACTCGCGTAGTTTGCTGAAGCTCAAGTACGGCAGCGTCTCCGCCCGCCCCAGGTCGCCCAGCTTCGTCCCCCGCACCGCAAAGCGCGCCTCCGGCATGGCGCGGGACGGCGCGGTTATCATGGCTTCAATCCAGGGCTGGCGATACTCGCGCCCGTGTCCGTAAAACATCACGTCAATATCCTGGCCGGGAACGTCCACCGGGCCGAACACGTCCGGGTCTGCGCCGTAATACAGCGTAAATACCTCGCGCGCACCCAGCGCCCGCAGCGCGTCCGCCCCACCTTTGCTGTTGCTGATGAAAGCGGCATACTCCGCCGGGTTCGCGCCCTGGTAAATGCGAAAGCCGGAAGCGAAACCCTGCATATTCGGCAGGCTGGCGGGTATATCGCCGTCGTAATATAACACCGGCTTGTTGTGCTTGCGCTGGATTTCCGCCGCCACGCCGACGACATGATTGAGCGGAATCGTCAGGAAGATCACGGCGGCGATGTCCGGCTGGCGGGTCAGGATGCGGTCGAGGTGCTTTAACCACAGCGGCGCGATGAAGGTCTGCGCGACCTGCCGCACCGCCCGGTCGGAGAGCGATTCGACATTTGTATCCGGTGCGGGCGCAAGACCTTGCGCCCCTACGTTCTCCGGCGGCGCTGCCTGTACCGACGGTTTGTCGCCGGCGATTTTCCGCGCCGTGTCGCGCAGGAACTTAAACGTATCGCCCTGCCATTTGGCGGGGTTGGGTTCGGCGCGCCACCACAGCGACTCGATGGCCGGCCCCTGGTAGGGCGTGGCGATCACATCCACGCCGATTTCGTACAGCGCCTTAAGAAGCTGCCACCAGGCCGGCGTGGCGCTGAACGGCTGAGTCAGATCGAGCGACGCGCAAACAAACAGAAGTTTCATGATGACGGTTTACCGGGCAGTGTTTATCGTGGCGACGATGGTACACGAGCGGCGTTTTTCCCGCAACGAACGAATCGCGCCAACAAAAAGAGGCGAACCCGGACGGTTCGCCCCTGATGTTCGATCAGCGCCGCAGAACATTTAACCGGTGTGCGTGTCGGGCGCTGTTACGCCTTCCAGCGTATCTTCCGGCACGGCCAGCCCGACGATCTCCAGCACGCGCGTGCCATCCACGACTTCGTTTTCCAGCAGGTCTTTCGCCAGCGTTTCCAGTTTGTCGCGGTTGTTTTCCAGCAGCCCTAATGTCTGGGCATAGGCTTCATCCACCAGCCGTTTGACTTCTTCATCAATCCGCGCGGCGGTTTCTTCGCTGTAGCTGCGCCCCTGTGACAGCGAATACCCCAGGAACGGCTGGTGATCGTTATCCCCGTAGTTCAGCAGGCCGAAGGTGCGGCTCATGCCGAATTCGGACACCATGCGCCGGGCGATGTCCGTCACGCGGCGCAGGTCGTTGGAAGCGCCGGTCGTCACCTCGTTAAACGTGATTTCCTCGGCGGCGCGCCCGCCCAACAGCACCATCATCTTGCCAACCAGATACTCCCGCGAGTAGTTGCGGCGGTCGTCGTCCGGCAGCGAAGCCGTCACGCCAAGCGCCTGCCCGCGCGGCACAATCGTCACTTTAAACACCGGGTCGGCGCCGGGCGTCAGCGCACCGACGATGGCATGTCCCGCCTCGTGATAAGCCACCACCTGCCGCTCGTGTTCGTTGGAAAGCGGCGGGCTTTCCGTCCCCAACACGATGCGGTCAAAAGCGTCCAGAAAATCGCGCATGGCAATACGTTTGGCGTTGCGGCGGGCGGCGGTCAGTGCGGCCTCGTTCGCTAAGTTGGACAGGTCAGCGCCGGAGAAACCAATCGTGGCCTTCGCCAGCGACTCCAGGCTGACATCTTCCGACAGCGGTTTACCTTTGGTGTGAATTTTCAGGATGTCCAGCCGTCCGTTTTTGTCGGGCAGACCGACCGTCACCTGCCGGTCAAAACGTCCGGGGCGCAGCAGCGCCGGGTCTAACACATCGGGGCGGTTGGTGGCCGCCATCACGATCACGCTCTCGGTCTGGTCGAAACCGTCCATCTCGGCCAACAGTTGGTTGAGCGTCTGCTCGCGCTCGTCGTGGCCGCCGCCCAGGCCGGCGCCGCGCTGGCGGCCTACAGCATCAATTTCGTCAATAAAAACGATGCTCGGCGCGGCGTCTTTAGCGCGTTTGAACAGGTCGCGCACGCGGGATGCGCCCACGCCGACGAACATCTCTACGAACTCTGACGCGGCGATGCTGAAAAACGCCACGTTCGCTTCGCCGGCGACCGCGCGCGCCATCAGCGTTTTACCCGTTCCGGGCGGGCCGACCAGCAGCACACCGCGCGGGATGCGCGCGCCCAGGGCGATATATTTGTCCGGCTCTTTAAGGAAGTCCACAATTTCGACCAATTCGGACTTGGCCGCTTCCTGGCCGGCCACGTCGCTGAAGGTCACTTTAGGTCGTTCGACGGTGTATTCCCGCGCCTGCGTGCGCCCAAAACCGAACACATTGCCCATCTGCCCCTGTGTACGCCGCGCCGACCAGATGAAAAAGCCAAGCAGCAGCAAAATCGGGCCGAAGTTGAGCAGGAACAGCAGAATCGGGGACGTTTCTGAAATCTGGCTGACGATGGTTACGTTATGTTCGCGTAAAATCGCGGGCAGTTGAGGGTCATCCACCGGCAGCAGCGTGGCAACGAAGCGGTTTGACGTTCGCGCGGCGACGCCTTCCTGTTCTGCCTGTGTTCGCGGCGGCCAGGTCACCGGACTCTTAAATACGCCGCGCACCTGATTGCCCTGCATCACCACCCGGTCAACGTTATTGGCGACTACCTGATTATAAAACTCGGAATATGGAACTTCGATCTGCGGCTCGCTGGTGACGCCGCTCACCATCTCCGGCAGGCGGAGGAATATCCACGCCAGCAAGATCAACCACAGCGCCGGCCAGACCCAACGCGGCAGGCGGAACTGCGGGCCTGGCGGTGGGTCGGTTTGGTTGGGCTTCTGGTCTTGCGAATTTCGAGGCGGTTGAATCATTGATCTACCCTTAGTTACATCAAAAGCTGCGTTTACTAAATGCCATCATATGTTTTGAGCATTAGAACCATATTAATATTGTTTTACAGCGCGAAAAGCGGGTGGACACAAGCCGGTCACAAACGCAATTTCGCCGCTTAACTACTTGTGCTATACTGCCTACAGAGATCGCCTTTATTTATCACACACAGCGAAAAAACAGCATGAAACACTTTCTCACCCTCGCCGATTGGTCTGCCGACGAACTCTGGCGGCTGATCGAGTCGGCGGTCGAACTCAAAGCACAATGGAAGGCCGGAGGCAATCCTCCCCTTCTCAAGGATAAACTGCTGGCGATGATTTTTCAAAAACCGTCGCTTCGCACGCGGGTATCCTTTGAGGTCGCCATGAAACATCTGGGCGGTGATGCTATTATGCTCGGCCCGGATGAAATCGGCCTGGGCAAACGCGAGAGCATCGCCGATGTGGCCCGCGTGTTATCCGGTTATGTACAGGGGATTATGGCGCGGGTTTTCGATCATGCCCACGTGGAGCAGCTTGCCGCCTGGGCCGGCGTGCCGGTCATCAACGGCCTAAGCGATGCGGAACATCCCTGCCAGGCTATGGGCGACGTGCTGACGATCTACGAGCGGTTTGGCAGCGTACAGGGTTTGCGCGTGGCTTACATCGGTGATGGCAACAACGTGGCCGTTTCGCTGGCGCAGGCCTGCGCGCACTTCGGGATGCACTTCGTCATCGCTTCGCCGCAGGGGTACGAACTGCCGCAGACCGCCGTCGCGCAGTTCCACGAACTCGCGGCGCGCAGCGAGGAAGGCGCGACCCTCACGCTGCTGAACGACCCCAACGAGGCCGTAAAAAATGCCAGCGTCATCTATACCGATACCTGGGTGAGCATGGGGCAGGAAGCCGAAACCGCCGCCCGCGTTGCCATCATGCAGCCCTATCAGGTCAATACCGCGCTGGTGCGGCAGGCCGCCCCGGAAGCCATCGTCATGCACTGTTTACCGGCGCATCGCGGGCATGAAATCACCGATGATGTGGCCGACAGCCCGTATTCCGCCATCTTCCCTCAGGCGGAAAACCGGCTGCACGCGCAAAAGGCCATTCTCGTTAAACTGATGTCGTAAATTATACAGGGGGCGTGCCGCCGGGTTCGCCCCCCGCTCGAACAAAAAGCTGTTAATAAGGTAGTGGAAAATAGCCCATGCCTGGAAATCGTGAAGCCTACGAACAAGCCATGAATGCAGGCCACAACGCGGCCTGGGATAAAGAATGGTCGCTTGCTGTCGCCGCTTATGGGCAGGCAGTCAAGGAATTTCCAGACGACGCCGAGGCGCATATCCACCTGGGGCTGGCGCTGCTCGAAATCGGGCGGCTGGATGACGCGCTCAAGGTGTACACCCGCGCCCACCAGATCGCGCCGGAAGACCCGATTCCGCTTGAAAAAAGCGCCGACATCCTGGAGCGGGTGGGACGCTTGAAGGAGGCCTCTCAGCAGTATATCAATGTTGCCGAAGTGTATCTTGCCCAGCGTGACCTGGATAAAGCCATCAACAACTGGGAACGCGCCACCCGGCTGACGCCAGGGCTGGTGGCGATCCACGCCAAACTGGCCCAGGCGCACGAACGCCTGGGCAACAAACCCAGGGCGCTGCGCCAATACCTGCTGCTGGCGCAGGCCTTTCAACGCCTGGGGGAAAGCGAAAAGGCCGGCAAAGCGGTGCAGCGCGCGCTCAAGCTGGATGGCAAAAATGTGGCCGCGCTGAATGCCCTGCGGGCGATTGAGTCGGGCGCGGAAGTGATCGTCGCCGGCGATACCGGCGAACTGACGGCGCGCCCCGCGCCATCTTCTGCGCCAAAACCGTCCCGGCTTCCGGTCGGCGAGGCCGACCCGCTGGGGCCGATGGGTGAGGCCATGACCGATGCCCTGGGGCTACTGGCAAGTTACGTGATGGAGGGCGGCATGTTGGACGCCGCCGGCGGGGATGCCCTGCAAGGTATGGAGTTTCAGCGCCAGGGGCTTCATGATCGGGCTATCGAGGCCTACCGCCGCGCCGAATCGCGGCTGAATCATCCGGCTTTAAAGTTAAACCTGGGCGCGCTGCTGCTGCTGACGAACAAACCCAACGATGCTCTGAAGCCATTGGGCGAAGCCGTTGGGCATCCGCAGCTGTCGGCGGGGGCGCTGCACGCCCTGGGCAAAGTTTACTATACGCTCGGCAAACACAAACAGGCGTCGCGTTATCTGATTCAGAGTTTGCAGGCGGTGGATACCGTCCTGACGATGGATATAGATGACCCCGAAGACCTGGCAACGCTTTACGATCGGCTGCTGACCGCGCTGGAAGGCCGTTCGGAAGAAGCGATGGAAGCCATCAACAACCGCTTCGTCAACCTGCTGGAAGGTAAAGACTGGAAGCAGCGCATCGCCGAAACGCGCCGGCAGCTTGAGGAAACGCTGCGCGATGAGGGCGAACAAGGCATCGTAGATATTCTGGTGGCTGCCCGCAGCGATAAACTCACCCAGTCAGTGTCGCTGATTGACCGTTTTATGCGCCAGAATTTGCTGACGCTGGCGATGGACGAGGCACATCGGGCGATAGAGGTGTCACCCACTTACCTGCCGGTTCATATCCGCATGGCCGAGATCATGATGCGCGAGGGGCGCGTCCGCCAGGCCATCAACAAATACAACGTGGTCGCCAAAACGTACATGGCGCGGCGGGAAAATGACCGCGCTGCTTCGATTTTGAGCGAAGTGCTGGAGATGGCCCCGCTGGATGTTTCGGTGCGCGAAAGCCTGATCGAACTGCTGGAGAGCGAAAACCGCTGGGATGAGGCGCTCGACCAGTATATTGATCTGGCCGACACCTATCACCAACTGGGCAACTTCGACATGGCGCGCGATATTTTCATCGAGGCGGAAAAACTGGCGAATAAAGTGGGCGCGTCGCCGGAGCGCACCGTGCGGATTAAACATCGCGTGGCCGACATTGACCAGATGCGCCTGGATATGCGTAAAGCGCAGCGGACATACGAAGAAATCATCCAGATCGTGCCGACCGACGAACGTGCCCACCGCATGTTGATTGACATTCACTACCGCCAGGGTAATCAGGTCGAAGCCCTCAAAAAGCTCGATGCGCTGCTGGGTATTTATGCCAAAAGCAAACAGGTTAACAAAATCACGCAGCTTTTGGAAGAACAGGTGGCGATGTATCCAAATGATACCGGGCTGCGGTCGCGCCTGGCCGCCATCTACCGGCAGATGGGACGCAAAGAGGACGCCATCAAACAACTGGACGCCCTGGGCGAACTTCAACTCGAAGCCGGCCTCCACCAGGATGCCATCAATACCATTCGCCAGATCGTTCAGTTGAACCCGCCGGGGCTTGAGGATTATAAACGTTTGCTGACGCAGTTGGGTGGCTGACAAGTCAATGGTAGAGCTGCTCTGGGTTCTGGAAAACCTGACCCTGACCGACCTGGTTGATATTCTGCTGGTGGCATTGGTCTTTTACGGCGCCAGTTTTTTCATCCGAGGCACGCAGGCAGTGGCGCTGCTGCGCGGCACGGTGCTGGTGCTGGTCAGTATGCTGGTGATTTCCAGCCTGTTTAATCTGCTGGCAGTACGCTGGCTGCTGGAAAACACAGTGGTTGTGCTGGGCATCGCCATCCCGGTGATTTTCCAACCGGAGCTGCGCCGGGCGTTGGAGCAGTTAGGCCGCGCCGGTGGGCTTTTGAGCCGGCAGGTCCCGGACAGCGTGCGGGCGCAGGTGATTGATGAGGTTTGCCAGGCGGCGGAAAAACTCTCAGAGCGCCGTCATGGCGCTTTGATCGTTTTACAGCGCAACAGCAGCTTGCAGGAATATATCCGCACCGGTATCCCCCTCAACAGCGAAGTCACTTCCCAACTTTTGCTCACCATCTTCTGGCCCAAAACCGAACTCCATGACGGTGCGGCCATCGTCAGCCAAAACGGGCGTTTGGCGTCGGCGGCCTCGGTGCTCCCGCTGACCGCCAGCCGCAACCTGCCCGACCCCAAACTCGGCACGCGCCACCGGGCTGCCATCGGCATCAGCGAGGTAAGCGATGGAATTTGCGTGGTGGTTTCGGAAGAAACCGGGCGCATTTCGATTGCCAGCGCGGGACGGCTGATTTTGCGCCTGGATGTCAAACGGCTGCGGACGATTTTGAATGCCCTGTACGGGGAAGAGCGCGGCCAGGGCGCATCGTGGATGGCACAGGCTGCCGCGCGCGCCCGCCGCCTGGTTGATTACTGGCGCGACTGGCGAAAGCGAGCCTGATGCGAACCCGCTCGCAGCTTAACCGAAGCCTTACCGATAATCTCATCTGGCTGCTGGGATCGCTGGTGCTGGCGCTTCTGGTTTGGGTGATCGCTTCCTTCCAGTCCGACCCCATCGTCGAGCAGCGTTTCCCGGAGCGGGTGGCCGTGCAGATGATACCCGACGCCAGCCTGCTGCTCACCAGCCCGCCGCAGGCCGACCGCCAGACCAGTCTGGTCGTGCGCGCGCCTCGGTCGGTGCTGGATTTGCTGACCGCCGAAGAGATCGAGGTCTGGGCTGATCTGAGCGGTTTAGGGCCAGGCGAACACACCGTCGAACTTCAAGCACGGCTGGCGCGCCAGCCGGCCCGCGTGGTGAATATGTCGCCGCGTTTGATGCGGGTCGTGCTGGAAGAAGCCAGCGCGCGCCAGGTGGCGCTGCGCGCGGTCGTGACTGCCGAACCCCCCACCGGCTTTTCCCGCGATGAGCCGCGTTTTGATGTCAGCCTCAATCAAGTGCTGGTGAGCGGCCCGGCCAGCAGAGTTAACGAGGTGGTTGCCGCGCAGGCGTCGCTTGATCTGAGCCAGCAGCGCAGCCCGTTTGAAGCCAACATGCGTTTATCGCCGGTAAATGCTGAAGGGGCGACGGTCGAAGGAGTCACACTTGACCCGCAGCTCGTCACCGTCAGCGTCAATATCCGCCGGCGCGACGATGTGCGCGAGGTCAGCGTGAGGCCGACCATCCTGGGGACGCCGCCGGATGGGTACGTCCTCAACAGCCTGACGTACTCGCCGCAGGCCGTACTGATTAGCGGATCGCCGTCGCAGTTGGCGAATCTGCCGGACATCCTGCCGACCGAACCGATTGACCTTACCGACCGGACGGCCAGTTTCGAGCTGTCCATCCCGGTCGTGCTGCCGGATGCAGAACTGCTGCTGCTCACCGACCAGACCGTCACCGTATCGGTGGAGATCAACCCGCTTACAACCAGCCGCCAGTTTGAAGGTATTCCGGTTGAAGTTATCGGCCTGGGCAGCGGCCTGACCGCCCGCTCGGTGCCGAATCAGGTCACGGTATTAATTACCGGCCCGCAGCCTGAATTGGAGGCACTGGAGGCGAGCGATATTCGCGTCACCGCCGATGTGAACGGCCTGAATGTCGGGATGCACCCCATCACCCCCACCGTGTCCATCCGCCAGAGGCCGATGCCAACCGCCAATATTTCGGTGCTGCCCACCGAAATTGATGTCGAAATCACCGACGGCCCCACGCCATCACCCGGTACGCCTTGAATCTTCGCAGACGCGCCGGTGTCTGATACAATCATGGTTCATGCCGTTCCTTTCCATCCCGGCATGACGCAGGATTGAAGGACGAGGTATTAAACGACATGGCGCGTAAACCGGTTGTCGCCCTGGTGGGGCGGCCTAATGTGGGCAAAAGCACGCTCTTTAACCGCCTGGTCGGGGAGCGTATGGCCGTAACCGACGCCATCCCCGGCACGACCCGCGACCGCCTGCAAGCGCAGGCCGATTGGCGCGGCCTCGATTTTGACGTGATAGATACCGGCGGCATCGAAATTTACCAGCCCAAAGGCTCGCGCGATACATCCCCTCTGGCCGAAGGCAGCATAGATTTTGTCGAGCAGATTAAAGAGCAGGCTTTTATAGCCGTGAGCGAGGCCGATGTGATCGTGCTGCTGGTGGACGCCGTTCATGGCATCACCGCTGCCGACCAGGAAATCGCCGAAATCCTGCGCCGCAACGAAGGTAAACCGATCCTGGTGGCGGCCAACAAGGCCGATAACCCCAAAGTGGCCGAAAACGCGGTTGAATTTTACGGCCTGGGGCTGGGGCCGGTGTTTCCCATCAGCGCCTATCACGGCATCGGCGTGGGCGATTTGCTGGATGCCGTCGTGGACGCGCTCCGGCAAACCCCCGCCGAAGAAAAAGCGGAAGACCACGAGGATATACTCAAAATCGCCATCGTCGGGCGGCCTAACGTGGGTAAAAGCAGCCTGTTAAACCTGCTGCTGGGTGAGGAGCGTGTGATCGTCAGCCCGATTGCCGGCACCACCCGCGACGCGATTGATACTGAAATCACCTGGCACGGCATGACCGTTCGCCTGGTAGATACCGCCGGCATTCGCAAACGCGGCAAAATCGAATCGGGCGTCGAGAAGTTCAGCGTTTTACGCACCATGCGCGCCCTGGAACGCTCCGACGTGGCGCTGCTGCTGCTGGACGCAGTGGACGGCATCACCGAACAGGATTTGCACATCGCCGGTTACATTACCGAGGCCGGCAAAAGCGTGGTGATCGTGGTAAATAAGTGGGATGCGGTGGAAAAAGACACCTACACCATGAATCAATACATGGAAAATATCCGCCAGAAGTTTGACTTTTTGCCCGACCCGCCCATCATCTTCATCAGCGCCCTAACCGGCCAGCGCGTCCACCAGGTTTTAGAAACGGCCAACCGCGTCTGGGAAGGGCGTTTCCAGCGTATCGCCACCGCCGACCTCAATCGCATCCTGCGCGCGGCTATGCAAAAACACCCCGCCCCGGCCAAAGGTACGCGCAGGCTGAAGATTTATTACGCCACGCAGGTATCCGTCAACCCGCCGGTATTTCTTTTCCACGTCAACGATACGCGGCTGGTTCATTTTACGTATCAACGATTTCTGGAAAACCAGATTCGCGCGGAATTTCCGTTCGAGGGGACGCCGATTCGTTTGAGCTTCCGCCCCCGCGAGGGCATGTTGGACGAATAACGAGTTCAACTGCGCGGCGTGAGGCCGAGCAGTTGGTGGGCGCGGGCGGGTTTTTGCCGACCGCGAATTTTGACCGCGCCCAGGGGCTGCGCCTGCACCAGTTCGCCCAACCGCTGAACAACCGCTTCTTCAATCCAGATCTGCCCCGGCGGCGCCATCTCTTGCAGGCGTTTGGCCGTATTCACCACATCGCCGATGGCCGTATAATTTAATGCCCGCTCGGTGCCAATGTACCCCACCACCGCCTCGCCCACATGAACGCCGATGCTGTAGGACAGGTTATCGCCGCGCCGCGCCCGCATTTCCTCGCCGGCGCGCATCAGCGCCAGGGCGGCATCGGTGGCCCGGTGAACGTGATCTTCCTGCATTTTGGGCGCGTTGAAAATTGCCATCAGCCCGTCGCCGAAAAATTTATCCAGCGTGCCGTCCCAGGCCAGGATGATCTCCGCCGCCAGGCTGAGGTAGTCGTTTAACATTTCGACCACCTGCTCCGGCGGGGCGTTTTCGCTCCAGCTGGTGAAACCGCGAATATCGGCAAAAATCACGCTGATTTCCTGCCGCCCGCCGCCCAGTTTGAGGCCATCCGGGTTCGCCAACACCCGGTCAACCACCGAGGGCGGCACAAACTTCTCGAAAGTTACGCGCATCTGCCGGTTTTCGCGTTCCTTCGCCTGGCGCAGTTCGTCAAAGTTGCGGGCGTTTTCGATGGAGATCGCCACATGATCGGTCAGCATACTGAGCAGGGCGCTCTCGTGTTTGGTGAAGGTCGCCGAACCGGGCGAAACATTGCTGACGCCCAACACACCGATCACCTCGCCGCGCAGCGTAACCGGCGCGTAGGCCGCCGAATGGGCCTTGCTGCCTTCCCGCTCCAGATGTTCCGGCTTAAGGACAACCGGCTGGCACTGCCGGATGACATAGACGGCTACCCGGTCGTTGACCTCAAAATCGGCAGGGCGGGCGCGACTGCCGGTGGCGCGTTTGTGCGCCCGGCAGATCAGGCGGCTGCCATCCACCAGGTACAGGTATCCCTCTTCGGCCTGCGTGATCTGCGTGGCGGCATCCACGATGCGCGGCAGCAGTTCGTTCATGTTCATCAGTTCGGTGACGTTTTTGCCGACGCTGTGCAGGACGTTCAGCTCGCCCACACGCCGCTGAAGTTCCTGGTTGGCATGAATCAACCGTTCTGTAAGCTGTTCTTTCTCCCGGCGCAGGCGCACTTCGGTCAGGCTGCGTTCGATAGCTGCCAGCATCTCTTCGACCGTGTAAGGTTTTTTTACATAATCGCGCACACCCAGCCGGTAAACCTCGACCGCGATTTCTTCCGACCCATGAAAGGTCATCAAAATAACCGGAATATCCACCTGGCGGGCATTCAGGAACTTCAGCACATCTATGCCGTTCATGCGCGGCATTTGCAGATCGAGCAGGATCAAATCGGGGCGGCGCTCCAGCGCCAGCTCGACGCCTTCTTTGCCGTCGGCGGCAGCCAGAGCGGTATAACCATTGGGCAGCAAGATATACTCGATTACAAAGTCCCGGTTTTCCCGCCCATCGTCAATAACTAAGATGGTTTCGCCAGCCAAGACTGCCTCGTGTTTGGATTTTGTTCTTTCCAAAGTATAAAGCCAACCGTCATTTTGTACATGGAACGTTTGTGAAAAAGGGTTAAAAAACCCTAACCGCACGATTCAATCAGGATTGCCAGCCATGCCGCGCCGCTCTATAATAATTTCTTCAAAATACTTCTAATCAATGAGGGCGACCCTTGCAAGACCTATCCGCGACTTTGACCACGCTGCCCCGCCCTAGGCTTCGACTCCGTGGACTGCTGCGCGAAATTCTGGATACGGCAATCTTAATCGGCGCGATTTACGCCCTCGTTAACCTGGCGAGCGTGCGGTTTATCGTCGAAGGGCCGAGTATGCAGCCCAACTTTTATACCGGTCAGGTGCTGGTCGTCAGCCGGCTGCATTACCTGCTGGGCAGTCCGCAGCGCGGGGACATTGTGGTGTTTAACCCGCCCAACCAGCCGGCGGACGAACCCCCTTATATCAAGCGCGTTATCGGCGTGCCGGGCGACGAGGTTGAAATCCGCGACACGCTGGTTTACGTCAACGGTGTTCAGCTCGACGAACCTTATATTAACGAGCCGTGCCGCTCCAGCATGTGTCCTGATGGCCGCTGGCAGTTGGGCGAGGATGAATATTTCGTCATGGGCGACAACCGCAACCACAGCAGCGACTCACGCCGTTTCGGGACGATTACCACCTCAGAGATCATCGGCGAGGCGTTAATCCGTTACTGGCCGCCCGCCGATTGGGGACTGGTCAACCGGCTGGCTTATCCTGAGGATGTGCCGTGAACGCCCACCGGATGCCGCTCCGCCCACGCCTGCGCCGGCAGAGTTTTATCCGCGAGATAATCAGCACGCTGCTGTTCCTAGTGGCGGTTTATACGCTGTTAGAGATGACCCTGCCGCGTTCGATTGTGCAGTCCATCAGCATGGAGCCGAACCTGATCGCCGACCAGCGGTTGGTTATCAGCCGCATCAATTACCTGCTGGGGCAGCCCCAGCGCGGCGACATTGTGGTGTTTAATTCCCCTAACACCCGCCCCGGCGAGCCACCGCTGATTAAACGGCTGATCGGCCTGCCGGGCGAAACGGTGGAAATTCGTGATGCGGCGGTTTACATTAATGGTGTAAAATTGGATGAGTCCTATCTCAACGAGCCGTGCAGCCCGACCCGCTGTTCGGATCGAGTCTGGACGCTGGCCGCCGATGAATATTTTTTCATGGGAGATAACCGCAATCACAGCCACGACTCGCGGGCTTTTGGCCCCATTCGCCGGAATCAGATCATTGGCCGGGCGATCTTTCGGTATTGGCCGCCCGGCGTTTGGGGCATTCTATCCTACACTTATGGCGATTCGCCGTAGTCGCCGCCAGCGGAGGGTAAGCGCCATGTCCGATCAATTTACGTATTCTTGCCCCTACTGCCAGATTGGTTACTGCCAACCCGGAGAGGCTACCTACGTGCGGATGCACGAAGGTCAGCTGGTGTCGGCGCCGAATATGCTGGTTTGGACGTGCGACATCTGCGGCTATCAGGAATTTGACCGCGAAGCCTTAACAGAACTGGAGGCGCTGCTGGGAGTGGCCGAATCAGCGCCGGATACACAGCGTTCAAAAGCGCCGGAAAACTTTGATCCAAGCATCGCTCGGAGACTAAAACCGTGACCGTTGACCTACGCAGCTACGTTTTTCTGGACAGTTTGCAGCCGCAGCACGCCGCCTTCCTGGGGACGGTGGCGAGGGGGTTTTTGCCCCTGCCGGGGGATGCCTCGCTGTGGATTGAAATCTCCCCTGGTATCGAAATCAACCGCATTACCGACGTGGCGCTGAAGGCCACCGCTGTCCGCCCTGGTATGCAGATCGTCGAGCGTCTGTACGGCCTGCTGGAAGTGCATTCCAGCAGCCAGGCCGAAACGCGCGCCGCCGGGGCGGCCATCCTGGAGGCGCTGGGCGTGCGCGAAGATGACCGGCTCAAACCGCGCGTGGTTTCCAGCCAGATTATCCGCAATATTGATGCCCACCAGACCCAGCTTATCAACCGGATGCGGCACGGCCATATGATCCTGGCCGGGCAAACGCTGTACGTGCTGGAGGTGGAGCCGGCGGGTTATGCGGCACTGGCGGCCAACGAAGCGGAAAAAGCCGCCGAAATTAACATCCTGGAAGTGGTCGCTTTTGGCAGTTTTGGGCGTGTTTACCTGGGCGGGGAAGAGCGCGACATCATGGCGGGGTATGGCGCGGCGCTGGCGGCCATCGAAGGCGTCTCCGGGCGGACGGTGAACGCCGGACGCAAGGAATAAACTGTGTTTATTGGCGAAGTAATCGGGACGGTCGTAACGACACGCAAAACGGACAACATGCAAAGCCTGCCGCTGCGTCTGGTGCGCCGCCTGACGACGGATAATATACCGACGGCTGTTTATGTGGTGGCGGTAGATGTGATTGGCGCTGATGAAGGCGAGCGTGTCTTGATTGCTTCCGGCAGCAGCGCCCGCCAGACCGACCTGACGGATGCGCGCCCGGTGGATGCCATCATCATGGCAATCGTAGACCACTGGCAGGTGGACAATCAAACGGTCTATTCCAAGTTCGCCTTCCAGCCGGATGAAATAAGCGGCTGAAGCAAGGGGCTAAAGCCCCTGTCCGGCCATCCTACCGGCAGAGTCCGGCAGCGGTTTTTGCGCCGGAAAATAGCTCGGTCTGCCGGATTACAGAGCGTTGTTTGTGGCGCTGATGCCCCCGGCAGCCAGGAGGAAAAGACGATGGGCCGCCGTATCCTGGTCATCGAGGATAACCGCGATAACATGATGTTAATCACCGACATCCTGCAATCGCTTGATTACGATGTGTTGATGGCAACCGACGGAAAACGGGGCGTGGAGATGGCGAACTCCGCCCGACCAGACCTTATTTTGATGGACCTGGCGCTGCCATTTATGGATGGTTGGGCAGCGACACGGGAGATTAAAGCGACCCCGGAACTGCGGCATATTCCGATTATCGCCGTCACCGCACACGCGATGTTAGGAGATCGGGAACGCGCGCTGGCAGCGGGCTGCGACGAATATATCGCCAAGCCGATCAACATGGAAGAGCTAAAAACCAAGATTGCCCGCTTGCTTACCTAAAGAGGATAAACCTTGAAAGTTCTGGTTGCCGATGATAATGCCAACAGCCGCCAGCTTGTAAAAGACATTATCGAGAGTATCGGTTACGAAGCAATTGTGGCCCAGGATGGCCCGGCTGCTCTGCTGGCCGCGCAAACGCAGCTGCCCGATCTGGTCATTCTGGACGTAAACATGCCGGGCATGAGCGGCTTCGAGGTTTGCGCGGCGCTCAAGTCCGATCCTAAAATGGCGCAGATTCCGATCTTAATGCTTACGGCGCTTTCCGACGTTGAAAACCGGGTCACCGGCCTGGGTTTAGGGGCGGAAGATTATTTACCCAAACCCTTCAGCCCGCGCGAACTGGCGGCGCGGGTGAATGCGCGCCTGCGCTCAAAGGCCGAAACCGACGACCTGCGTAACACCAAAGAGCTGATTAAACAGACCTTCGAGCGGTTTGTTTCCCCTTCGGTGGTGCAAAAACTGCTGCAAGACCCCTCTCAAATCAAACTGGGCGGCCAGCTTCAGGAAGTGACGGTGCTGTTCTCCGATCTGGAGGGGTTTACCACCATTTCGGAGCATACCGAACCGGAGAAACTGTTGGGCATCCTGAACACCTACCATGCCCTTATTGTCAGCGTGATTCAGAGTTTCTCCGGCACGGTGGATAAATTCATCGGGGACGGTGTGATGGCGCTGTATAATACCCCCCTGCCCCAGGATGACCACCCCCTGCGCGCCGTGCGGACGGCACTGCAAATTCGCGGCGCGCTGGAAGCCTTCTATCCCCAGTTCGAGCCGCAATACCGGATGCGGGTGAATTTCGGCATCCATACCGGCATGGTGGTGGTCGGTAATGTCGGCTCGCCCCACCTGATGAATTTTACGGCGGTCGGGGATACGGTGAATGTCGCCGCGCGGCTGCAAGACATGAGCGCCGGCGGCAAAATACTTATCAGCGAAGCGTGCTACCGGCAGTTGACCGCGCCGCTTGATGTGAAGCCAATCGGCTACCAGACCATGAAAGGCCGAACCGAGCCGGTCATGGTTTACGAAGTGGTGGAGTAGCACCGTGAACGGTATTCTGTTGGTCGCCGGCAGCGAACTGCTGGCATCGCTTCAACCAGAAATAGCGCAGGCGGGCTTGCAATCGTATGAAGCGCGCACCGGGGCAGAGGCGCTGCGCCTGCTGGCCGAAGTTCAGCCGCAGGCCGCCCTGGTGGAAGTATCGGGCGCGGATATAAACGGCGTGCAGATTTGCGGCCAGCTTAAAAGCAGCATAGGGGCGCTGCGTGTGATGGCGCTCCACCGGGGCGAGGCGTTTTTGCACCGGGCGGCGCTGGCCGCCGGGGCCGATGCGGCAGTGGATTACCCGCGCGAATCGGCAGCCCTGCGCGACTGGCTGATGAAAAAAGACTCGCCGGCGCTTCGGCACGGGGAGGATGTGCTGCTGGGCAGCCGGCTCGACGATGTGCTTGATACGACGGCGATGCTGGTCCACGATCTAAAAAGCCCTATCGGTATCGTCATCAGCACCCTCGAAGTGCTGATCTCCATGCACATGCAGGAGGGCAGCTCCGATGGCGTCATGCGCCTGCTGCGTGGGGCGTTGAGCGCCGCTTACCGCCAGATGCACCTGGTTCTGGATATGCTGGATTTAATCCGGCTGGACGTTCACGCCTACGAACTGGACTGCCATCCCTGTAACCTGCCCGAACTGGTGAAGGATTTCCTGGCAAGCGAGGGAAATGCGATCATCACTGCTAAAAAATTACAGCACGAGGTTCTCGTTGCCGAGGCTCCTTTGGTAGCCTGCGTGGACGCCACCCTGATCTGGCGTATGTTGAATGCGTTAATAGACAATGTTGTAAAATTCACCGTTCAGGGTGATCTGCTGCGTATCAGCATCCAGCCTGAAGATGATCGGGTGGCCCTGACCTTCACCGACAATGGGCGTTCGATTTTCCCCGGTTACGAGCGCCGCATCGTCGAACGCGCGCCGCGCTCGAAAGACCGGGAAGCCGGCACACGCACCAGCGTGGCGATGGGGCTGCCGTTCGTTTACGCAGCGGCCAGGGCGCAGGGCGGCGAGATGACCGCCGCCAGCGACCCAAAAACCGGGATGACAACCTTTAAGCTAACTTTTCCGGCTGTTAAGTAGAATGAAAAGCACTCATGGCTGACACTCCTTCTTTCGACGACTCGCAGATTCATCGCATCATTCAAAACGTCATGCGCGAGATCGGCGGTGATACGGATGCGCCTTCTGCCCCGCGTCGCCCGCCGGCTTCTCCACCTGCCAGCCTGGGACAGGGTGATGGTTTATTTCCCGACCCGGACAGCGCGGTCGCGGCAGCGCGGTCGGCTTTCGAGCAGCTTGCCGAACTGCCGCTGGAACTGCGTAAACGTATGGTGGCGGCCATGCGCGCCACCGCCCGCGAACATGCCGAGGTGCTGGCGCAGTTCGCCGTTGAAGAAACGGGTATGGGGCGGTTCGAGGATAAAGTTCAAAAAAATCTGCTGACGGCCAGCAAGACCCCCGGCCCGGAATTTCTGGACACCACAGCCTGGACGGGTGACGCCGGCTTGACGCTTACCGAGTACGCCCCCTACGGCGTTATCGCCTCCATCGCGCCGACGACCAACCCGACCAGCACAATCATTAACAACAGCATCGGCATGGTCAGCGCGGGGAATGCGGTTGTGTTTAACGCGCATCCCGGCGCTAAAGCTTGCAGCGCCTATACGATTCAACTCCTGAACCGTGCCATCCAGAGCGCCGGCGGCCCGGCCAACCTGCTTACCTGTGTGGCCGAACCCACCATCGAGTCCGCCCAGGCGTTGATGATACACCGTGACGTGCGTCTGCTGGTCGTTACCGGCGGCATCGGCGTGGTGCGGCAGGCGATGAAAAGCGGCAAACGCGCCATCTGCGCCGGGCCGGGCAACCCGCCGGTCGTGGTGGACGAAACCGCCGATCTTGAACAGGCCGGGCGCGACGTGGTGCGCGGCGGCAGTTTTGATAACAACCTGGTCTGCACCACCGAAAAAACCTGCATTGCGGTGGAATCGGTGGTTAACGATCTGGTGGACTCGATGACCCGGCACGGCGGTTATCTGATTACTTCCTGGCAGCTTCGCCGGTTGATGAAGTCCATCTTTGAGGAAGATCGCGGCCCCGGCAAACCCGGCGTGATGAACAAAGCCTTTATCGGCCAGAACGCCGGCGTGCTGCTTAAGGAACTGGGCATTCACGTTGGCAGCGAAGTGCGCCAGGTGGTGGCGGTCGTTGAACCCGATCATCAGTTGGTCTGGTCGGAACAGATGATGCCGATCATGCCGGTGGTTCCGGTGCCAGATGTGAACGCCGCCATTGAACTGGCCGTTCAGTCCGAACATGGTTTCCGGCACACCGCCGTGATGCACAGCAAAAATATTGACAACCTCAGCCGCATGGCGCGGGAGATGGACTGCTCCATTTTCGTTAAAAATGCGCCCAGCCTGGCCGGTTTAGGCTGGGGTGGCGAAGGTTTTACATCCTTTACCATCGCCAGCCCGACCGGCGAAGGCATGACGACCTGCCGCAGTTTCAGCCGCCTGCGCCGCTGCACACTGAAGGATGCCTTCAGGATTGTATAGCGGTATCATCCGGGCGGCTTCGCGCTAACAGGGATAAAACATCGTGGCTGACTCGCAAGTGACACTTTCCCCCGTAACGATTGACCCGGCGCTGGCGCTGCTGGAATTCAGCAGCATTGCCGCCGGCGTGCTGGCCGCCGATGCGATGGTCAAAAAAGCGCCGCTGGACATCATCCGTGCCGGCACGGTGCAGCCGGGGCGTTTTTTGGTGCTGGTCGGCGGCCCGGTCGCGGAGGTGGAGGAAGCCCTCAAAGCCGGTCTGGAGGCCGCGCCGGATGTCCTGAACGACCATATCTTCCTGCCGGGCGTGCATCCCGACGTGGTGCGGGCTTTGGCCGGCGAACGTTCCATCAAAACCGATGACGCTCTGGGTATTGTCGAAACCATCACCGTGCCGGCGGCCATCCACGCCGCCGATAAAGGCGTTAAAGGCGCTTCGGTGAACTTGATGGAAATCCGACTCGCGGACGGTCTGGGCGGCAAAGGCATCGTCTTTTTTACCGGAGCGGTGGCGGATGTGGAAGCCGCGCTCGATATAACCGACAGCGCCCTGGAAGCAAAACAAAAGGTGCGCCGAGTAGTGATTTCGCAGCTTCATGCCGACCTGGCGGAAGTGCTTCATGCCGGCAGCCACTTTGGGACTCAGTTAGGCTGGCGCCGGTAAAGTGCGGATATGGTATACCTTGTCCGGGTGAATTGAAGAACGGGTGAGATGGATGAACGGTTTCGCATCAGGTTATCGCGGCGCGCCTAACGCGAAGGAACGCGAACTGCGTGAGCAAATCTGCAAAATCGGCGAGCTGATGTACCGCAACGGCTACATTGACGGCGCGAGCGGCAACATCAGCGCGCGGCTGAGCGAGGAACGAGTATTAGCCACGCCGAGCGGCCTGGCGAAAGGTTTTATGTCGCCCGACCAGCTTATTATTGTGGATATGGACGGCAGTCGGGTAGATACGCCGACCGACGCCAACGCGCATCTGAAGCCTACGTCCGAACTTTCCATGCATCTGGAGTGTTATAAACAGCGCCCGGATGTAAACGGCGTGGTTCACGCGCACCCGCCCACATCGGTCGCGCTGACGATTGCCGGTTACGATTTCCGGCGCTGTGTCGTGCCGGAAGCCGCCGTCATCCTGGGGCTAGTGCCGACCGCACCCTACTCCACCCCGGCCAGCGTCGAAAACCGGGATGCGATTCAGAACCTCATCCGCGAACACGACGCGATAATGCTGTCGCATCATGGCTCGCTGACGGTGGCAAAAACCGTGTGGGATGCTTATATGCGCCTGGAAACGTTGGAACACACGGCAAAAATTTTATACATGGCGGAAATGATGGGCGGCGCGCAGCCTATCGCCCCGCATCAGGTGGAAAAGCTGGTGGAGTCGCGGCGGCGGCTGGGGCTGGAGCGCCCCGGTGACATGGAACGTTTCTGCGCGGCGTGCGGTCTGGCGATGTCGAAGGCCGAGCCGGTCGCCCCGCCGGATGCAGCCCTAACGGCGGACGATCTGGAAGCGCGGGTGCGTGCCGTCGTGCGCGAAGTATTGAGTGAGTTCGTCTTCTAAGTTTCTGCCTTGACGTTGCGGACAGCGGCTGGTACACTTTGCCCTTGTAAGGCCCCATCGTCTAGCGGTCTAGGATGTCACCCTTTCAAGGTGAAGACACGGGTTCGAGTCCCGTTGGGGCTAACAAACGTACCGCTGCTTGAAACACCGCTGTTGAAGCGGTTTTTCATTTCCTCGCCCATCTCATCGTGATACAATGAACTTGCCCCGATTCAGTGGAGGAAAACCTAAGAGACAGATACACTGAATCGAGGAGCGCTGGCGGGGGTTATATGGCAGCCAGGTGCCAACCAACATCAATGGCAATGTGGCGGAGATGGAAGCGGAGTTGAAACGCTTGCGGCGCAAGGTGGAGGTGCTACGGGCGGAGCGCGACATTCTAAAAAAGGCTATGAGCATTGTCAGCCGGAGCCAGCCATGAGCGACCAGATCATCGAGACCCATCGTGAGGTGGGCAGCGTCGAATGGCTGTGTGGAGTCTTGGCGTCTCGGTGAGCGGGTACTTCGCCTGGCGCACTCGACCACCGAGCCAGCACCAGCAAACCGATGCGGTGCTGCTGAAGACCATTCAGACGGCGTATCAAGCGGGACGGGGCGTGTATGGCAGTCCGCGTATCCAGGCGGCCTTACGCCAACAGAGGCTGTGCTGCTCATGCAAGCGGGTCGCCCGTCTTTATTGAAGTGTTCTACAATCGCCAGCGCTTACATTCGTCACTGGCCTATCGCAGCTCGCTGACCTATGAAACCGACCATTTTTCCTGAACTTGTCTCTTATTCACCCTCCACCAACTCGGGTCAAGACCACTCCCCATCTTAATTAGAGGAGGTAAGACCATGCGACGAGTTCAACTGAGCATTGATTTTCTCCGCAAATTGAGTTTTCTGTCAGTTGCTTTATTGTTGTCAATAGCTTTTACAATAGGTGGAGAAACAGCACAATCAAAAAATGCATTTTTCCGAGACACTCAGCAAACTTCGGTCTACCGAGTAAGCTGGAGTCCTGATGGGAGTAAAGTAGCAGGCGCGAGTATAGATTATATCGGAGGAAGAGTCTGGGATGTAGCAAGTGGGCAAATTATATCTACATTATAACAAGCCGGTCCTACAGCTTCAATAAAGTGGAATCCGGATGGGGTCAAAATAGCAACTGCTGATATAGGTAAATTGGTAGTTATATCGAAGGACAATCAATCATGAAAATGAAGCTGCTGATATTCGCTTTGATCTTTCTGCTGTTTGGGGGTAGTAGTAAACAATTGACTGATGAGATATGAAAAGGCACTCCAAGACAAACCACCAAGTTCACTCGGAGCACCTTTTCATGATCCAGACGATTATAACGTACAGCTGCCCGAAATGCGGCAGCCCGGATCTGGTGAAAAACGGACGGGATTACAAAGGTGACCAGAAATATCACTGCAAAACGTGTGAGGGCTGTGGCACGTTGAACGCGCGACGAGGCCACGCTGAACCCACCCGCCAGCAGGTGAAACGCGCCTTGTTGGAACGGGTCAGTTTGCGCGCTATCGAACGGCTGTGAGGCGTTTCGCGGCCTACTATTGCGTTTTGGATTGAGCGCTGGGTCGCTCAGTTACCCCCTTTGGCTACGACGCTGGCCGAAGCCCAGTTGGAGGATGTGTTGGAATTGGACGAGTTGTGGTCCTTCGTCTTTAAAAAGAGCAACCAGCGCTGGGTGTGGGTGACATTGTGTCAGCGTACCCGACAAATCGCGGCCTACTTCATTTGTATTAGACAAGATTTCATCTGACACAAGCGACCTAACCGACAACTTCGGGCGAAGTGTTGTCGGGGATGTCTGACTTCACTTCTTGCCGTTCAAAGAGCGTATCCAATTGTTTGGCCTGTGCCAAGTGTTTGGTCTCGAACACTCCCAACGCAACCACATCGGCTTGGCGTTTCGGGCGTATGTCCGTTTGGAGCTTCATCGCTGGCGTTCCCGTGTCTCCATCTGCTCCAGTAAGCTCGCCATCATTCGCCTTGCCGTCCGCCACTGTCTGGCGCATCCCATCTATTCTATACCCTCAACTGCGTAAGTCCCATTTATGCTTCTCAAACGACAAATAAACCCACCCGTAGGGCGGCCGGCGGCTGAAAATCCGCCTAAAGTCGGGCGAAATTCCCCACTCCTGAACCTATAATAATATCGTTCGTAATGATCGCAAGGGGGTTGCCCATGCGGCGTTTATTCACACTCACACTGCTCGCATCCGTCCTGGCCGCTGCGCTGTTCGGAGCAATCCCGGCGCGAGCGGACAGCAGCGGCCAGCTTTACAACTGTTACCAGCAGCCGCGCCTGGGCGTCGGTTTAACCGGGCGGGTGACACTGTACCCGAACCTACCGAACACCATTCGCAGCACGCCCGGTTATGGGGCGAAGATCGGTTCGATTCCGGCCGGCGGCCTTTTCACCGTCATCGGCGGGCCGCAGTGTATATCCGGCATTTACTGGTGGCAGGTGAACTACAACGGCCAAATCGGATGGACGGCGGAGGGCAATGGTTACTACACCTACTGGCTGGAGCCGTTTTTCACGTCGCCACCCCCACCGACCTGCACGCTGCCAAACCGGCTGTGGGTCGGCGGCCAGGGACGGGTGACGCCCGGCCTGCCCAATATCGTACGCAGCGCGCCCGGCACGCGCAGCTCCGGCGCGAACAGCGTTGAAATCGGCAGCATCCCTGGCAGCGGTGTATTCAGCGTGATCGGCGGGCCGGAATGTGGCAGCGATGGCCGCTGGTGGTGGTATATCAACTACAACGGACTGATCGGCTGGACGGCGGAAGGCGAAGGCACGAGTAACTATTGGGTTGAACCCTGGTATGGCAGCGGAAGTACGGTCTGTCCCGGTTTTATGCCGTCACGGCTGAACATCGGCGGCCAGGGGCGGGTGACGCTGTACCCGAACCTGCCGAACCGGATGCGCGAGTTTCCCTCTTACCAGGGGTTCGTGACCGGCAGCATCCCGGCAGGTGGCGTTTTCACAGTTCTCGATGGGCCGAACTGCGCTCAAAACACGGCCTGGTGGCTGGTGAACTACAACGGTGTGGTCGGCTGGACGGCGGAAGGCAGCGGCAGCCAATACTGGCTGGAACCGAACTACTAAACGAATCACAAGGGGCGCGATCACTCGCGCCCCTGACAAAACATCTGACCGCAGCGGCTACCGGTGATAACCTTCAACCCCACAACCGGAAACTGCGCGGGCCGCTCCAGGGGCCGGCGCCATTTTTATTAACCCCCCGAATCTGCCACTCGTACCAGCCTCCAGGCAGCGTGCTGCTCCAGGGGCCGATATCCACACTGCACCACAGCGGCGCAATCCAGCAGTTCGCGCCGACATTAACGATGATGTCTTTGCCCTGCCCTTTCACACGCATCTGAAAGTAGGAAGGGTAGCCGGTGACTTGCAGCCAGGCGAACGTTGTCTTGCTGTTGCGATGAACCCAGATGCCGCTCCAGGGCCAGGTGAGCATGGTCTGGCCGGGCTTCACGGCGGCCTCTGCGGGCGCGGCCTTGACCTCAGCCGTCGGGACGAGCGACAGCGAAAGCAGGATGGCAAACGCCGTCACAAGGATGAGAAACGGGATGGTCTGACGTGAACGCTGTGTGAACATGATGAACGAGTCTCTTATGATGGTATCGGATATAAATTATTGTGCGGTGTTTTAGCCGAATAATCACTTGAGTTCAGATGAAGCGCGTAAAATTTTCCCAATAACCCCTAAACTTTCGGGTAGGTCTGCGCGACCCCCGCGCGGTATCCTGCGTACAAAAGAGTAGTATCGGGTAGAAAAGGAATGCAGAGATGCACAAGGGTTGGAGACATTACGGACATCATTGGGGACATCACCGGGGACATCATTGGGGCAAACCCTGGATGCGCCGCCGGGGCGGATTTTTCTTCTTCTGGCCGGGGATGCTGCTGGTATTGTTTCTGGCGTTCGGCGTGTTTAAATTTCTGTGGCCGCTGCTGCTGATCGGCCTGGGCATCATGCTGGTGAAAAGCGCGCGCCATTGGAACGGCGGCAGTTGGGACGAGGCCGAGAAGCCCAAAAATGATGGCGAAAAACCCAAACGCGACGACCGCCGTTATATCCAGACCGAAGACGGCGATTGGCTGGAGATCATCTGACGATTTTTCACCAGTCAGCAGCTAAAGGGGCGTATTTCCGCGCCCCTGCCAACGGCTGATTAGTCCCCGCCAAACCACAGGCTGAGCAGCGTCAGGCCAGAAAAGACGTAACCAATAGCGGCGGGCAGGGTATCCCCATTGGTGTACAGCAGCGTGGACGCCACCAGCAGGCTGCCGAAAACGATGGCGCGGACGGTGCGTTTGCCCTGGTTTTCGATGCGCTGAAGCTGCTTGCGGTAGGTCGGGCTGGGGGCGACGCGCAGCGTCAGTTCGCCGCGATCCGCACGGTTGAGAACGCTGTCCACCTGCTGCGGAAAAGTAATGGCGCGGTTGACAAACGCGCGCCCAATCTCTGAAAGGGCCTGCCCGGCGTTACCGTTGAGCAGACTTTGTAGGATAGGCAGGTTGAGCAGGTCGCCGTCCCATTCGCCGCCGTTGGCGCTGCCCAGGCTGCGGGCGATCATCTTCTGGGCATAGGGTTGAAGTTCCTGCCAGGGGTTGAAATTCGGGTCGAGGGTGGTTGCCATGCCGCTGAGGATGCCCATACAGCGCCCCAGATAGATGAAATCCTGCGGGACCTGGAAAGGCATGGCAAACAGCAGGTCGTTAAATTCGTGGCCGAGCGCGCGGGCTTCGCTGTAGCTGACGTTTTTGATCTCGGTCATGCTCAGGCCCCACACCTGGTCGAAGGCGGCTTTGGCGGCCTCTTCGATTCGCTCCACGTCCGCATCGGGCAGCAGAAAACCGAGTTCCTGGTAGCTGCTAACCAGCTTCTCCGGGTTGCGGTTTACAACCGCCGCCAGCGTGTTTATCATACCGCTGACGATCTGCGGGCTGAGCGAGCCGGTCATGCCGAAATCCACAAAAATCAGGTAAAACGGGCGGCCCTGTTTGGCGGAATGTTTGCCGCCGTTTTCGCCTGGCAGCGGGTAAATAAACAGGTTGCCGGGGTGCGGGTCGGCGTGGAAAAAACGCTCCTCAAAAACCTGCTTCAGATAGGTATCCATCAAACGTTTGGCGACCGCTTTACGACTGATGCCGGCGGCTTCCAGCGCCGCATGGTCGTTGATTTTGATGGTCGTTACGTCCTCCATCGTCAGGACGGCATCGGTGGAGTGTTCGGCGTAAACGGCCGGGATGTAAACGCCGGGGTCATTCTTAAAAATGCGGGCGAAACGTCGGGCGTTGTAAGCCTCGTGCCGGTACGACAGCTCTTCCAGCAGCACCCGCCCGAACTCGTGCGCCAGGGCAACGGTATCGGCGCGGCGGCGGATGAAAGGCACCCAGGCGGCGACCCGCGCCACAACCCGCAGCGCCGCCAGATCGGTATAAACGATTTCTCGAATGCCGGGGCGCTGCACCTTAATGACGACACGCTCGCCATTGTGCAAACGGGCGCGGTACACCTGCCCCAACGACGCGGCAGCGACCGGCTGCTCATCTATCCAGGCGAATCGCCCGGCGGTCGAGCCTAACTCCCTTTCCAGCACGGCCATGATCTGATCGTTAGGAACAGGCGGCACTTCGTCTTGCAGGCCGCTCAGTTCGTTGATGATTTCCGGCGACAGCACATCCATGCGGGTGGATATAAACTGTCCCAATTTAATCATCATGCCGCCCAGTTTGACAGCGAAAGCGCGAAATTCGCGGGCGTAAAGCGTCCAGCGGTGGTTGCTGCTGCGTTCAACGCGCGCCTGGCCGATGATTCGCGGCATAACGTAATACCACCACAACACGCGCACAAACAACCACACCGCAAAAATGAGCGTTCGCCCAAAGCGGTACTGCATTCGCAGCGAGCGCCGGCCCGCCGGAACGGGCGGAATTTCCGGCGGGGTTTCTGCCGCATCTCCAGGCAGTGCGGCGTGAAAGGCGACCGAATCAGCGGACCCGTTGTTTCTGTACCCGTTCGTCCTTTCGGAACTGGACACGGAGGGTAGATTGGTCAAATCTGGCATCGGCAATTTCTAAGTCCCATAGCGCATAGGGCAACACGATATTCCGGCGATATGGGCCGACCCGCAGCGTGATTTCGTCACGCGAGCGGTACATATCCATATCCTGTTTATCGGCGAATGGCAGGGGGACGATCAGGGTATGCGTGCCGTCGGTGTCGGTTTCGATGCGGTGTGTCTGGCCGTCGAACAGCTTGCGGGCGGGGTTGCCATCGCCGTACAACGCCTGCGCCAGCTGGCGCAGGCTGTCCAGCCCGGTCACTTCCTGGCCGAAGAGCGGTACTCTCATTAAAGGCAGCTCGCCGAAGGCTTCACCGATGAAGGCGATATTTTCTTGCTGGTTGGCCTTCCACATGGTGAAATATGGGTCGGTGACTTCATCCGGGATGATGCGGTTGCACAGAATGGCGTCGGTGGCGTAGCCGTAGAGGTTGAGATAGGTATAGGTGCGCTGCGTTTCTTTGATGACCATCTTCTCCGGGTTGACCACCAGCCGAATACTGCTTATCTCCGGCTGCGTCAGCAGTTCGCGCACTTTATCCAGGGTGGCGAACAGGTTTTGCACCTGGTCCCAGGCGCTGCTGTCCGGCACGGCATCGCCCCGGTTGACCAGCCGTCCGATGGGCCGCAGAATCCGGGACGCGCCGCGCGTGATGGTCAAGATTTTTTCAAACCACCAGCGCGTCACATCCGGCAGGCTGAGCAGGCGGAGCGTTTCGGCGGTGGGGGCGGCGTCCACAATCAGCACGTCGAACTGTCCATCCTCGACATACTTGTTAATCCACAGCAGGTGCGCGCCTTCTTCCAGCCCCGGCAGGATGGTGACTTCCTCCGCTACGATGTCTTCCACACCCTGGCGGCTGAACAGGGCCACCATGTACTTCTGGAATGTCCCCCAGTATTTATCCATCGAATAGCGGGCGTCCACTTCCTGCGCCCACAGGTTTGGGTACAGTTCGACCGGCTCCGGGCCGATTGATTTTTCCAGCGAGTCTGCCAGGCTGTGGGCGGTGTCGGTGCTGATGACGATGGTTTTAAGCCCCAATTCCGCGCAGCGTAAAGCGGTGGCCGCCGAAATGCTGGTTTTGCCCACACCGCCCTTGCCGGTATGTACGATAATCCGCATGGTTATCCTTCTCTTGTCCGCTACATGTGCAATTATACACGAACGCGCGGGTGATTCCGCTGCTTTACTTTATGTACGTACAGAACGGGGCAAAGGTGGCGAACGCGGGTCAGTTCAGGCCGGAAGTAGAATTCACAGGGTAGTATCAACCGGTGACCGGCAGCGAAAAGCTGAAGGTCGAGCCATGACCGGGCAGCCCGTCGCTTTCGACGCCGACTTCGCCGCCCAGTTTATCCACGATGGTTTTGACAACCGTCAGGCCAATGCCGTGTCCTTCGATCTGATACTTACCGAACCGTTCATATTTGCCGCGGAAAACCTGGGCTTGTAATTCCGGCGTCAGGCCGTCGCCGTTGTCGCGCACCCAGTAGCGCACAAAACCGCCGTTCGGTGAAGCGCCGACTGCAATGCGGGGAGGCTGGCCGCCGTACTTCAAGGCATTGGTCAGGTAGTTCACCCAGATTTCCTCCACCCAGGCCGGGTAAGCGAAGGCCGCCGGGAGCGCGGTTTCGAGGCTGATGATTGCATTATAACGGATGACCAGTTGTTCGACCCGGCGCTCCGCCTGCCGAAAAACGGCCTCCATATCCACCGGCTGGGGCGAAATTTCCTGCTTTCGCACGCGCGCCAGGTTTAACAGCTCGTCAACCAGTTCGTTCATCTTGCCGGACGTTTCGGCAATACCCATCAGGTAATCGCGGCTCTGAGCATCCAGCACGCCATCCAGGTCTTGCAGCAGCAGTTCGGTATAACCCATGATGATGCTGATCGGGTTTTTAAGGTCGTGCGCGACCATATCGGCGTAGGCGTCCAGATTGGCAATGCTCTGCTGGTGCTGCGCGATCTGCGACTGGAGATTCGCGTTTTTCTGGCGCTGGGCCTCAGCCTCCAGGCGGGCGGTTTCGACATCATGAATGATCTGAAGACTTTTCATCCGGCGGTCAGACTGCTCGTTAAAGGCGATTTCATGGGCGGTATGGAACTTTTCAAAATAATCGAGCGCGTTTTGAAAATCCCCCTGAGCTTTATAGAGATCGGCATACAGGCGGAAAATCTGTGCGGTTGAGTTGGGCGCGTTCAGGCGTTCGCTTATTACACGGGCTTCCTCCAGCCACCGGAGCGCCTGCGGATAACTGCCGCGCCGGATTTCGATACGGGCGCTTTCGATGATGCAGGCCAGGCGGTTAAAATCTACCGGGCTGGCGGCCATACCGGCCTCCAGATACTTCAGCGCCTGCGGGTAATCTTCCAGGCCGGCATAAATCGCGCCCAGAGTATGCAGCGTGGCGGTTTTAACGCCGGGATTTTCGTCCTTGTCCAGCATTTTCAGGGCTTGCAGCGCCGGTTCGAGGGCTTCGGAATAACGCCCAATCGTGCAGTATAAGTAAGCCAGATTATTAAAAGCCCGCGCTCGCAGGATCATATCATCCAGGCGACTGCTGATTTCCATGCCCATCTGAAAATACTTGAGGGCTTCGTTCGGGCTGCCGGACATGCCGTAGGCTGCCCCTAACCCCTGGTAGACCAGAGCTTCGTGGTGGGTGTAACCGTGCTGCCGGCTGAGTTTTAAGGCTTGCAGGCCATAATCCAGAGCAGCGGGGTAGTTTTCTAACCGCGAGTGGATTTGAGAAAGCACGATGAGAAGGTGGGTCTTTTTTTCGGTATGGCCGATCTGTTCGTACAGTTGAAGGGCGCGTAAAGCCTGCGGCAGCGCCTGAGCAAACTGGCCGGCCTCCATATTCAGCCAGCCCAGGACGCGCAGGCCGCCTGCCAGTCCTTCATCAAAACCGATTTGGGTAGATTGCGCGAGTGCCTGCTCGGCCAGCGCGCGCGCCTGGGCTGGGTTTTCTGTTCGCAAGGCCCAGGCCTGGTCACTCAAAGCGATGATCGAGTCGCGGGTGTTCATAGATCGTAATGGGCTTGTTAAATTTTCTCACTTATCTCCACTATAGCTTCAATTACGAATAATTAAGTTAAAGATCGGCCTTTGGATAGATAATTCATACTTTTTCAAGAGCAGCACCCCGCCGCGCCTTACTAGGGTTGAAAAGCGCCGACGAAGCGCCGGGCATTTGGTTGACAAATGCCGATTTTCGTTATATGCTTTAGGTAAGTAAGTTAATATAACTAACTATCTGGCTCGGTTTTGGGGAAACCTGTGGTTTCCTTCCCGTCCAAACGTTTATTTTGAGGAGGATTTGTCCGCATGAAGCACCGTTTTGCGCTCCTGGCGGCTGTGGCCGCGCTGCTGCTGGCAGGCATTCTGCCGGTGGCTGCTCAAGATCAGTCTCTCGAAATTTATATCACCGGCCTCACCGAAAACACGATTAAGTGGTTCAACGAAGTGGCCTTCCCCGCCTTTGAAGCCGACCATCCTGGCGTTAACCTTGAAATCCTGACCGGCGGCTGGGGCGAATTTGATGCCACCGTCGCGGGCTGGATCACCACCGGCAGTGGGCCGGACATCGTGTATCTGGGTTCAGAATATGCCGACATCTTTGGCGAACTGCTTAAAGACCTCGACCCATATCTCAGAGATTGGGAAGAACTGGATCAGTTCCTGCCAACGGCATTGGATACAGTGACTTGGGACGGCCACCTGCGCGGACTGCCCCTGTTGATGAGTCCCCGCCCCGTTTTTTACCGCACTGACCTGGCCGTTGACCCGTCCGTCATTCCGCCGCTCACCTTCGCCGATGCGCTGGCGTTCGTGAAGGCCAACAGCGCCGTCGAAAACAACGCCATGACAAAAATGGGCTTTATGGACATCGGCAGCAGCCTGTTTGATGACCAGGAATTCATCGCCTACATCTGGAGCGCCGGCGGCGAGCTGTATTACGACGATGGCACGAGCGCCTTCGACAGCGCCGCGACTGCCGAAGCCCTGAAGTTTATGTATGACCGCCGCCGCGCCGTTATGCCGGAAGAAACGACCGCCGGCCTGCCGCCGTTTGAAGGCGTGCCGATTGCTTCCGGGAACGTCATCAGCGGCATTTTCCCGATGTGGAATATGCCCGCCACCAGCGACCCGCTGTGGGAAAATATCGCCATCGCGCCTTACCCGGCGGGCGAAAACGGCCAGCCGGTCGTTCAGGTTTTCATTGACTGGCTGTCGGTCCCGGCTTATGTCGAAGACCCGACGCTGGCCGTTGAGTTCCTGAAATTCATCGGCAGCAAAGAAAATGCGATTGAACTGACCAGCGTGGCCGGCTTTACCCCCGTCCGCACGGATGCCTGGGACGAATTGAAGGCCAACAGTCCGGTCTGGGCAAAGATGCTGGACCTGGCGGCAGAATATGGCCGCTCGTTCTCCGACATTCGCGCCAGCGCGGAACTGCGCCCGCTCATCCGCGAGCAGGTTCTGGCATACCTGGCCGACCGGCAGAGCCTGGAAGACACCCAGCGAAACCTCAAGGAAGAATACGACGCCATCCTGGAAGCCAACGGCTACCTGGATTAAACTCCTCTGCTGCCATAAGTAACGTAGGGGAAGGTCTAAGGCCCTCCCCTACATCCCCGAAAATCGTTTTTTACGAAAGGCTTTTTTATGGATGTCAGCTCACAAGCGCGATGGGAAAACCTGCTGTGGGCAGCCGGTACGGCCATTTTTATCGTCGTCGGCAGCATCCTGGTCGGCTACGCAGCCAAGCGGGTCGCCCGCTGGCGTGGGCTGTCTGCCAGCGAGCAGCGCAAGGTATACTGGGGTTTTCTGTTTGCCGCCCCCTGGATTATCGGCTTCGTTGTCTTCGTCCTCGGCCCGGCGCTGGCCTCGCTGTATTACAGCTTTACGGACTACAAACTCGGCAAGCCGATGACCTGGGTCGGCCTGGATAATTACCGCGAACTGCTGCTGGGGCAAGGGGCGCAAGGGCGGCGATTTTCGCAGGCGATGTTTAACTCGTTTTATTACATGGCCGTCGGCGTCCCGCTGCAAATCGTCACCGCGCTCGGCATGGCGATGCTGCTGAACAACCAGATGCGGGGCATCCGCATTTTCCGCCTCATTTTTTACCTGCCGGTGATCCTGGCCGGCGGCCCGGCGGCGCTGCTGGCCTGGCGGTATATGTTCGCCGGCAACGGCGGTTTTGTTAACGTCACGCTGCAAAACATAGCGGGCAGCTTTTTCCTGTTCGACTGGATATACCGCGCTTTCATTTTCACCGTCGAGGCCATCAACAGCCTGTACGCCGGCATCGCGGAGGGCAGCCCCATCGGCCCGTTTAAATATGCCGTCCCTGCGCTTATCGGCGCGCTGGTGCTGCTGTCGCTGGTGCGCGGCGAATGGACGCCCGGCAAACGCGCCCGCGCCTGGCTGGTGGCGGAACTGGTCAGCGCGACCTTGATAATCCTGCTGGCCGCCCGCGCTCTGGTTGCCGACCCACTCGACCCCGGCCTGCTGCTGGGTATTGGCGCGCTGGCTGCCCTCGGCGCGCTGCTGGCGGATTATCGCGATGAAAACAGGCGCTACCGCCTGTGGACGCTGATTCCGCCGCTGCTGGCGGCGCTCGCACTGACCGCTGTTTTCGTCCTGGGGGGCCAAACGGAATGGTCGCTGTATATCCCGGCGCTGCTGGCTGCTGCCGCGCCGGTGACGCTCGTGCTGGTCGCCCGCACCCCGGCCCACAGGCGGCCTATCCTGGGGGGCGGCGCGGCGCTGCTGATCGGTTTTATCATCCTGCGTTTGATTCCAGGCCAGCTTGATGGCGGTCGCCTGTCCATCCTGCCGCAGTATTTAACGCTGCAATCGGCCATCGTTCAACCTAACAGCCTGGACTACCTGAAAACAGAGTTCGCCGCCACGACACCGGCGGCCCTGTGGCTGTACGGCCTGGTCGCGCTGGTACTCGGCGGCCTGGCGGTGGCGAACAACCGTTACCCCCGCGCGGCGCGCACAGTCGCGCTGGTCGCGCTGGCAGCTTTCAGCCTGTTCGCCATCAGCGCCGTTGTGGACGGCGTGCGTTACTTCCAGGCCTATGACCAGATCGCCCAGGCCACCGGCCAGCCCAACTATCACTTCAGCCAGTTCCGCGCCGCGACTGCAACCTGGCCGGATAAAAACCGCGTGCCGCTGTGGATGACCAATGAACTATGGGCCAAACCCTCGCTCATCCTCATTACCATGTGGAGTTCCGGGGCGGGGATGCTCATTTTCCTGGCGGCCTTAAAGGGTGTGCCGCGCGCTTTTTATGAAGCTGCCGAAGTGGATGGCGCAAATCTCTGGCAAAAGTTCTGGAAGATCACGCTGCCGATGATCTCGCCGGCCATGTTTTATAATATCGTGATCGGAATCATCGCCGCGCTGCAAACTTTCGATACGATTTATATTCTCCGCACGCCGCAAACCGAGGATGATCTGGCGTCGGCAGCATTCTTCCTGTTCAACCGCACCTTCCGCCAGTTAGAGATCGGCCAGGGCGCGGCGGTTTCGTGGATTTTGGCCGTCATCATCGTGCTGCTGACCGTCTTGCAGTTCCGGTATAACAAATGGGTTTATTACGAGGCATAACTATGGCGACTGTATCCGGCAACGCCCAATTATCCGTCCCGCCTCAGGTCGCGCAGCCGAACCTGTTCCTGCGCTTCGTGCGGGCGGTTGATGCGCGCGCGCTCATCCTGTACGCCATCCTGTTAGCCGCATCGCTGTTCTTTTTATTCCCGATGGCCTGGATGGCCGGCACATCGCTTAAGACCGTTGAAGAAGTCGGCCAGCCGCAGTTAAACCTGCTGCCTGCCAACCCTCAATGGAATAACTACGCCAAACTGCTGCAAGAGGATACGTTCTACCGCGCTTATACCAACAGCGTTTTTGTCGTATCGGTGGTGCTGGTCGGCACGGTCACTTCGATTGCGCTGGTAGCTTATGCCTTCAGCCGCCTGGAATGGAAAGGGCGCGGCGTCGTTTTCGCGCTGATGATGGGGACGCTGATGCTGCCCGCGCAGGCCACACTGGTGCCGCAGTACGTGCTATTTCACAACCTGGGGTGGATTCGCACGTTCAACCCCATCACCATCCCCGGCTTTTTCGCCGGCGGCGCGGCGCTGATTTTCCTGGTGCGGCAGTTTATGTTGAGCATCCCGCGCGAACTGGATGAGGCGGCCATGATTGACGGCGCGAACCCGCTGCAAATCTGGTGGTATGTCATCATGCCGCTGTCCCGCCCGGCGATTGCGACGATCACCGTATTCCTGTTCGTCGGCCAGTGGAACAACCTCATCAACCCGCTGATTTACCTCCAGCGCGCGGAACTGTTTACCATGCCGATTTACGTCGCGCAAAAGAACAATTTACAGGAATCGCCGATTCCCTGGCAGGATATCATGGCTGCCAGCGTATTATTTATCATCCCGGTGCTGGTCGTATTCATCCTGACGCAGCGGTACTTCGTTGAGGGCATCACCATGACCGGCACGAAAGGGTAAGCATCTTGACACAGCTTATGCACAGCTTTCGGGGTTTCACGCCGCCGCCCGCCGTCCTGGAAGGCGTCCGGCGCGGGGACATCGCCGCTTTCTGCCTGTTCGCCTACAACTTTGAATCGCTGGCGCAGTTCCGCGAACTGACCATGCGCCTGCACCAGGCCGCCCGCGAAGGCGGCTGCCCCCCGCCGCTGATCGGCACCGACCAGGAGGGCGGGCAGTTGATGGCAATCACCGGCGGCGCGACCGAACTGCCCGGCAATATGGCATTGGGCGCGGCCCGCTCGCCGGAGCTGGCGCGGCTGGCCGGGCGCGTGCTGGCGCGGGAACTGCTAGCCGCCGGCTGCAACCTGAACTTCGCGCCCGTCCTCGACCTGAACAATAACCCAGATAACATCGCTACCGGCATCCGTTCGTTTGGGGCCGACCCGGCACTGGCCGGCGAATTGGGCAGCGCGCTCATCGCCGGGATGCAGGCTGAAGGAGTAATCGCTACGGCCAAACATTTCCCCGGTCATGGCGACACGCTGGTAGATTCGCATTTTGATGTGCCGGTCATCAACAAGTCGCTCTCAGAGATGGAATCGCTGGAGCTTTATCCGTTCCGCAAAGCGATTGCGGCGGGCGTCGGCGGCGTGATGTCCGCACACATCCGCTTTTCGGCGCTGGATGCCGAGTCTATCGCTACCGTATCGCGCCCGATACTCACCGGGCTGCTGCGGGAAAAAATGGGCTTCGACGGCCTGATTTTAACCGACGCGATGGACATGCAGGCCGTCAACCGGATGGGTACGCGCGCCAGCATCCGCGCCGCGCTGCAGGCCGGGGCCGACCTTGTCCTGCTCGGCCATCTACCGGAGCAAATCGAATTGACCGCCGAAATGCGCCCGCTGTACAATGCGGCTTCGCTGGAGCGTATCGCCCGCGCCCGCGCCGCCCTGCCCCAGACGCACCCCGCGCTGGATGTGATCGGCTGTGCCGAACACCGGCAGATTGCCCAGGCCATTGCCGATGCTTCGATCACCCTGGTGCGCGACAATAACCGGCTGCCGCTGCGCCCCACGCCGGAAACAAAAATCGCGGTGATTGCCGTCCGCCCCGTCAACCTGACACCCGCCGATACCTCATCCGATGTGCAGATCAATCTGGCGGCGGCAATACGCGCGCGCCATACCCGCGTGATCGCGCTGGAGATGCCTTACAGCGCGCCGGTCGAAGCGGCGGCGCCGCTCATCAACGCTGCCCAGGACGCGGACATTATCATCATCGGCACAATTGCTGCCGACCGCGACCCCGCCCAGGCCGCGCTGGTGCGCGAACTCCAAACGCGCGGTAAAACGCCCATTGTCGTGGCGCTGCGAACGCCGTATGACCTGCGTGCTTTCCCGCAGATCGAAACGTACCTATGCGCTTACGGCATCCGCCCGGCCACGATGGAAGCCGTCGCGCGCGTGCTGTTTGGCGAAATCCCCGCGCGCGGCGTTTTACCCTGCCCGATTCCAGGAATCGAACCGGCGCGGCTATGAAACAGGTGCTGTTCGCTCTGCTCTGCGTGCTGCTGCCGGCAGTGGTCGCTGCCGGGCAGGAAACAGCCGCGCCCTGGTGCGTTTCCGTCTGGCATCCCTCGCCGGGGACAACCGGCGGCGACGAAACCATTCGCGTTAACCGCGACGTGCTGGACGTGGTGCATCCATTCTGGTATTCACCCCGCCCTGATGGCACGATTTACGCCCATCCCGGCCTGGAAAACCCGCAGCAGATCACCGAATGGCGCGATCTGGGACTCATCATCATTCCTTCGATACCGAGCAGCGTATTTGAAATGCTGTCCCCTGCCGAAACGCGCGCCTTCCATGTGCAGCAGATCGTGGAACTGGTCGAAACGAAGGGATATGACGGCATTGATATTGATTACGAGGGTTTTCCGGCCAGCACCCGCGACGATTTTTCGGCCTTTATCGAGGAACTCTCAACAGCCCTCCACGCACGCGGTAAACTGCTGACTATCGCCGTCCATGCCAAAACAGATGACGCCGGAACGTGGCCGGGCGCAGCCGCGCAGGACTGGGCGCGAATCGCCCCGGCGGTGGATGTGTTTTCGATTATGACCTACGACTACACCAGCCGCAGCGACCCACCCGGCCCGATCAGCCCGACGCCCTGGGTGCTGGATGTGCTGGCCTATGCCGAGTCCATTGTTGATCTATCCAAAGTGCGCCTGGGACTGCCGTTTTATGGGTACAGCTGGCAGCGGAGCCGCCCCCCGGCGACCACGATAAGCTGGGAGTCGATTCAGCCGCTGATCGCATCCTTCAAGCTGGAGGTTCAGCGTGACCCTGGCGGCGACGCCTATGTGGAATTAAACGCGCGCGGCCTGCCTCGCCAGACATTTTATGTCGCCGATTCAGCGGCTTTAGAGTATAAATTAGATCAGGTGTTGGCCGCCTACCCCCAACTCGGCGGCGTCGCCATCTGGGGCATTGGCGGCGAAGACCCGGCCAACTGGGATGTGTTACGGGCGGCCCGCCCGTCTAACTGTCAACGGCAACCATGAAACCATTAAAAGCCACCCGCGAAAACCTGCGCCGCCACAACCGCCAACTGCTGCTGCGCGCAGTGTATACCGGGCTGGCAAACAACCGCGCGGCGCTGGCGTCGGAAACCGGCCTGGCAAAACCGACCGTCTCCGATTTGATCGGAGAATTGATAGCCGACGGCCTGCTGACCGAAGGCGGCCTGGGCGAATCCACCGAAAGCGGGGGCAAACGTCCGACGCTTATCAAATTCGTGCCGGAGGCGCGCCAGGTCATCGGCGTTTCGCTGGACAACGGGCGGGCGTTCGGGGTTTTGTGTAATCTCGCCGGGCAGGTCGCCGCGCAGCACTACGCCGAACTGGAAAACGCCCAGGGGGACGCCGTTGAAGCCCTGCTCACCGACGTGATTAACGGCCTGGTGGCGCAGTTGGATGCGCCCCTGCTGTGCATCGGCGTCGGCGTTCCTGGCGTGGTGGAAACCGGCAGCGGCATCATTACCGATTCGCCGCCGCTTGGCTGGCGTCACTGGCCGCTGTCGGAACGCCTGTCCGCGCGTTATGGCGTGCCGGTTTATACCGGCAACAGCGCCGAACTCACCGCGCTGGCGCAGTATGCTTTCGGCCTCAACGGCGATGACCATACCCGCAGCCTCGTTACCGTACTTATCACCAACAGCGTCGAGGTAGGCATCACGCTTGGCGGCATCACCTGCCATCAGGGCGGCGACATCAGCGGCCTTTTTTCAACCACCGGCGAAAGCCGCCTGGATACGCTGCTCGGCTGGCCGGCAGTGCAGCGGCGCGCGGCTGAACTGCGGCGGCAGCATCCTGGCTCGACTTTGCCGGAAAACGGCCTCACGTATATGCACATCCACTACAGCGCCGCGAACGGTGACCCGGCAGCGCAGCAGTTAGGCGAGGAGATGTCAACCTATCTGGCGCAGATCATGGGTTGGATTGTCGGCCTGCTGCGGCCAGACCATGTTTCTTTGGCCGGGCCGATCGTCAACCTGGGGGACGATTTTTTACGCCGTATTGTCGAAAAAACCGAGTCTATGCTCTGGCCGGAGGTCGTGCGCCCGGTCGTCTTTTCGCTGGCTTATTCGGGTAATCTCAGTGCCATCGGCGCGGCGGCGCTGGCACTGCACCGCGAATTGGATATCCTATGACCGCCATGCGTGAGATCAACATCATCACGAACAATCCCTACGAGGTTTTTCAGCGGGATGTGATCGCGGGCGCGCAGGAGACAGCAGCGCAGCGCGGGTTTCGTGTAAATGTTGTCCAGGTCATCGAGCCGCCGCGCCGCGCCGAAGACTTGCCCCTGAATTGGGAATCGCTGGCGGGCGCGCTTGTCATCGCCAACGTCCTGCCCAATGAGATGCTCGACACCCTACACAAGCGCGGCCTGCCGCTTTCGCTCATCAGCCATCAGGTTCCCGGAACGGCCATCCCCGGCGTGATGCCGAACAACCGCCAGGGCATCGCCATACTGATGCAGCATCTGGTCATCGCCTGCGGCTGCGCCAAACCCGTTTTCATCCAGGGACATATGCAGCAGAACGACGGCATCCAGCGCGAAATGGCTTTCCGCCAGGAAGCCATGCGTTACAACCTGAACATTCCGCCGGACTATTACCTGCCCGGCGAGTTCATCCCCGCCCTGGCGGCAGAGTCAATGGCACATTTTCTCCAAACGAATCGAGAGTTTGATTCCGTACTGGCGTCCGACTATCTGATGGCCGAAGCCGCCATGCGCGCCATCCAGGCCGCCGGCTGGCGCGTGCCGGAAGATGTCGCTGTGGTCGGGTTCGGTGATGGCCCGGAAGCGGCGCAGGCCGGTTTGACGACGGTCGCCGCCGATGTGGTAGAGCTTGGCCGCAGGGGGGCGCGGCAGTTAATCGGTCAGATAGACGGTTTGCGTATTCGCGGGCTGACGCTGTTAAGCACCGAACTGGCGGAACGCATCACCACCCGCCGCAAACCATAAAAGGGTGGCTCAACTGTAGGAAGAGTGAAAAGGATTGGGCAAACTATACCACATGGAATTTCCAATCACCGATATACTCAGTCAAGCACAAAGCGAACAATG
>QUBZ01000135.1 GCA_014338005.1 Chloroflexota bacterium | reverse complement strand
TTGAGCGGCAAGGAACGCAGCTCAACCTGTCCGACAACTCGGCTATCGAAGTTGTCGGTTAAGTCGCTTGTGTCAGATCATGTCTTGTCTTTTACAAATAATAATTTACGGCGTAATCCAAAACGTTTTGGATTGTTTTTATCATAGTCCAAAACGTTTCGGATGTCAAGAAATATAACCAAAGGTGTTACTGGGTGGTTCGGGCAGCTGGCCGCGCGCACTAAACGGCAGGCAAGCGTAGAGGATGCGCCGCCGTATCGGGCTATAATAAAAACGAACATATTGTTTGGCCTGTGCCAAGTCGTCCGGGGTATTGATGTTGGAGAACGACTTCAGACTGGCATCGAATACTGGATTCTCCACAAAAGATTCACCCGCCAATCTGGCTCATCATTCGACTAACTGGAACAACGTTATGATGCAGATTATGTCCCCAGGGTTTGCGCCGTAACGCTTCAATAATCATCTGAGAAAGTTCTTCTTGAGACGCACCTGCACGAAGTGGTGAGAGCAAATCTACCTCCTGATCTTGGAGCAGGCATAAGCGCAGTACACCATCCGCCGTGAGACGAATGCGGTTACAGGAAGCGTAGAAAGGCTGTGACACGCTGCTGATAAAACCAACAGTACCGAGCGCTCCAGGAAAGCGATACAATCGTGCCTCCCCATCGAGGTTTCCATCGTTAAGCGGCTCTAATGGTATATATTGAGCAGCAATGCGTTTACGCATTTCATGTTCAGAAACCAGATAATGCTGAGCAAACGGAGCCATCTCACCCAAAGGCATTAATTCAATGAACCGCACCTGCCAGGGATGGATAAGGGTTAGCTTCGCCAAATCGGTTATCATATCGTCATTGCAGCCGCGTATAATGACAGCGTTTAACTTAATTGGGGTCAGTCCGGCCCGTTCAGCCGCTTCTATTCCTTGCCATACTTTGGAAATATTTCCTTGACGGGTGATTTCGCGGAATTGCTTGGGATCGGGTGAGTCCAGGCTTATATTCACGCGCTTCAACCCGGCTTCAGCCAGGGGCTCGGCCAGCGTCTTGAGTCGCAAGCCATTGGTGGTCATCGAGACTTCCCGCACGCCAGGCAATTGAGCAGCGTGACGCACGATTTCGACTATATCCCGGCGAACAGTGGGTTCGCCCCCGGTAAGGCGGAACTTGGAGAACCCCAATTCGGCAAACAGGCGGGTTAGCAGAAAAAGTTCGTTAGTCTGAAGGAGCGCTTCGCGTGGCTTAAAATTCATCTGCTCCGGCATACAGTAGATGCAGCGGAGGTTACAACGGTCAGTCAGAGAGACACGCAGGTAATTGAGGGTTCGTCCAAATACATCGGCAGCCACAAAACGTCATCCTTTGGTGTCCAGTAACATTCACCGGCACAACTACGACAGACCGTTTGACCGTCCAGCAGCACTTCCCGTTCGTTTAAAATTTCCTCACCGCAGACTGCACAGTTGAACCGTATCCCAGGACGGCTGATAAGATCGGACAAGGAGAAATTGAGACCAACTTCCCGAAAACAAAATAACTCGGCATGAGACATGACCTGATAGGCTTCGAGTTGAGCGTGCCAACGGCTTTTGGCATCTGAAAATAACGAGTTTGCGCGCTCCCGCGCCTGGGGATGCGGCCATATCCGCACACCGCGTTCTGTTTCTGAGTCAACAAATGTGGCGGCAACTTTTCCATAATCCATCAAACGCAGCGTGCGATGTCCCAACCAGCAGCCCGTAGCCACTGAAATGCCATCGGCAAAACAACCATCAGTCTCGATAAACGTGTACAAACGCTTCTTTGTCTGGGGAAGTTCAAGACTGAGCAAATCGGCTATGTACATTCCCATTCGCACGCCCAGTACCTGGCGAGGGCAGAGATGATTATGCAGCGCCGCTGTTTGGTTTAACAATTCTCTGAAATCAGCCATCGCATCCTCGTCTTATCATATGGGAGGGGCGGGTTTGAGACCCGCCCCTTGATGCTTTTAGACTTTCTCCAACTTGACGAACGTATCGTAAAATACGGCACTGCCCCCCACCGGGTCAACTAAGGTCGTATTTTTGAGGTACGGGTCAACCCGCATGGCAGCGTTGGCATGGATACCGCGCACACGACGTGTATCACCGGCGATTTTGGTATCGTTGATGGTGAAATCTACGCCGCCGTAGGACCAGTGACCAAAACCGAGACTGAAGGCAATTACACCAGGACGCATTCCCTGGGTGGTCTTGATTTTGCCGATCATCGGTTTGTAGTTGCCATTCATCAAGTCCCACTGCCCATCAGGATTGGAAGGCGACACAATCTTGACCATGTCGCCGTCGTTCAGGCCGCGCGCGTTCGCATCATCCACGTTCATCAACACAAAATTCTCTGGCAGGAGCGCCAGCAGCCAATAGTTGGATGAGGTGCGGCTCTTGGTCTGCATCATCTCACGATAGGTAATCAGACGCAGGTCAAAACCATCGGCTTCGTCGGTGAGCAGCTCGCCGGTGACGGCGAACGGGCCGGGGAAGTATTTGGCATAACCCACCAGATGTTCGCCGGTCATAGCACTCTTGGTATCGTAGGTCTTTTCCTGATAGATATTGATCATCGTACCGAATGGATTGGCGGCTTGTGTGGCATCAATGCCAAAGTAGCTGCTGCTGGGTTCAGGGAAAACACGCTCCTTATAGCCCTTCTCGAAATTCTGGAAACGTCCGCCGCGATTCAATACGTACACAACTTTCGGCCACAAGTCACCGGCGATTGCCTGCCAGCGTTCAGCATCGAAGACGCTCTTTGGTAGATGTCTGCGGGCTTCGAGGAAGATACGCATCTCCTCGTCATCCGCATCAGGCACCGAGTCTGAACCATCTTCCTTTTCGCCGAATGCCAGATTGGCAACCAGCTTGATGTATAAATCGTCGGGATGGATGTAGTCACCATATTCACCAAACCCGCCAGGGCCAAAACCGGGCAATCCCATCTTCTCCGCAATGCCCATCAGTACAGCTTCAAGCGACATCGGTGTGTTCTGACCAAACACCGTCACTTCTGGAACAAGCGGCGCGATAGCCGGGTTACGCACCGGCTGAATTTTAAATGGCACGCTGGGATGGCTGCCGTGAAACTCCCAGCGCTCCAGGTACATGGTATCGGGGAAGATGTAGTCGGCATACATGCTGGTTTCGCCAATGAAGGCGTCTATCGCAATGAACAGCGGCAGTTTTTGCGGGTCGGCCAGGATCGGGATATTGGTGTTCCCGGCAGGCAGTGAATACACCGGCGACCCCATGTAGAGCATCAGTGCCTTGACCGGATAGGGATAGGCATCACCAATCGAAGGCACAATTTCCTGGTAGATGTCACTGGAGAGCGGATACCAGTTGCGCTTGGCAGGATAGCCATCACGCAGAAACAGCGTGTGTTTCTCGTATTTTTCATTGTGCCGAATGATACTGGTGCCGAAGGGGGCCATGGTGCCGTTTGCCTGTTTGATGTCGTAAGGCTGCCCCTTCTTGCTGCCATCAAAGCGGTACGTGCTGGCTTTGATGAGACCACCGGCATGGTCATAGTTGCCAATCAGCGCGTTAAGGGTATACCAGGCGTAGACATTGTAGAAACCATTGGTATGCTGGCTCACACCGCGATGAATGTCGGCAACCGCCTTTTTCCCATGATTGGTAAACTCGAACGCAACTGCTTCAATATCCCGTACATCCAGGCCGCAGATTTCCGCCCATTTTTCAAGCGTATGCTCACGGGCGGAGTCGGCGATGATTTGCAGCCCCGACTTCACGGTAAAATCACCGAGCTTGACATTATCCACAAACAGATCGCCGCGCACTGCCATCGCGGCATCGGTCGCATAGGGGTCAACCGGCACGGGTTCGCCATTTACAAGCGCCACAAAATAATCAAACTCGTAGGTTTTCTCTGGGTTGGTGGAAAGCGGACGTTCTTCTTTCTCGCGCAGACCGATTTCGCTGGCGCGTAAGAACTTGCCGGGTTTACCCTCTTCGTCCAGCTTGACCAGCCAGGTCGCCTCTGTCCAGGTCGGTTCGGCGGCGGCATCGGCTGCGGCTTTATTGGCGGCGGAGAGATACAGGCGGTCAAACCGCTCGTTGTCAATCACCCAGCGGATTAAGGCCAGTGCCAGCGCGCCTTCTGTGCCTGGTTTGGCGGGCAGCCATTTCCATGCTTTTGCCGCCGTCTTCGACAGACGAGGATCAACGACAGCATATTTCATGCCTTTATTAACGCTGGCCGAGGTAATACGTGGGGTACGCAGCGGCGGGCCGTAATTCCCCTCAAACGGTGATGCGCCGACAAACAGAGCAAATTCGCTGTTGCCGACATCCCCCTGCCAGTAAAACTTGACACCACCCGTCCAACTCCCGTCGGTATACTGCTCCGACATGGCTTTACCCGTGAAATACAGACTGCCCTGGCACACGGTGGTGTGGCCGTGAGCGTTATTCGTGCCATATGCCCCCAAGAAGCGCGCGATAATATCCTTACGCGCATCCTTCAAGCGCCCCCACGCAAAAACAAACTGGTTGTTCTTTGGGCCGAGATCGGGATGGTCGGGGTCAATCATCATGTCCAATTGATCGGCAAACGTGGTTTTGAACTCCTCGACCAGCGCCAGCTTTTTGTCCTTGTCCTTCTCAGCTTGGATAGCCTTGACGGCGGCGGCCATTTCCTTCGCCAGCTTGGCATCTGTCAGAACGTAGGACTCCTTAAGACCGGGTACAGGGCCCTCGCCAAACAGATCGCCGCCATTAACTACTTCGTCAATGGCTTGCTCGAAAGAGATCGTAACCCACTGGTTTTCACCGCGTTTGGTGCCGGGCTTGCGTTTAAGAACGCTCACGAGGCGGTACGGGTCGTAAACGGACTGCAACCCTGCCTGCCCTTTTGGACAAATCGCACCTTCTATCGTGCCAGCTTCGGCAATGGGTGTGCTGTAGTCAATATGCGGGTACATCGTCATCGGGCTGTAGGGATTGCCGTCAATTTTAGCGGCGATGCCGTCTAGGAGTTTGACTTTGATGCCGCAGCCGGTGTTGCATTGCAGGCAAACCGTATAAATCTGATTGGCCGGGTCAACGAGCGGATAGGCACTTGCGCCTTCTTCTGCCGCCATGATTTGGCTGAACTGAGGCAGCATCCCCAGGAAAGCTGCTGCGCCGCCGGCAGCCGCGCTCATCTTGAGAAAGTCGCGCCGCGACAGGCCGCAATTTTCGGGCATCAGGATTTCAGGTTTATCGTTCATCGCGCTACCTCCGTCGTGTCTTTGAGAAACGGCAGCCGGTCAATGCCCAGCAAATAGGCCAGCGTCGCTAAACCAACGACACCGATCGTCACCGACCACTCCATCAGACTGGGGAAATAATCAAAGTTGAGATGTGGGCCAGAAAAGGCAGTTGCTAACCCCTCCAATTCCGGCACGCTGAGCGCGGGGAAAACGATGTTAGCACGAGCTGCTGCAAAGCCCACCAGAACCAATATACCGATCAGCCCGACCAACAAACGATTTCGTGCCAGGCTAGGTACGACCAGCACGATAATGGGGATAATTGTGCCGAGAACAATCTGCACAATCCAGAATGACCACCAATATGGGCCGTAGAGAACTTGGTTAATGGCATCAACGTTCTGTGGCACGCCGCTGTACAGCGACATCGAAAAGTCTGCCCACAGGATGTAGGTCTTCACCACGAGCAGCAGTATGGTGGCGATGCCCAACACCCGCATCTGCTGCGAGCGGTGCGGGTCGTTGTTCGAAGTAAACAAGGCAAGGATAGTCAGCAAGAGCGCCACACCGGTTGCCAGTGAGAAGATTGGGAACTGGGCGGGCAGCAGCCCGACGTGCCAAACCATGCGGCTGGCATTAACGCCCAGCAGCGCCCCAACGCCGCCGCTGACAAAAATCGCCATCACAAGCCCGATGACCATAACCAGCTTGAAGACACGGGTGGGTTTGCCGCCAGACGAACGCACAACTAACCAGAGGGCGACCAAAATCACAACGCCAAGCAGGGTATATCCCCAGACCATCTGTGCGAGCAAGGAATTCAGATTGGGGCGCAAATAGACCTTCCAGATGCGTTCCATATGCCCCAAATCCATCCCAATGGAGATCAATGCAGCAGGTAGAGTCACCATCGCGCCCCAGAGGGCATACTTTCCCGTGCCTTTAAAAAGCGGAATTTCAAACAGATAATCCAAGGTAGCGACCATCATTGAGCCGCTGGCGACACCGGCGAAGAACAGGTACATGGCAACCCACAGCCCCCAGGTGACATACGAGCCGTAGTTAACCTCCCGCTCACCCACAAACAAGCGGCTGTAAAAGCCGTAAGTACCGACCACGACTGCTAAAATGCCCAGCACATATACAATTCGTTTTGTCATTGCTCGGCCTCCTGTTTAAACAAGGTAATAGACACGCGGCTCAGTGCCGAGTTCTTCTTTAAGCCGCATCACATTTGGCTTATTGACCATTTCTGCCACCAGGCTGTCGGGATCGTTGGCATCGCCGAACATGGTTGCACGTCCGATACAGGTCGTGACACAGGCCGGCAGTTCACCCACTTTGACGCGGTGCAGGCAGAAGTGGCATTTCCGTGCGTTGCCGATGGGAGAGGTGCGTTCGACGCGAGGATGCGGTTGGCTGTATTCAAAGTTGGCGGCACGCTCGTAAGTTTCAGTGGTTGTTCTACCGGCGATCAACCCCTCGGCGACCGGCATTTCTTCAGTGTAGGTCAGGCCAAAATCCGACGTGCGCGCTCCATATGGGCAGGCTGTTAAACAGGCGCGGCAGCCGATGCACTGGTCGTAATCTACGACGACCACACCTTCCTCATTTTTGTAGGTGGCCGTAACCGGGCAAACCGGTGTGCAGGGGGGATTGTCACACTGCATACAGGGACGAGGCGTAAAGCGGCGGGTGACATTGGGATAGGTGCCGAATTCCTCATCAAGCACCGGGCGGTAGACGACACCGGGCGGCAGCTTATTTTCGGCCACACAGGCAATGGTGCAGGCATGGCAGCCAATGCACTTCCGCAGGTCAATGACCATGACCCAGCGTCGTTCTGACGGCGGTTTTTGAAGTGCGCGGACAAGTTCTCGACGCATTCGCTCAATGGTATCGAGGTCTTCGGCGTTGGCTTCGTCCGCTTGAGCCAGCGCTGCTTCGTATGCGGCGAGAGCTTGCTCAGGGACGGCAGCTAACCGATCAAAATTATCTGCTGCCAGTGCCGCGCCAATAGCACTCCCTAAGCCTCGTAAAAAATTGCGGCGATCTACACGTTCTGTCATAAAATGTCCTTTCCTTTTCTCGCTTGATACATGCCAAGCGTAAAACAGGACTCTTTCTTAAAGTCACTGTACCGGAAAGGCCAATCAGCAGGGAGCAGGAAAATCCCGCAATTTTTGTCAGATTTGTAGGGAAAACCCCGACAGCAGATTACAACTTATCGGTCAGTAAATGATGCGCCAATGCGAATTGGATAAGGGCGGCCCGCGAACGCAGTCCCAGTTTTTCCATACCGCGCGCGCGGTAGGTTTCTACGGTTTTAGGACTTAGATTAAGACGCTCAGCAATCTGCGCGGAGGTCAGACCACGTGCGACACCGATCAGAACTTCACGCTCACGCTCACTGAGTGTATCCCAGGGGTCAGCAGCAGGTGATTCTGGCAGCAGCTCCTCAACCAACGCCCGCGTCAGCGATGGATGCACGTAGACTTCGCCTTTCGCAACGGCGCGCACGGCAGAAAGGAGTTCACTGTCGGCGGCTTTTTTCAACACATAACCAGCAGCGCCGCTTCGCAAAGCCTGTTTGAGGTAACTGTCATCGTCGTGCATGGTGAGAACCAGTATACGAGCAGATGGCGCGATCTTACGCAAGACTGGCAGTGCATCTAGGCCTCCCAGCCCCGGCATGGAGAGGTCAAGTAGAATCACATCTGGCTGCAAGCGAGAAGCCAGCGTCATCGCCTCACTGCCATCGCCAGCTTCCCCCAAAACGGTCATATCCTTCTGGGCGTCTAGCAGCATTCGTAATCCGGCCCGCAGAACAGCATGATCGTCCACCAGCAGAATTCTGATTTCAGGCATACGAACCCCCATTAACGGCGAGTGGAATCTCGACAAAAAGGCTCGTCCCATGTCCTGGCTCGCTTTCGATTGTCAGACGACCACCTAACAGCTCAGTGCGTTCGCGGATGCCGTAAAGTCCAAGATGACCTTCCTGACGATTGACCGTTTCCAGGTTAAAACCCTGACCGTCATCATCAATAACAGCTCGTACCAGTCCGGGGCAGCGTTCGATAAATACGCTGGCTGTTTCTGCATTAGCATGACGGATGATGTTGGTGAGTGCTTCCTGGATAATTCGGTAGAGAGCGGTTTCAACCTCTGGCGGCAGCCGGTGGTTGTCTAATCCGCTGATAGCTAAATCAACATTCAGTTTATGACGCCGCTGGCAGTCCGTTATAAAACGTCCAATTGCTGCTGGAAGCCCCAGATCATCGAGAACAGCAGGTCTAAGCTGGAGAGCCAGTAGATGAACTTCTTCAAGGGCTTGACCGGCAACGCCGCGCAGGTCGTCAGCTCGCTGCCGGACATCCGGTTGATTACAGGTATCGCTCAGGCCTCGCAAGCCGATGATAAGAGAGGTCAGGGTTTGGCTGGTGCTGTCATGCAGTTCGCGGGCAATTCTTTTGCGCTCCTCTTCCTGGGCAGAGATGACACCGCTCACATACTGCTCTCGCAGCGCTTCACGTTCGGCGCGCTCTTCATCGGCCTTTGCCAATGCAGCGGTCATGGTGTTAAAAGCGTCGGTAAGTTCCCCGATTTCGTCGTCTGCCCAGCGCGGCACGCGCTGAGAAAAGTCCCGGCGGGCAACAGCCTGCGCCGCGCTGACAAGCTGAAGAATAGGTCGCGTCAGCAGCCAGGTGAGTGCCGCTGCCGCCGTAATACCAATGACCGATACCAGCACAGTTGTTAGTAGAAGCTGTCCGGTGATGGATTCGAGCATTCGCCGCAAACTAACATCGGAAAGACCTACACGTGCGGTGCCGGCTCTGCCATCGAAAATCGGTACAGCCGTATCCCAGACCTGCCCTTCGTCGGTGTTGAGCCTCATGGTGTGATGATACTCGTCCAGAGAAGCTGTGTTTGCCTCCAGCAATTCTTGAGGGAAACCGGAGCCAAAAGTGTGGGCGAGGATTTCTCCCTCTGGACTCACGATAAACGCATAACGCACATTGGCGTTGTTCTTTTGGGTATCTTGCAGCAGTTGGTGCAGAGCGTACAGGTTGTTGATGAGGATGAGATCGGTTGAACGCGCTGCCACATCACGGGCTACGGATACAGCCTGTTCCTCAAACAACGCATCCATCGTCCGTAAGAGTGTTGAACGAACCTGGAGGGTTACGGTCAGACCCATCAGCAGCACCAGCCCCAGGATGATACCCAGGATTTTGACGCGGATGTTGACCGCTCCCGCAATCCGCCAGAAACGGTTGAACCAGCGTTTAGTACGCTGTTCCCTCATTGCGAAAACGCTCCAATCGTCTCGCTAAGCCGCCGGACGGTATCGTAGGCGTTGTCCTGGATCAGCACAAACCGTTCAAAGCCCAGGGAACGCAGTGCCGTTCGTCCTTCTGGATCGTCTGCCATGCTCAGCAAAAGTTCGCGCAAGGTAGCTTTTAATTGAGGGCGCACATTGGGGTTCATCACCACAGGCGGGATACCAAATGGAGGAGACTGATGAATGACACGCACGCGCTGTGTTAAGGTTGGATCGCGCTCAAGGGCGAAATCATAAACCAGGCTGTCTACGGCTGCCCCATCAGCCAAACCTTCGGCTACGGCGCGAATGGCATCATCGTGGCTGTAAGTAAAGAAGGTTCGGGCAAAGAACTCGTCGGGTGTGCTGTCTAACTGCTCAACCAGATAGGTTGGGTACACACGCCCACTGTGGGACATGGGATCGGTGAAGGCAAACACTTTGCCTCGTAAATCGCTCATGCTTTTTGCAGAACTATCTATTGGAACGATCAACAAGGAATGATAGACCGCTTCACCATTCACCTGAGGCGCAGCCAACAACTCCATGCCAAACTGTTCGTGACCGGCAACATAGGCGCTGGTACAGACAAAGGCGATGTCAACCAGCCCTTGTTCAACCAGTTCATTTGTCTCCGCATAGGTCTGCCGCTGCACCAGTTCGACCGGACGGTTGAGTCGTTTGCTGAGATAATTCAGGAAAGTTTGATAACTTTCAGCAGTACCTTTTGGAGAAATGACGGCGGCCACCGATACCCGTAAGGGAACAATCCCGTTAGCTGGCGGCGCCGGCAGCGGATAGAGTTCAGCTAGGTGAATGAGCGGCTGTGCCGGGGCAGTGGCGCAGCCTGCTAAAAACAACACAATCAGCAGTCGAATATAGAAACGCATACCGCCCATCTCAGACAGGCTGTTTTCTCACAAGCGTCTATTTGGGGTTCAGCACATCGTCAATCCAGGTATATGCCCTAACCGTTGTGGGAAAGCCCAATGTTGTCACTGCCAACAGAATGACGTGTTTGATCTCTTCAGGGCTGATCCCCATTTCCAGCGCCCGCCGGGTATGAGCGTGGGTTGCGCCTTCTAATTGGCCTCCCACTGCCAGCGCCAGCTTGATGAGCTGGCGCGTCTTGTCATCGAGCGGGCCGCAGCGATGGATCGCATCACCCAACGCATCATAGGCAGCAGCCACTTCGGGGAACTCTTCACGAATACGAACATAAGGTGCAGGCAAATCGGTCATGATTTTTCCTTAAAATTCGCGCCGGTTTTGCTGCATAGTATAACCCACTCTGCCGAAGCCCAGGTATGTGTGGGATGTCATGATGAAGTTGTGACAGTCCACATTCCATTTTCCCCGATAACGGTTAAATTATATTCAGTTCATTGAATATAGAAACCACTATGAATTCTGCTTACTTCGTCAGCGCCGATCAACGGCGATAGCTTTTCGCGTATCCGGGCCAGAACCACTTCGCCAGCAGGACAGCCAGGACAATTCATCACCAGGTCAAT
>QUBZ01000134.1 GCA_014338005.1 Chloroflexota bacterium | reverse complement strand
GATCTTCAGGCGCTGCAGGCGATGGCGCAATTGCCGCGCGCTCAGGCCAAGCTGCGCCGCTGCCGCTGCCGGGTCGGCGGCATCCCGGATCGCCCGTCCGCCGATGAAGATGCCCACCGGCACACCCGCAAAACGCGGGATGTCCTCCAGCGTCACCCCGCCGGTGACAGTCACCAGGAAGCCCATATCGGCCAGCCGCCGGATATGATCGAGGTCTTGCGCGCTCCAGGTTTGCTGGCCTTTGGTTTCGGCGTCGCGGCTGCGGTGAGCGATAACTTGCGGAACGCCCATCGCCCGCCACTGGTGCGCCTGCTCATAAGTCCAGGGGTCAATCAGCTCGATCTGCACTTCGCCGCCATAGTTGGCCGCCTGGTTCATAACAGCCTCAACGGTGGTCAGCGTCGCGCCGCTGACGACGCTGACCCAACTGGCGCCGGCCTCGAAAGCCATGCGGGAGATGATGCTGCCCGCCTCTGCGATTCGCACGTCTGCCAGAATCGGCTTTTCGGGGTACAGGCTGCGTAACACGCGGATGGCGTGCATCCCCTCAGCCAGACACAGAATCGTCCCGGCTTCGATGATGTCAATAAACGCCTGGGCCTTTTGCAGCGGCGACAGCGCCGAAGGCAGGTCAAATGTATCGAGCGCGATCTGAAGTTTAGGCAGCGCCATATTTATCCTTTCACAGCGCCGGCCGTCAAACCGGCGATAATCTGCCGGGCGGCCACGAAAGTTAACAAAAGCGGCGGAACAACCATCAGCGTACCCATCGCCATGATGCGCCCCCATTCCACGCCCTGATCGGTGATATAGAGCGTGGTCGCAACCGGCAGCGTGCGCGTCATCCGGTTGGTGAGAATCAACGCCAGGATGAACTCGTTCCAGGCGATGCGGAAAGTAAAAATAGAGGCCACCGCCAATCCAGGCCGCAGAATCGGGAACAGGATGCGGAAAAATACTTGGAAAGCGCCCGCGCCGTCCACGATGGCAGCCTCTTCCAGTTCCACCGGCACCTGTTTGATAAAACCGATCAACAGCCAGATGGCGAACGGCAGATTAAGCGCCGTATAAAACAGCACCAACCCAATGCGCCCGTCCTCAATACCCCACTCCAGCCACAGCGCAAAAATTGGAATCGCCAGCACCGCCGCCGGCACCATGCGGATCAGCAGCGTCGTTTGCGCCAGCAGGCCGCGACCGGGAAACTGCATCCGGGCGATGGCAAAAGCGGCCATGCTGCCTGCTGCCAGCGTCGCCGCTGTTGAAAATAAAGCCGTCAGCACCGAGTTGACCAGAAAACGGTCGAACCGCTGGCGGGTAAGGATGTCCTCGTAGTTCGCCATCGTCGGCTGGAATATCCACACCGGTTCGCTGGCAGTGATGTCAATTTGGGTTTTGAACGATGTCGAAACCATCACATACAGGGGCATCAAAATCACCACCGACATGACGAGCAGCACCAGATAATGCAACACAACCGACCAGCGAAGGCGAATACCTTCGGCGCGGGGGGCAGCGGCCAGCGTTGCGGAGGCGTATTCACTCGACACGCTCATCTTAAAAATCCGCCCTTTCCTTTAGAGGATTGTTGAATACCAGAATCCCCAGGCTGAGAACGAAGATAATGCCGATCAACAGCGTCGAGATGGCCGAAGCATAACCAAGCTGCTGCGAGGTAAAAGCCGTCTTGTAAATGTGCAGCGACAGCAGTTCGGTGCTGCGCCCTGGCCCACCGAAGGTCAGGATATAAATCACCTCCAGCGCCCTGAAGACATCCACCAGACGCAGCAGCAGCGTAATGAGGATGACCGAACGGATCATCGGCAGTTTGACGAACCACGTCATTTGCAGCCAGTTCGCGCCGTCAATGTAGGCCGACTCCAGGACTTCGCGCGGTACAGCCTGCAAACCTGCCAGGATAATGATGAATACAAACGGCGTCCACTGCCATACATCGGTGACGATGATCGAAGTGAAAGCCAGGTTGCGGTCGGCCAGCCAGAGCTGAGTGGTAAAACCAAACTGCTGCAAAAACGGGATGGCTTCGCCGATTTCTTCCAGATAGAAATTGACCAGGCCGCTGCGCGCGTCGAATAGGTAGCGCCAGGTCAGCCCAACCACCACCGGGGATACCATCAGCGGCAGCACAAAAATAGTGCGGAAAAGCGCCGCGCCGCGAATCTGCCGTTCCAACAGCAGCGCCAGCGTGATACCCAGCGCCATCTCAATAAGGATAACCCAAAAGCCGAAACGCAGGGTTACGCCCAACGACTCGCCTACCCCGGCATCCCCCAACAGGCGCTCATACGAGGCCAGGCCGATATACCGCGCGCTTGCCAGCGGCGTACCCATAGACCACTCGTAAAAACTGAGCCGGAAGGCATTAACCAGCGGCACAACTAGCCCGACGGCCAAGATAAACACCGCCGGCAGCAAAAAAATAAAGGGGACCAGGTTGCGTCGGTTATTTAAAAACTTTGCCATTTTCTTTTCGCCATTTTCTTATTACAGGCGAGATGGTGGGGGCGATTTTGCCCCCACCTATGCGGCGCGCCCTCGTTCACACCGCCTACTGCGACATACCAGGCAAATTCATCCAGTTATAATAACCGGAGCGAGTCAGTTCCTCGCGGATCAGGCGCGCAGCCTCATCGAGCGCTTCCTGCGCGGTCTTCTGGCCCGTCACAAACTCCGAAAGCTGCACGCCCAGAATCGGCGCGTTCAGCGCGCCCCATTCTGCGATCAGCGGACGCCAGTCCACGTTGGCGCACTCAAGCTGTTTGGCGATGACCGGATATTCAGGATACATCGCCTGCATCTCAGGGTCGAGCAGCGTGGACATCCGGCCTGGCTGCCCGCCCAGCTTCGCCAGCTTGCGGTCGGTTTCTTTGCTGGTCATCCACTGGATAAACATGAAGGCCGCTTCCGGGTTGCGGGCGTTGGTGGGGATACCTATCGCAAAACCGCCGGTTTCCGCGCCGCAGGTAACGGCAGTTGGGTGCAGCGCCACGCCAATCTTGCCATCAATGCGCGACTGGTTGGGGTCGCGGGTCTGGTTGATGATGCGGTCGTTGTCAAGGAACATCGCTGCTTCGCCCTGGAGGAACGAGTTCGAGGCTTCACCAATGCCATAGCTGGTGACGCCGGGCGGCGAAGTATCCAGAATGCGTTTGAGGGCTTCCGCCGCCGCCACGCCTGCTTCGCTGTTCACTACCGGATTCCAGTTGTCATCCAGCACGCTGCCGCCGTAGGGGCTGAGGTGCAGCAGCCAGGCATGAACGATCTGGTGGCCGGCAGCGCCTCGGCTGGTGATGCCGTACATATTCGGCACATTGGCCGTAATCCACTCGGCAGTTTCCAGCAGTTCATCGTAGGTTTCCGGCACTTTCAGATCATACTCATCGAAAATGTCCTTGCGGTACACCAACACGCTGGTTTCGCCGCTAAACGGCACGCCGTACAGCGCAGCGGTCACGCCGGGCAGGTAAGCGCGGCGGCCACCGACAACGCTGCCCGATTCAAGATAAGCCGGAATCAGGTCGGCGGCGTCATAATCGGGCATAACCAGGTCGGGATTGGTGAAAAACTCCGCCATCGGCCTCAGGAAACCCTTGTTGACATATTCGGTCTTCCAGAAGATTACCCACGACACCACGTCGTAATCACCGCCGCCCGGTTTGCTCATCTCCAAAACCTGTTTGTCGTGCATACTCTCATACTGAACCGAGTCCACCTCCACCGTGATCCCGGTCAGTTCCTCAAATTCAGGGATGAGCGTCTGGGCAACCTGGAAGTGATACAGCGACGGCCAGCTTACAACGATGGTCGTACCCTCAAACTGCCGCCAGGGATTCGGCGCATCCTGCGCGGATACCGCGCCAAGTGACAGCAGCACCACTATCGCCAAGAGAAAAGTTTTTTTAAGCATTTCGCAAACTCCTGATAACTGGTTGATCTTTAGGACTGCCTGTGAATGTTCTTCTGCTGCCACGCGCCTCCTTGCTGAATGTTCTGCCTGATGGTGTTATTCGTAAAATTTAAGGCCCGCACTGCCGCTCATAACATGGATTTGAAGGGCAAATCCGGTTCGAGCGCGAACGCATCATCAAAACCTCGCGGATACTGGTAGATGATTTTGTTTTTGTCGTCGGGATACACATATTTGCCGCCGACCTGCCAGATAAACGGCTTGAAACAGTATTGCAGCCGGTCTTTACGCATATTCCATAAAACCAGTATCTCGTTAGGGTCGGCCTGGAAGTTCGTCCAGATGTCGTGATGAATGGGAATAATGACCTCGGCATTAAGGCACTCGGCCATTTTAAGCAGGTCAATCGAGGTCATTTTGTCGGTCATGCCGCGCGGGTTTTCACCAAACGATCCCAACGCGACGTTGATGGTATGATCGTTGCCGTGTTTGGCGTAATAGTTGGAATAATGCGAATCCCCGCTGTGATAAACGCTGCCGCCGGGTGTTTTGATGAGATAGTTAACGGCGCGTTCGTCCATCTCCTGCGGCATTTTACCCTTAAGCATAACGCCGGGTGGAGCGGTCACTAACTCGGTGCGGTCGAACGAATCGAGCGCAATAAGCTGGGTATCCTTAATCTCGACCACATCGCCGGGTTTGACCACGATACAGCGGTCTTTTGGCACACCCCAGCTTACCCACAGGTCAACGCAAGTTTTTGGGCCGATAAACGGCACAGCCGAATCGTGGTTCTGCATGATGGCAGCGGCCACGTTCGGATCAATATGGTCGTCGTGATCGTGGGTCGCCACCAGGGCGTCAATCTGCCGGATGGCGAAGGGGTCAAGCACGCACACCGAGTTTCTTAAGTTGGGCTGGAGTTTTCTGACGCCGATGGCCCGCTGGTGCTGGTGCTGGTCGCGCATCCAGGGGTTTGCTTTTGTCTTTTTCCCGGTTCCCACCCACAAATCAATGCAGATGTTCGCGCCGCCTTCCGACTTCAGCCAGATGCCGGTGCAGCCCAGCCACCACATCACAAAAGTGCCGGGCGCGACAACCTCCTGCTCGATTTCTTCATTTAACCAGGTTCCCCATTCTGGGAAGGTTTTTAAAATCCAGGATTCACGTGTAATTTCGTTAACTTTCGCCATTCATGCGCCTCCTTGCCAGGGGTACGCTCCATGCTGCGATGAAAAAATATCTATCTTCAGCGTATTCACATTTTGCACATATGTCAAACAAAATGAGAATATGTGCAGGAATCGGCGTATAATCGGCGCTAAGGGACTGTCTGACCGGCGGTAGGGGGAAACGACTTGAATTTGAGGGACGATATACGGTACCGTTAAGAATAGTGAGAATTTTCTCAAACACCGGCGCGGCTGTGCAGGTTGGATAAAGGTATCGGCGATGTTAGACACACTCACTCAGGATGATCTTAATCTCCTGGTCGAAGTAGCCTGGCTGTACTACGAGCAGGAGCTAACGCAGGCGGAGATCGGGCGGCGCATCAATGTTTCGCGCTCTACCGTTTCGCGCCTTTTACAGGAAGCGCGCACCAGCGGCATCGTCACCATCACCATCAACTACAGCATCGCGCGCGACGCCGAGCTGGAGGACAGGCTGCGGACGGCCTTCGACCTTCAACACGTGCGCGTTTTACGCAGCCTGGGACGCCCGAAGGAGGTTGTCCGGCGCGGCATGGGGCAGCTTGCGGCGCGTTTGCTGGAACAATACGTGACCGATGAATGTGTGGTCGGCGTTTCTTATGGGCTGTCAATCGCCGATACCATCGCCCAGGTTAACCCAGCGCATCATTTTAACGTCACGGTTATCCCCATCATCGGCGCGCTGGGTTCAAATAACCCGCTGATCGAAGGCATTGATCTGGCGCGCGAACTGGCAATGAAATTCGGCGCTCGCTACCGCTACCTGCACGCGCCTCTGCTGGTAGAAGACCCGCGCACGCGCGATTTACTCGTGCAGGAGCCGTCCGTCCGCGACGTGCTGGCCGAAGGCGCAAGGGCAGACTGCGTGATTATCGGCATCGGCGCCCTGGAGCCGGACTCATCCAGCCTGATCTGGACGGGCTACCTCAATGAAAACGAACTGGAAGGGCTGCGGAACAAGGGCGCGGTCGGCCATATGTGCGCGCAGTTTTTTGATGACCGGGGGCAGGTGCTGGATATAGACCTCAACCAGCGCGCGATCAGCATCGGTCTGTCGGCGCTTCATGACGTTAATACCGTGATCGCTGTGGCCGGCACACGGGAAAAAGCCAGCGCCATCTTGGGTGCGCTGCGAGGCGGATACGTAGATGTACTCGTCACCGACGATCAGGCGGCGGCAGGCATCCTGGAGTTAAGCCGGTAAGTCCGGGGCGCGAAAGTGCCGGGGGTCCTGGGTCCAAATATCTGTGGTTGTGCAAGGCACTACGACGGCGGCTGTTGTCGGCCTGCGCTCATCCATGTTAATTTCAACAACCTGTTGGTATATTGACTCCAAAATCAAAAGGGCCGCTGCGCCCGCAAAAGTGATAAAACTATGGTTTACCTGCTCGGCATTGATCTCGGAACATCCAGCGTTAAAACAATCGTTTTTGAAGCGGAAAGCGGGCGAACGCTCGCCGGCGCTTCCTGCGAGTACCCCATTTTTCACCCGCAGCCCGGTTATGCCGAACAAAACCCCGATGATTGGTGGTCGGCAGCCGCCCAGACGGTGCGCCAGGCCGTGCAGGAGTCCGGCATCCACCCATCGGCAGTCCGGGGCATCGGCCTGGATGGGCATATGCACGGTTTCGCCTGCCTGGGCGAAGATTTGCGCCCGCTGCGCCCGGCCATCATCTGGGCGGACGCGCGCAGCAAACCGCAAGTTGAAACGCTCCGGTCACGCCTGAGCGATCATGACATGGCGCAGCACGCGCCAGGGCTGCCCGCCGCCGGGTTTATGGGGCCGACCCTGATGTGGCTGGCCGTCCACGAGCCGGAAACGCTGTCCCGAACTTACGTAGTGCTGATGCCCAAAGACAGCGTGCGGTTGAGGATGACCGGCATCCCTGCCACCGACCCCAGCGACGCTGCCGGGACGTGGTTATTCGATGTGACTGCCGGCGATTGGTCGGACTGGCTGGTCGAGCAGTGCCGCGCCGAGCGGCGCTATCTGCCTCCGGTCTGGCCGTCGGCGGCTGTGGCGGGCGAGCTTCTGCCATCAGCAGCAGAGGCGCTGGGACTGCCCTCTGGAATCCCGGTTGTGGTCGGCAGCGCCGACCTGCCGGCCCAGGGTTTAGGACACGGCCTGTACGCGCCGGGGCGGGCGCTGTCGGTCATCGGCACGGGCGGCCAGGTTTTTGCCCTGCTGACGAACCCGCGCACCGACCCGCAGCTTCGTTATTACGTTTTCGACTACCCCATCCCCGACCGCTGGTATGTCCAGACGGCAATCCTCTCCGCCGGGCTGTCGCTGCGCTGGCTGCGCGACATCCTGGGTTTGACAGCGCGCCCGGACGCTTATGAATACCTGTCTCATCTGGCAAGCCAGGTTCCGCCTGGCGCGGATGGGCTGGCCTTCCTGCCCTATCTGGCGGGCGAACGCACGCCGCACATGGACCCGGCGGCGACCGGGGTTTTCCTGGGGCTGCGCCTGCACCATACAGTCGGCCATCTCGCCCGCGCCGTTATGGAAGGAGTCACCTTTGCGATGGACGAATGCCTGTCGCTGGTTATCGAGGCCGCCAATGATCCGAATCTGGCGATCACCATTACCGGCGGCGCGGCATCCTCGCCGGTGTGGCGGCAGATTCAGGCGGACATCTACCGCCGTCCGCTGGCGCTGGCGGGCGGCGCGAATCACGGCAGCGTTGGCGCGGCGCTGCTGGCCGGCGTCGGCAGCGGGGTATATACCTCATTCGAGGAAGCCTGTGCCCGTCTGCCCCGCGCTGCCGCTCAGGTTGAGCCGGACCCGACCACCGCCGAAATCTACCTGGCCCGGCGCGAACACTATCGCGGGCTGTACAGCCGGTTAAAAGATGACATGCACCGGCTACAGAGTTTGTAGAGCAAAAGCCGCCGCCCCTACCAGACACACATCGTCACCCAGCGCCGCCGGTCGAATCAGCGCCGGTGGAATAAAAGCCGGGTCCAGCACGTGCGCCTTGATGGCCGCGCGCGCCGGGTCAAACAGCAGATCGCCCAGCAGGCTGACGCTGCCGCCGACGACAATCGCCTGCGGGCTGAGCAGGTGCAGCAGGTTGACTATCCCCAATCCCAGCCAGAAACCCGCCTCTCGCACGACTTCCAGCGCCAGGGGGTCGCCGGCCTGCGCCGCCTGACCGACTATCTGGCCGTTAATTTCCGGCGCGTCTCGCAGCGACGATGGCGCGGCATCTCGCGCCAATCGCTCCTGCGCCCGCTGCCCAACCGCCGTGCCGGAAGCCAGCTCCTCCAGCCGCCGCACCGAGCCATCCGGCAGGGTAAAACGCATGTGTCCCGGTTCAACTGCCAGCCCGCTCCACCCCGTGAACAGCCGCCCACCGATCACCGCGCCGCCGCCGATTCCGGTGCTGATGGTCAGGTAAACCATCGGGTCGCAGCCCCGCCCCGCCCCCAAACGATACTCCGACAGCGCGGCCAGATTGGCGTCGTTTTCCATCCAAGCCGGCGCGCCAAATGCCTCGCCGACAATGGCTGCCAGCGGCACATCCACCCATCCCGGCAGCGTTTTGGCGTGGCGAATCACCCCGGCGCGCGAGTCCAACGGCCCCGGCGCGGAAATGCCGACCGCCTCAATCACCGCGCCGGGCGGCACAACCCGCCGGGCGGTTTCAATGATACGCTGAATGACCGATTCGGCAGGTTGATTCACCAGTGATGGCGTTTCGTTCCGCGCCTGCTGTTCCAGGTTGGCATCATACCAGGCCGTGCGCGTGCGCGTGCCGCCAAAATCAATTGCCAGAATGCCCATCAGTGTTTAATCCATTGATGAAATCATACAAAACACGGTCAGGGGCCGACGCGGAAATGCCGGCCAGCAAACCTTCATGCAGCGCAGCCCGCCCCCCTCGAACGACGGCCACGCCGGCGCGCACCCCATCACACAGCGCGGCATAGGCGATACGCGCCATCTCCGCTGCCAGCGCCCGATCTCGATGAGATGGTGCGCCGCCGCGCTGGGCATGTCCCAGGCGCGTGTCTCGGACGCGAATACCCGTCCACTGCGGAATATTCGCCACCACTGTTTCTTTAGTCTTTACGCCTTCAGACATCACCAACAGGGCATGGCCGCGCGACCGCACCGCTTCCCGCAGGCGTTCCGCCAGCCAGTTTTCATCATAATCATATTCCGGCAGCAGCACCACGTCCGCCCCTGCGCCGTCGGCCACCGCCAGCGCCAGAAAACCCGTATCCCCCCCCAGCGTCTCCAGCGTAAAAATCCGCCCCGGCAGCGCGTGCGCCGTCGCACGCATTCCATCTATGACATGGTAGGCGAAGTTACAGGCCGAATCAAAACCCAGCGTTAGCTCCGTTCCGGCCACATCATTATCTATGGTGGTCGGAATCCCGATGCAGGGAACCCCCCAGGCCTCCAGCAGCGGCGGAATATGACGCAGCGAACCATCGCCGCCGAACAGCACCAGCCCTTTTATGCCCCACTCGTCCAGCCGCGCTTTGAGCCGCTGCTCGGCGTCCTGGCTCGATAAAACCGGCTCGCGGCTGGACTCCAGCAGCGACCCGCCGACACCCGCCCAGGGCGCTGCCGCCTCCGGTTTTAAGAGCGATACCTCGCCGTTCAGCAGCCCGGCAAAACCCCCGCGCGCGCCATAAACCGCATTACCATCCCGCGCCGCCGCCCGCGCGTAATGATAAAACACTGCATTAATCCCCGGCGCGTCACCTCCGCTCACAAGCATCAATGTGTTCAATTCTATTTATCCTGGTTTTACTTATTTGCCATTTGCCTGGATATTTTCGCTCAATTCGCCTAAAAAGCAAAAATTTGACAATTTTAGAAAAACTTGGTAAGTTAAATACTAAAATTATTCACCATTCATACTCATGATGAAACCCGAAGAAAGTTCTTTACTGGCCGTCGAACGTCAGCGGATCATCCTGGAAATTCTCGACCGCGAAGGGGTGGTGCGTAACGCTGAACTCAAAGAGCTGCTAAGCGTCACCGCCGCCACGATTCGCTCCGACCTCCGCGAACTGGAAAACGCAGGCTACTGCGAAATCATCTGGGGCGGCGCGGTTTCCAAACGCCCCCATATGGCCGGCAGCGAGCGTTTCCTGTTCGAGCGCAGCAAACTGAATCCCGAACACAAACGCCGCATCGGCAAACGCGCCGCTCAACTGGTCGAAGTCGGACAGACGATCATCGTGGACGCCGGCAGCACCACTGTCGAACTCATCCGGCATCTGCCGCGCGATTTGGAATATCTGCGCGTTGTCACCCCGGCGCTCAATGTAGCGGCAGCGGCGGCGCACTTCCCCAGCATCGAACTGGTCATGACCGGCGGCATTTTACGTCATCTCACCTGGTCGCTGATCGGCCCGCAGGTCGTGCGCGCCCTGGATATCATCAACGCCGACTGGGCCTTTCTGGCCTGCGGCGGCTTCAACATGGAGCAGGGGATGACGACCTCAAACATGCTGGAAGTCGAAATCAAATACACCATGCTTAAACGCGCGGCGCGGGCGGCGCTGCTGGCCGACAGCAGCAAATTTAACCAGACTCGCAGCCTCACTGTCGCCCCCCTGCACGAACTGGATGTGCTGATTACCGATACCGGCCTCCGTGACGCCGACGCCGCGCGTATAGCGGAGTACGGCATCGAAGTGATACGGGTTTAACATCGTTTAGCGAAAGGAGGTTCACCGGCAGGCCGACTTTAAGATGTATACCATCCAAAATGAGCAGCATTTAAGAGTTTTGAATTCGAGGAGAAATAATCATGTCGAAGAGACTCATTTTGTTCACGCTTTTCGCCGTGCTGGCGCTGGCGGTTGTGCCGTTCGCGGCGGCGCAGGATGCCCCCCAGACCTATAAATTCGCTTTTGTGCCGGGCGTGAACCCCGACCCGTTTTATGTCACGATGACGGCGGGCGTGACACAGGCGGCCATTGACCTGGGCGTGGAGATCATCCAGCAGGACCCGGCGGCCTTCGACCCGACCGTGCAGACCCCCATCATCGAAGCCCTGGTCGCGCGCGGGGATATTGACTTCCTGATTACCGCCC
>QUBZ01000133.1 GCA_014338005.1 Chloroflexota bacterium | reverse complement strand
GCCGGGCCGTCCATCCATTCCAGCAGGGCAGCCGGGCGCTGAGAAGAAAGCGCCTGCCACCCGGCTGCCAGCACGACTCCGGCGCTGGCGACCAGCCCAACCAGCACGATCACCGCCAGGGCATTCGCCACCGGGTCGGCGCGCAGACGGTCCCCAAAAGTGGTGGTTTCGATTTTGACCGATTCTTCGGCGGTTTCCTCGGCACTGTCCGGCTCGTAAACCATCCGGTACAGTTCTTCGATGCCGGGGATGGCGGGCAGACCGATGCCGCCGCTCGCTAACCCCTGGCGGATGACTTCCGGCGCGCGGGCCGGGATTTCTATCGAACCGACCATCACTTCATCGCCAATGATGAGCATGGGGACGCCCGTCGAATCGATGTTCAGCGACTGCACGGCCAGCATCATGATCTGGCCGCCCTGCCGGCCGGAAGCGTCTATAAACAGCACGCGCAGTTGGTCGCCAAATTCGGCCTGAATGGCCGGCCAGTGATTGTTGATAACTTCATGGCAGTGCGGGCAGGTAGGCGAGTAAAAAAACACGCCGTACACCACCGGCTCGTCCGCGCCATAAAGCGAAACCGGCGCGACCATGAACCCGACAGCCAGTAAAACCCAGACCCAGACCAACAGACGCCTCACGGCAGCCTCCCAATATCATATATAACCGCTGTCCTTAATATTATGCCGTAAGCCGCCGCCGGCATTTAGTGAAATAAATCACAAAACCATATGCCGTGTGGCATGTTCGCGGTCTGGTGCAATTGGTGATTTTTCCGCTACACTAAGGTGTGGACGGCCATACCTCCGAGAACAAACCAACATGCGCGTTCAACGCTATCATTCCCGGCTCACGTTTCGTAAGCAGCGCCGCCGGCGTTCTGGTTGTTTATCGCTGGCAGTTTTATCAGGACTGCTGGTGAGCATCATCGCCGTCTCGTGGAACTGGATCGGCCAGCAGCGCAGCACGACCCCGGCGGCGGCGCCGAGCGATGGGCTGATGGCGGCGGCGGCGCTGGCTTTTGAACGCGGCGACCTGGACGGCGCGATCAACCTGTCGCGCCAACTGCTGGCGACCCGCCCCGACCACGCCGACGCGCTGGCGCTGCTGGTGCGCGCCCTCATCTACCGAAGTTACAGCGAATACGATCGCGCGCCAGACCGGCAGGCTGCGCTGCAGCTGGCCGAAGAAGCGGCGGCGCGCTACCCGGCGGGGCGCGCCTTCCAGGCGATTTTAGCCTACGCCCAGCAGGCCGCCGGGCAGCCGGTCGAGGCGGCCAAAACCGCGCAGCGCGTGCTGGATGCCGACCCCAATAACGCGCTGGCGCGTGTGGCGCTGGCGCTGGCTTACGGCAGCGTCGGCAGTTTTGAAATCGCCCTGCGCGAAAGCCAGCAGGCGGCGGCCAGTCCGGACTGGGCGCTGGAAAGCCAGCGCGCGCTGGCGATCAGCTACGGCGACATGGGCGACTACCGCAGCGCCATCGCGGCCATCGAACGCGCTATCCAGATCAACAGCCGCCTTATCCCACTGTATTTCGAGCGGGCGCTGTACGCGCTCCAGATTGGGGATGCCGACGCGGCGACGGCGGCGTATTTCCAGGTGCTGGTATACGACCCGGAGAACGTCAAAGCGCGGCTGCGGCTGTGCGAGCTTTCCAGCCTGCTGCGCGAACACGACGCGGCGGTGAACTACTGCTCCCAGGTGACGGAACGCGCGGCGGGTTGGGCGGACGGCTGGTATCAACTGGGGCTGGAATATTTCCTGATCGGCGATTTTAAGGCCGCGCAGAACGCGCTGCACCGCTGTTCGTCGCTCCAGGTAATGCAGAATGTGCCGGTTAACGAACGGCGCTTCGAGTGCTGGTATTTGCAGGGGCAGGCCGCAGAAATCGTTGGCGACTGCCAGGGGCTGCTGGCGACCTATAACGAGTTCCGCGCCATGTCCGCTTCTGCGCCCGTGCCGCAGACCTGGACGTACCCCCCGGAAGGCCCGCCGGGGTGCAGCGCCGCCGTTTCGCCATCTCCTGGAAGTTAATCAAGCATGGGCGATCTTCACCGGTCGCCCTGTTGATTCCCCGCCCGGCGCAACTTTGGGCGGCGCGGCTGCGTAATAGGGGGTAGACAGCCGCAAGAGGACGATCATGGAAAAGCCAAAACGAGAAGTGATTATCAACCGGTCGAGCGAGTACGAGCCGCGCCGGTCATCACGGACGCTGGCGCTGGTGTTAATCGGCGCCGGTGTGGTGCTTTTGCTCGTTAATGCCGGAGCGCTGTCGTTCAGCGACATCGGCAGTTTTTTTGGCAGCCTGGGCGGGGCTGTCGGGCAGTTTTTCGGCAGCCTGGGCAGCGCCATCGGGCAGTTTTTTGGGGGACTTGGCCGTGCCATCGGCGACATTTTCGGCAGCCTGGGCAGCGCGATTGGGCGCTTCTGGCCGGTGCTGCTCATCCTGTTGGGCGCGCTGCTTCTGCTGCGGCGCGGTCGCCCAAACGAGCAGCAGGAGTAAGTTTACCGTGATTGCTAGTCCCCATCCCCAAAACAGGTCGCTGTAGGTTTCTAAGCCCCCTCTCCATGAGATGGCGACCCGAATGGGGACGTTTGTCCCCTGAGGAGAGGGGATTTAAAGGTGGGGAAGGTTCAGAGCAGAACCAGCAATTACAGTGGGTTTGTACCTATCAAGGAGTCTACAATGAGCGAGCAGGAACCGAAAGAAAAGAAATACACCACCGAATGGTCATTTTCCTTCGATCAGATCGGGGAGAGCCTGAACCGGCTGTTGGGGTCGCTGGGTGTTAGCGATGAAGAAGTCAAAAAAGCGGAATACACCGAACCGGTCGGCGAGGCGCTGTCGGCCAAAATCAAGCTGGGCGCGGTCGTCGGGCAGATCACCGTCAGCGCGCTGGCGGACTCCGATAACCTGTTTAAGGCGGAAGTGGCCTACGTGGGCGACATAAATTTCGCCGTTAAGGGGGAAACAGAAAAAACCATCGAACTGGGCCAGAAGATGCGGAGCGTTTCGGTCGGCGGCCAGATCAAAAAGGTGCTGAACCAGTTCGCCAACCGGGATGATCTGTATTGGAAGGTGGGTATTAACCCCAACGTGCCGGTGAAGCTGGAACTGGACGGCAGCGTGGGCGTCGCCCGCCTGGAGCTTTCCGGCCTGCGCCTGACCGAATTGGAGCTGGACGGCGGCGTGGGCGAGACGCATCTCATCCTGCCGGCCACCGGCGCGCGCTACGCGGCCAAAATCGAAGGCGGCGTCGGCGCATCGCACATCACCATCCCGGAGGGAGCGTCGCTGAACTTAAAAATCGAAGGCGGTGTCGGCGGGATTGAAGTGCATGTGCCGGAAAGCGCGGCGGTTCGCATCGAGGCGGAAGGCGGGTTGGGCGGCGTGGCCGTGCCGCCGCACTTCACGCGCACGCGTGGCAGCAGCGACTTTATCGGCGCCAGCGGCGTCTGGGAAACAGCGGGTTTTAACCTGGCCGACAAACAAATTTATATTCACTTCGAGGGCGGCGTGGGCGGCCTGAAGGTGATGTAGGCGGCAGCCCGGCGTTGGGGAAAATAAAATCGGGGCGACCTAACGGTCGCCCCGACTGTTTGTGGCCTAAAACCCGATCAGTGAATGAAGCGGGACGGATAGGCGGCCACGCGGCCATGTCCCCAGAACTCATCGGTGCTGGTGCCGACGTAATCCGCCGCCCAGCGCAGGTAGGCGAAGATCATATCCGGGCTGGCCGTGCCGCCCAGGTAGCTCTGGTAAATGGCGACCGTGCCGGCCACATGCGGGGCGGCCATGCTGGTGCCGCCGGCCCACCAGAAGAAGCAGCCCAGGTCGTCGCAAACGCCGTCGCTGAACACCAGGTCGAAGACCCAGCACGGGCGGGTGAGCGGGCCGACGGTGCAGGTTTCATCACCCGGATAAGCCGTGTCACCACCGGGGGCGGCGAAATCAACACGTTCGCGGCCATAGTTGGTGTAGCTGGTCGGGTAATCCAGGAAGGCATTTTCGGGGTCGAGCGCCCAGCCCATCGGCGCGGTGGCCGACACCGAAATGATGCCGCGCGCGTCCGACGGTAGGTGGATGAACTGCGGGTTGGCGCTGAAGTCGAAAGCGTCGTTGCCGGCAGAGGCGATCACGGTCGCGCCCTTCGAGCGGGCATATTCCGCCGCGCGCGAGTAAGCCTCGAACCAGGCCAGAACGTCATCGGCGGTGTAGCAGCCGAAGGCGTCGCAGGCGCCGCGCGTATCCAGCGGGCCGCTGCCCAGGCTCATGTTGATGACCTTCGCGCCGCTGTCGGCGGCGTATTTAATGCCATCAATGATCCACTCGTCCAAGCCATAACCCAGGACTTCCGACAGCACCTTGACACTCATGATCTGCGCTTCCGGCGCGACGCCGATCACGCCCCAGGCGTTGTCCGCCGCAGCCGCGATGCCCGCCACATGCGTGCCATGATTGAAGCCGCTGCCGTAGGGGTCTTCCGCCCACCATTCTTCGCCCGGCACAAACGACTTGCTCAGGTCGCCGCGCAGGTTGGGGGACAGGTCGGGGTTGAGCTTGTCCACGCCCTCATCCAGGACGGCGATGATGACGCCCGCGCCGCGCGTGCCGGTCGCCCACGCTTCGGGGGAGTTCACCGCGTCCGCGCCCCACTGGAGGTCGAAGTAGAAGTCGTCGTCACCGGAGAACGGGGGATTAGCCGTGCGGCTGACCTGCACCGGCTCCAGGCGGGTCGGCTCGATGGCGCGAATACGGCGGTTGGGGGCGATACCCTTCACGCCCTTGACGCTGGATTCGAAGTTCGGGTTGGCGCTGGAAACCACCAGCACGCCGATCTGCGACAGGTTTTTGGTGATGGTGCCGCCAGCGGCGCGAATTTGGGCCTCTACGGCGCGCGGGATGCCGCTGCGCGTGTTGGCGACAACGATATAAGACCGCATCCCGCCGCTCTGGGCAGCCACAACCGTGACCGAGAGCGCACCCACCAGAACAATTAACAAAAAAATGAGAATAGAACGTTTCATGTGCTTTTTCCCTCATACACCTAACACTGTTTTAAGCAAATCTCTAAATTTGCTCTAATGAATAAGCTATCCCTTTTTAGAGGCGCTGACAACTAAAATTTTCCTAAAAGGCTTTGTGATATGCCGGATAAAATAAATGTTATTATTTACCATTGACTTGATAATATTTTACAAATTATTTTTTATTAATTAAAAATCATTCAAAATTTCACGAGATTTTGAACATTATGGAGATGCTTTAGGAAAAAACCAAGAAAGTAAAACACAGATTTAGATAAGGTTTCAGGATTGTATGCTGCGAAATTGATGAAATTTTAAGCGGGCGCGTAAAACCCGGCATCCCCGCCGCGCGGCAGCCGTAATTTAACCTGCTTTAATGATGACGCCCCACTTTTTTCATAATCGAGGGCTGCCGCAGTCCCTAAAAATCCTTTAGGTGAATTTTGTAAAGAACTTGCAGGGGACTTGGGGGAGAATAAAAAACCCGGCAGGAGTTCAGCCGGGCTTTACGTTTTTTATATTCTGGTCGTTCAGGGTGCGGGGGACTCGCCTTCGCCGGCCTCTTCGTCCTGGTCTTCCCAACTGATAATCCACACACAGGCCCCGGCCACCAAGACGGTCGCCCCGATGAGCGCCAGCCATTGAGTCGCCAGCAGGCCAACATCGCGCGCTTCGATAACCAGCAGGATAACCATGCCCGCCGCCAGGATAACCCAGGCAGACAGGCGGGGGTGCGCCATCATCCAGCGAACCGGCGGTAGTTGTTCAAGGCGTTCCATCGGATGTTTCTCACTCGCTCGACAGGGTTAAGTCATAAGCCAGACAGGGGTTTGAAACCCCCTGCCCGGCAGAACGGTTAAATCGGCTTGAGGACACGATCTTCGCGCAGCTTTTTCGTCAGGATGAGCAGCGTGCTGCTGCCGCCCACCAATTCCTGAACGGCCTCGCGCCAGGCCGGGATTTTGATCTGCTCGACGGTGGTATGTTCGTAGCCGTTTTTCAGGAAGGTCTGGAGGGTGTCCGGCGTGGTGGTGGTCGGCAGGAAGATATAACCGACCTCGCTCTGCAAATCCTTTGACGCCTGCTCGATGGCGGTCAAAAGCTCCTGCACCACCGGGCCGGGATGAATATCCGGCGCCAGGTAAAACTCGTCCACGCGGGTAATCAGGTTTTCGACCTGCCACCCCACCAGCCCCACCACCTTTTCGCCCATGTCCTGGGCCAGCAGGTAGCTTTTCTGGCCGAAGGCCATCATCACGTCCATGCGGGTCATGGTTTTGTCGGTGTTCTGGCTGATGAAACTGGCGATCACTTCGGCGTTATTGGGCATCCCGCGCCGCACGATGATTTTGACCGGCGTGAGAGGCGCGGTCTGCTGCTGCGACCGGGCGACGGATGCCGGCGCGGGGGCGGGCGGTGCGGCTGCCGCCGGGGCAGGCGATGGCGGCGCGGCTGCCGGCGGGGCAGGCGATGGTGGTGCAGCTGCCGGCGCGGTTTCGGCAGGGGCGGGGCGGGCGGGCGCCAGTTTGGCCTGCACGCTGCTCCAGGCGGCCTGCACCTGCTTCCAGGTTTCTTCGACATTGCCGTCGTTTTTGATGACCACGTTGGCTTTGGCGATTTTATCGGCCTGCGCGCCCTGTGCGGCGATGCGCTGGCGGGCATCCGCTTCCGGCATCTTACGCTGGCTGACCAGCCGTTTGATCTGGGTTTCCGGCGAAGCATCCACCACCCATACTTCATCAACGGCTTTTGCCAGGTCGCCCTCCAGCAGTTTAATCGCCTCGATGACCACCACCGGCTGGGCCGCGCGGCTGATGAGCGTGGCAACCGCCTGCCCGACAATCGGGTGAACGATGGCTTCCAGCTTGGCGAGCGCATCTGGGCGCGCGAAAACGATGCTGCCCAGCAGGTTTCGATCTATGTTTTTTTCGGCATCCAGGATGAACTGGCCGAACGTTTCGACGATGGGTTTATAAGCCGGAGCGCCGACGGCCATAGCCCGGTGTGTCAGGCCGTCGGCATCAATCGTATACGCGCCCAGATGTTGAAGCATCTGGCGCACCACGCTCTTGCCGACGGCGATATTTCCCGTGAGGCCGATCACATATTTATTTGCCCAACGACTCACGGCGATACCTCCGATCCAGATCAAGACTGCCCCATAATAGCGGGGAATTTTGTTGATTATTGTAGCGTGTTTGTGGGGTGCAGGTCAAACGCGAAAAACAATACATTCGTAATGTTTGCGGCAGGTCTCTTGACAAGCCGGGCGATTCGCCCTATACTGTGAACAGTGTTCAAATTATAGACCGATGTTGAGTGTTTTAGAAAGGGCTGTTTATGCCATCGGAACGGGTGGAACAGCGGCGCGAAGGCGTGCGCGAGGAGATCAAACAGGCGGCGCGCCGGCTGATGGCCGAACACGGCACAGCCGGTCTGTCGCTGCGCGCCATTGCCCGCGAGATCAACATGCTGCCTTCCGGGCTGTACCATTATTATGGCAGCCTGGACGATCTGATTACAGCCCTGATCGTGGATGCGTTTAACGCGCTGGCCGACGCGCTGGAAGCGGCGCGCGAAACCGCCGCCGGGCCGGGCAGCGCCGCACAGTTAACCGCCGTCCTGGAGGCTTACCGGCGGTGGGCCATGACGCACCCGACCGATTTTCAGTTGATTTACGGCAACCCCATTCCCGGTTACGCCGCCCCGCGCGAAATCACCGTGCCGCCCGTCATTCGCGGCTTCAGCGTGATCGTCGGCCTGATCGAAAACCTGCTGCAAAGCGGCGTGCTGGAGGCCGCCCCGCCGTATGATGTCATACCGCCGGAAGTCGAAGCGCGCCTTCAAACCCTGATCGAACGCGACGGTTATCCGGTATCGGCGCGGGCGCTGTTTTTGGGCGTGGTCGGCTGGACGCAGTTACACGGCATCATCATGCTGGAGATGTTTAATCACATTCAACCGGTCATTGGGGATGTCGAGACGTTCTACCGCGCCCAGGTTATCAACCTGCTGAAGACGCTGGGGCTGAAAACAGCCATCTGAATCAATCCTGTTTCAATCGTATCGCCAATCGTAAAACCGACTGTAGAGCAGCCGGGTCGGTTTAATTCGCCCCGGCAAAGGAGAAAACGGATAATGAACGCGGAACTGCACGTCGTATTCGGGGCGGGGCCGGTGGGGCTGGCCGTCGTGGATGAACTGGCGCGGCGGCATCGTCGCGTGCGCCTGGTCAACCGCAGCGGTCGGGCGAACGTGCCTGCCGGGGTGGAGGTGGCCGCCGGGAACGCCGCCGACCCGGCCAGCGCGCGCGAACTGTGCCGAGGCGCGGCGGTCGTCTACAACTGTCTAAACGCGCCGGATTATCACAAATGGCACGAGCAGTTCCCGCCGCTGCAAGCCGGCGTGCTGGAAGGCGCGGCGGTCAACGATGCCCGGCTGGTGGTGATGGAAAACCTGTATATGTACGGGCCGCACGACGGCAGGCCGATGACCGAAGACATGCCCATGAACGCGGCGCGCGGCACGCGCGGCCCAACCCGCGCCCGCATGGCGCAAGACCTGTTCGACGCCCACCGCAGCGGCAGAGTGCGCGCCGTCAGCGCGCGGGCGTCCGACTTTTTCGGCCCGCGCGTGCGCGAATCGGCTGCCGGCGACCGGATGTTTGGGCCGGCGCTGGCCGGTAAAAGCGTGCAAATCCTGGGCGACCCGGACGCGCCGCACACCTATACCTACATGCCGGACATTGGCCGCGCGCTGGTGATGCTGGGCGAATGCGACGAGGCGTTCGGGCAGGCATGGCACATCCCCAGCGCCGAAACGGTGACGCCGCGCCGGTTCGTGACCATGATCGCGGAAGAAGCCGGCGTCGAGCCGAAAATTTCCGCCCTCAAAAAATCGCCCCTGCGGGCGGTGATTATGCCGCTGATGGGTTTATTCGTGCCGCCGCTGCGGGGTTACGACGAAGTGCTGTACCAGTTCGACGAGCCGTTCATCGTGGACGCAAGCAGGTTCGAGCGGCTGTTCGGCAGTTTCGCCACGCCGCTGCGGGACGCCATCCGCGAAACGGTGGCCTGGTACCGGCAGAACGGCGCGCATTAACCGCCGAAGGCCGCCAGCGCCGCCGCCAGCGCGGGCGTATAATCCGCGAAGGGGCGCGCCGCGCCCGGCTCGCCGCCCCGCCGCGTGACGACGACCAGCGCCGCCACCGCCAGATCAAGCTCGCGCGCCAGCGTCAGGTATGGGCTGAGGAAACGCCCGGCGGCATGTCCCCCGGCGCGCGCCCAGAACAGCGCCTCCGCCGGGGTTTCCAGGCGCGTCGGGCTGATGCAGACGTACACCCCACGCCGGAACGGCCGCGGCGAAACGGCAGCCCCCCCGGCCAGCAGCGCCTCCCGGCCCGCCGGGTCGAAGGGTGGAACCTGCTGCACAAAACCGCCGGCTTTTTCGCTGAAATAGGTGTAATGCTGGCCGCGCGTGCCGTCTATGTAATCATCCGGTATCAGCCAGTCGCCCGGCTCCAGCAGCGGCGAGAGCGCCCCCACCGACTCGCACAGCCACAGGTGCGCCGCGCCCTGGTCTTTAAGCGCGCGGACGGTAGCGCGCGGGTCGTCATCTGACGGCGCGCATATCAGCACGTCCGCCCCGTTCCAGCCGGTTTGGCCGATGGGCGCGGACGGGCCGTAGGGCGTTTCGTGCCGTTCGCCGGGCTGCGGCGTGTCCGTAAGGATGGCGATTCGAACCACCGGCTGCCCCCTTAATCCAGCGTTTGGAACGAACGCAGCACCCGCGCCGGGCCGGAGAGCGTATACTCGCCCAGGCAGGCGGGAATCAGCACCGATTGTCCGGGCGGCATAACGGTTTGCTGGCCGCCCCAGGTGATGGCGGCCTGGCCCTCCAGCGCCGTGAGGACATGAAAACGGCGTCCACCGGTATCCAGCGCGGCTGTTTCGCCGGACAGCCGGTGCTGAACGGTCGTGAAATAGGGGCAGCGAACCATCTCCACCAGCGGCGAATCGTCCCTGGCGGTGCGTTTGATCTCCGGCAGCGTGTCTAGGTTGGCGACGGCCAGCCCTTTTTCGATGTGCAGGTCGCGCGGTTCGCCGTCCAGTCCCCGGCGTCCCCAGTCGTACAGGCGGTAGGTGGTGTCCGACGACTGCTGGATTTCGTAGATCAGCAGTCCCGGCCCCAGGGCATGAATCGCCCCGGCGGTGTTAAGCAGCACATCACCCGCTGTGATGTTAGCGTACACCAGCAGGCGTTCCAGGGTGTTCTGGCGGATGGCTTCGGCCAGGTCGGAACGGCTCGTTCCGGGCCGCACGCCGATCACCAATCGCGCGCCTGGTTGGGCGTCCAGCACAATCCAGGCTTCGGTTTTGCCGCGCGGCTCGCCTTCCAGTTCCCCCGCCTGGTCGTCGTTCGGGTGGACCTGAACCGACAGCCAATCGCGGGAGTCCATCAGCTTGAGCAGCAGCGGGAAACCCAACGCCGGGTCGCTGTCCGGGCCGATCAGGTCGTGGCCGTAGGTCGCCAGCAACGCGCCAAGCGTTTGCCCGGCCAGCGGGCCATCGGCGACGGTGGCGGTATCGTGCATCTCCCAGGATTCGCCATACGGCTCATCGGTGGGCAGCGCCTTGTGGAAGACGGTTTGCAGGCGGCGGCCCCCCCAGACGCGGACGTGCAGCGCCGGGTTCAGCCGCAGGGGATAAAGCGGTGTCATAACGAAATCCTTATAATCACAGGTGAAGTTTTGTGAGTCACAGCCGTTTACTGGCAGAGTAGGGGCGCGCCTTTGCTGCCTGGAGCGAAAGACATGCCCATCCCTGATTTTCAAACCCTGATGCTGCCTGTCCTGCAAATTGCCGGCGACGGACAGCCACATTCGACCGGCGAAGTGATTGAAATTATAGCATCTCATTTTGGTTTATCCGACGAAGATCGAAAGGAACTGCTGCCAAGCGGCGGGCAGTTTCGCCTGGATAACCGTATTCATTGGTCGCTCACCTACCTGAAACAAGCTGGCCTACTTGAAAGCGCCGGGCGTGGTCGATTCTGCATCACTCAGCGTGGAATCGATGCTTTAAGAAGCGGGCCTTCTCGCATTGATCGTCAGTTTCTTGAGCAGTTTCCTGAGTATCTAAGCCAATAGTCGAAGGAAATCCACGAACGAGTTAGACTTGTCGGGCATGAGCCGACGAGTCAACTTCACCCTCAGTGACGAGCAGCTTGCCACCA
>QUBZ01000132.1 GCA_014338005.1 Chloroflexota bacterium | reverse complement strand
GCGCGCGGTGATCGAGGCGATGGCGATTGCCGGGTACGCCGTCGGCGCGGGAGAAGGGTACATCTACGTTCGGGCGGAATACCCGCTGGCAGTTGAACGTTTAAAAATCGCCATCCGTCAGGCGAAACGTCTCGGCGTGCTGGGAGAAAACATCTGCGGAACGACCTTCAGCTTTAACGTGGATATTCGGCTCGGCGCGGGCGCTTTCGTCTGCGGCGAAGAAACCGCCTTGATCGCATCCATCGAAGGGCGTATGGGGCAGCCTCGACCGCGCCCGCCGTATCCGGCGGAGCATGGGTTGTGGGGTTATCCCACGCTGATTAACAATGTTGAATCCTATGCCAACATCGTGCCGATTATACGGAAAGGGGCAGACTGGTTTTCCGCCATTGGCACAGAAAAAAGTAAAGGCACCAAAGTTTTCGCGCTGACCGGTTGTATTAAAAACACCGGCCTGATCGAAGTGCCGATGGGCATCAGCCTGCGCGAGATCGTATTTGACATTGGCGGCGGCATACCGGACGGTAAAAAGTTCAAAGCGGTGCAGACCGGCGGGCCTTCCGGCGGGTGTATCCCGGAAGAGTATCTGGATATGCCGGTGGACTTTGAATCGCTGCTGCAAATCGGCTCTTTCATGGGGTCGGGCGGCATGATCGTCATGGACGAAACCTCCAACATGGTGGATGTCGCCAAATACTTTATGGAATTTTGTATGACCGAGTCCTGCGGCAAATGCGTACCCTGCCGCGTGGGAACGGCGCAAATGTACGACCTGCTGGACAAGCTGACGAAAAACGAAGCCACGATGGCCGACCTGCAGCTGTTGGAGCGGCTGTGCGATGTGGTCAAATATACCAGCCTGTGCGGCCTGGGGCAGGGCGCACCGAACCCCGTGTTAAGCACATTACGTTATTTCCGTCACGAATACCTGGCTCGCATTCAGGAGGCCAATCATGAAGCAGCCTTCCTCACGGATTAAAACACTCAAGATTGACGGCCAGGATGTAGGCGCGCACGAGGACGAAACCGTTCTGGAAGTGGCGCGCGAGAACGGCATCTTCATCCCGACTCTGTGCGAGTTGGAGGGGTTATCGCCGCATGGCGGCTGCCGTCTGTGCCTGGTGGAAGTTAAAGGCATCAATAAACTGCTGCCCGCCTGCGTGACGTATGTCGAAGAAGGCATGGAAGTAACCACCAATTCGACCCGTTTGCAGGAATACCGGCGCACCATTCTGGAACTGATTTTTTCCGAGGGCAATCACATCTGCTCGGTGTGCGTGGCAAACGGCCACTGCGACTTGCAATCCCTGGCGCAAAAGCTGGGCATGTACCATGTGAGCGTGCCGTACCGCCACCCGCGCCGTTCGGTGGATGCCTCGCACGAACGGTTTGCGCTCGACCGCAACCGCTGTATCCTCTGCACGCGCTGCGTGCGCGTGTGCGACGAAATCGAAGGCGCGCATACCTGGGATGTCAGCGGGCGCGGCATTGAAGCGCATATCGTCACCGACCTAAACCAGCCCTGGGGCGAGTCGGAAACCTGCACGAGCTGTGGCAAATGTGTTAATGTTTGCCCCACCGGTGCGCTGTTCGAGAAAGGCAAGGCAGTGGCCGAAATGGCAAAGAAACGAGGCTTCCTGCCTTATCTGACGCTGATGCGGGAGAAACGAACACGATGAGCAAAGTACGTCTGGCAACAGTCTGGCTCGATGGCTGCTCCGGCTGCCATATGTCCTTTCTTGATATGGACGAACGGCTGATCGAACTGGCCGACCAGATCGAACTGGTTTACAGCCCGCTGGTAGACCCGAAGGAATTTCCAGACTCGGTGGATGTGACGCTGGTCGAAGGCGCGGTCAGCAGCAATGAAGACCTGGAAAAAATTCGCCACATACGGAAACACACCAAAATACTGGTATCGCTGGGCGACTGCGCGGTGACGGCCAACGTGCCTTCTATGCGTAACTCGTTCAGGGTCGGCGAAGTGCTTGACCGCGCATACATCGAAAATGCCAGTGTCCAGCAGCAGATTCCCAATGTGAGCGTGCCGACTCTGCTGCGACAAGTCCTGCCGGTTCATTCGGTCGTGCCGGTTGACGTATTTGTACCGGGCTGCCCACCATCTGCCGATACCATCCATTACGCGATCACCGAACTGCTTGAGGGCCGCACGCCTGATATGAGCGACCGCTCCCGGTTTGGGGCATAGGAGACGTTATGGCGCAACAGATTACGATTAATCCCGTTACGCGCGCCGAGGGACATGGAAAGATCACGATTTTCCTGGACGATGATGGGTTCGTGCGGGACGCTCAGTTCCATGTGACGCAGATTCGCGGGTTTGAAAAATTCTGCGAAGGCCGCCCGTTTTACGAAATGCCGTCGTTGATGGCGCGCATCTGCGGCATCTGCCCGGTCAGCCACCTGATTACGTCCGCCAAAGCCTGCGATGAGCTGATGGCAGTTGAGATTCCAGAGACGGCCCAATATCTGCGCCGCATCATGAATCTCGCTCAGCTTGTGCAGTCGCACGCGCTCAGCTTTTTCCACCTGGCTTCGCCGGATTTTCTGTTAGGGCTGGACTCCGACCCGGCGCAGCGGAATATCTTCGGCGTGATGCAGTCGCATCCGAATATCGCCCGCGATGGCATTCTGCTGCGTAAGTTCGGTCAGCAGATTATCGAGCTGCTCGGCGGCAAACGCATACATCCCGGCTGGATCGTCCCCGGCGGCGTCAGCGAGCCGCTGACGGTCGAGAAGCGCGATCAAATCCTGGCGACCATACCCGAAGCTCTGGCGACCATCCAGCGCACGCTGGACTGGTTCAAGCGCACGTTTGATAACTACCCGGAGGAAATCCGCACCTTCGCCAATTTCCCATCCCTGTTTATGGGGCTGGTGAACGAGCAGGGCGAACTGGTGCATTACGACGGCCATCTGCGTTTCGTGGATGCGACCGGCAAGATCGTCGCGGACGGAATCCGGGCTGAAGATTATCAGGATTACATCGGCGAGGCGGTCGAACCCTGGTCTTACCTCAAGTTCCCGTATTATAAACCGGCAGGTTATCCCGATGGCATCTACCGGGTGGGGCCGCTGGCACGGCTGAATATCATCAATTTCTGCGGCACGCCCCTGGCCGATGCCGAATGGGCGGAATTCCGCGAGCTGGGGCGCGGAGCGGTATTGAGTTCGTTCCACTATCACTACGCGCGGTTGATCGAAATTCTCAACGGCATTGAGCGCATCGAGCATATCCTGAACAAGCCGGACATCCTGAGCAAAAATGTCCGCGCTTATGCCGAGCCGAACCGTCTGGAGGGCGTAGGCATCGCGGAAGCGCCGCGCGGCACGCTGCTGCATCATTACCGCATCAATGAGGACGGCATCATCACCTATGCTAACCTCATCATTGCTACCGGCCACAACAACATGGCGATGAACCGGGGCGTTTTGCAGGTCGCCAAACATTTCGTCAACGGCACGAAAATGCAGGAAGGGATGCTCAACCGGGTGGAGGCCGTCATTCGCGCTTACGACCCATGCCTGAGCTGCTCGACGCACGCCGTCGGCCAGATGCCGCTGCAAATCCAACTGGTCAGCCCGGATGGGGCGGTTCTAGACGAACTCAGACGTTAATGGCGCGTGTGTTAATTGTCGGTTATGGTAACCCGCTGCGCGGCGACGATGGCCTGGGATGGCACGCCGCGCGGCGGCTTTCTGAAAATATGCGGCGGGAGGATGTTGAAATCTTGACCTGCCACCAACTGACGCCCGAATTGGCCGAGCGGTTAAGCCGGGTTGATCGGGTGATTTTTATTGACGCTGCCTGTACGGGCGCGCCCGGCGAGGTGTTGCAGCAGGCCATTCAGCCCGATATGTCCGCAGCGGCGGATTTTACCCACCACTTCGACATTCCCGCTCTGCTGGCCTGCGCGCAAATACTCTTTGGAGCCTGCCCGCAGGCTGTGTTATGCTCGGTTGCTGCCGAAACGTTCGACCTGACCGAATCGCTGTCACCGGCGGTAGAAGCTGCCGTTCCAAAACTACTGGAGCTTGTCCACCGTTTGTTAGATTAAAACAGAGGAATTGAGATTATGTGTTTAGCCATACCGGGGAAAATCCTCAGCATCGAAGGGGACGACCCGTTCATGCGAATGGGCAAAGTCAGCTTTGGCGGCGTTGTGAAAGACGTAAATCTGGCTTATGTGCCAGATGCACAGGTAGATAACTACGTGATCGTCCACGTTGGGTTTGCGATCAGCATTGTGGACGAGGAAGAGGCCAACCGCGTTTTTGAATATTTGCGGGAAATGGATGAACTGGCCGAGCTGGAGGATGACGCGCCGTAAAAACGGCACGTGGATGACCGTGCCTGCGCCCTGTCCGCCTTCTTCGACTTTTAATTTGGTGAAGTAGGGTTTGGGCGGGATGGCGGGATGCGCTTCGCGGTAATCTGCCAGCACCGCGTAAATCGCCTCCGGTCAGGCGGGAATGACCGCCGAAGACTGAACACGCATTAAACCCATAGAACACTTCTCGTAATCGCACATATATCCCGGCTCGCACATTGTGACGGTTTATTGCTGTGCGCGAGCCGGGATGTTTATCGTGTTTACTCGCCGTCGGGTGCGTTTTTGACCGGCGGGATGTCGAAGCTGAAGCGGAAGAAATTGTCAGGGTCGTACTGGGCTTTGATCGCCATCAAGCGCCGGTAGTTCTCCGGTAGATAAGCGTCCGGCGTGCGCTCCCGCGCTTCCTGGCCTTCCAGGAAGTTCATGTAAACACCACCCGTCAGATGCGGCTGGAGCGCGGTTTTGAGCTGGCCGATGTGCTGTCGTACCGCCTGCGCGGCTTCCGGCGTGGGTGCCATGCCGATGAGGCTCAAAAGCAGGGATGCGTCACGATTGCCGAAGGCGCTGGCGTGTTTGTCCACCCGCGCCATCGCGCCGCTAACATGACGTACCTCGGTGACGACCAGCGGCGACGAACCGTTGACCGAGACGCCATATTGAATAAGCGCATCAATGGTTTCGTCGCTCAGGTCGCGCAGCCATGCCCCGCTGCTGACACCGGGCGACGGGTCTTTGGGGTCGTTGCTGATTGTGCCGGCCTCGCTGAAGGGCATAGCGTGCCACAGGTTGGCGATAGGCGCCTGCCAGTCCAGCCAGCTTTGCAGCAGCGCCTGACCTTCCTCGACCGGGCCGGTATAACAGCCGCGAATGATGACCGCGGTCTGCCCGCGTAAAAATTCGGGTACTGCCGGGATGGGCGGGAAATTCATGATGACGATAGAGGAAGTCAGTTCTTCCGGTGCGCTGGCGATCCAGTCACGGTAGCGGGCAAATATGGTTTTCGCCAATGAAACCGGGTAAATCAGATTGCCAGCGAATACTGTCGAAACCGGGTAAAGCTGAATTTCCATGCCGGTGACGATGCCAAAGCTGCCGCCACCGCCGCGCAGCGCCCAGAACAGATCGCTGTTTTGGTCTGCGCTGGCGCGCCGCAGGTTTCCGTCCGCCGTAACCAGCTCGAACGCGCGCACGCTGTCGGCTGCCAGGCCGTACTTGCGCGCCAGCCAGCCCAGGCCGCCGCCGAGCGTGTAGCCGACCACACCCACGCCAGGTGAAGAACCCAGCAGCGGCGCCAGGCCGACCGCCTGCGCTTTTTCCAGCACCATGCCCCACAGCGCGCCGGCTTCAACCCAGGCGGTCTGGGTTTCGGCATCCACGCGCACTTCGGTTAACCGCGAGGTGATGATGAGCAGGTTATCGTTGGCAGGCTGTACCACACCATGCCCGGTGGACTGGACGGAAATGCCGAGTCCCTGGGCGCGGGCGAAGCGCACCGACGCAGCCACGTCCGAGGCGTTTGCGACGATGATGATTAACGCCGGGCGCTGTTCAACCGCCAGATTCCAGGCTTGTCGCGCGTCATCATAGCGGGCGTCGCCAGGGACGATCACTTCGCCCTGAATCTGCGCCCGTAAAGCGACTAATACTTCCGGGGTGAACTCGGTATTTTCAATAAACGGCGTCACCATTGGATTTCTCCTTATCAAGAGGTAAATCGCAAAATCTACGCTCATGATAAGACCTAGAGCGCCGCTGTACATCCGTCGGGCGATGGATGTTGTCTCAGACTAAAGGCTGAGATATTTTACCGTGATGGGGCAGTGCCATTGAAGATCGCACGCCTTCAATTCGACGATTTCGGGGTAGACTATGCCTGTTTGGGACAGCAAAGGCGGGGACAGTTTATGCCCCCGCCCTCAACTGTGATTGCAGTTTTTCATTTCTCCGGCCACTACAGCCCTTTGATGACGGTGTAACGCCGCGATCCGGCATCCTCTTCAGGCGGAAGGGAGTCCGAGTATGAAAAAGTCCGGCTCAACCATTCTGCCGCGTCGTTTAATGCCTTGTTCTGCTCGGTGTGGCTGCCGTTCGCCCGCGATTCGACTCGGATCGTCAGGCTATCAACCATCTCGGCGATCTGCGCCCACCGCAGTACCCGATCGGCGTCGTCCACCACAACTTCTATCTTCATGTTCTCGTTCATGTCACCCGCTCCTTTTATTGGACTTTCGTATCTGACGAACTGAACTATCGCGGAAGGTGGAGACAATCGTAACCGTCCGCATCGAACAAACCGTACATGGAGTTGTCCTGTTCGATGAGAGGAAGACCGGACGCCTGGCGGCTCATCCGGTCGGGTGAGTCCGCACTGATTGCCATCAACCCCATAAGCATTACGATGATGATCGCCAACAGGGCGAATGACCTTATCAAACTTGCCTGAACCATACTGTTCCTCCCTCGGCATGGCCGTCCCGGTTTTATTACGACCTCAGGCTGCGGCCATCACTCCATTACGATACCAATAAAAAGATGAGTAAATCACAGAATATAGGCTTATGATAAAGCCCGGCGCGCCGTTTCGCATCCGGCGGCTGATGGAAGTTGTCTCGGACAAAAGGCTGAAATGCCGACCCATACAATAAATAAAACGGGGCGAACCCCCTGGTTCACCCCGCTTGCCGGAGCATGGGGCAGGTCTGATCCTGCCCCGGTTGGCGTCACCCCGGATTTTACTTATCCTTACGGATTTCTGCGCCCTTCGCAGCCAGCGCGGCGTGGGCCGCCGCCAGCTTGGCAATCGGGACGCGGTACGGCGAGCAGCTCACGTAGTCCAGCCCGGCCTTGAAGAAAAAGTGAACGCTGGCCGGATCACCACCATGTTCGCCGCAGATGCCGACTTCCAGATCGGGGCGGGTCTTGCGTCCCCGGCTGGTTCCCATTTCCACTAACTGCCCAACGCCTTCCTGGTCAATGGTCTGGAACGGGTCTTCCGGCATCACCTTACGTTCGACATACAGCGGCAGGAAGCGCCCGGCGTCGTCACGGCTGAGGCCCATTGTGGTCTGGGTCAGGTCATTGGTGCCGAAGCTGAAGAATTCGGCCACTTCGGCGATTTCGTCCGCCACCAGTGCCGCGCGCGGCAGTTCAATCATCGTGCCAACCTGGTAATCGAACTTTACGCCGCTTTCCTTCTGAACTTCCTTCGCCACTTTATGAACCAGCTCGGCCTGAACTTGCAGTTCCGTCAGACTGCTAACCAGGGGGATCATCACCTTCGGAATGACGGTGATGCCCTCTTTCTTCACCGCGACGGCGGCCTTGAAGATGGCGCGCGCCTGCATTTCGGTGATTTCGGGGTAGATGATGCCCAAGCGGCAGCCCCGGAAGCCAAGCATCGGGTTGGCTTCGTGCAGGCTTTCCACGCGCATTTTAACTTTGCGGAAGCTTACGCCCAGTTTTTCCGCCAGCGCGCGGATTTCGTTGTTGCCATGCGGCAGGAACTCGTGCAGCGGCGGGTCGAGGGTGCGGATGATGACCGGGAAGCCATCCATCTCGCGGAACAGACCTTCAAAATCGCTCTGCTGGTGCGGCTCGATTTTCGCCAGGGCGGCGCGGCGGCCTTCCGGCGTGTCGGAAATAATCATCTCGCGCACGGCCTGGATGCGGTCGCCTTCAAAGAACATATGCTCGGTGCGGCACAGGCCGATGCCTTCCGCGCCAAAGCTGCGGGCTGTTTTGGCATCGCGCGGGATGTCGGCGTTAGCGCGGACACCCATCGTGCGGAACTCGTCCACCCAGGTCATCAGTTCGCCGAATTCACCGCCCAGTTCGGGTTCAACGGTGGGCTGGCGGCCAACGTACACCTCGCCGGTGCCGCCGTCAATCGTGATCCAGTCGCCTTTCTTGATGGTCGTGTTGTTGACTTTGGCGCTCTGGCGGCCATAGTCAATATGGATTTCGCCTGCGCCGGCCACACAGGGTTTGCCCATACCGCGTGCGACTACCGCCGCGTGGCTGGTCATACCGCCGCGAGCCGTCAGCAAACCCTGAGCGACGGCCATACCGTGCAGGTCTTCGGGCGTAGTTTCGACACGAACCAGGATAATCTTTTCGCCCGTAAAGGCCAGTTCTTCGGCTTCATCGGGGTCAAACGATACGCGCCCGGTGGCCGCACCGGGAGATGCCGGCAGGCCGGTGGTCAGCGGTTTTTGTTTTTCGCGCACTTCGGGGGACAGCATGGGATGAAGGAGCTGGTCGAGGTGGCCGGGTTCGACGCGCTGGACAGCCGTCGCTTTGTCAATTAATCCTTCATGCACCATGTCAACGGCGATCTTGACGGCAGCCGCGCCAGTGCGTTTGCCGGAGCGGGTTTGCAGCATCCACAGCTTGCCGCGCTCGATGGTGAACTCAACATCCTGAACGTCGTGGTAGTGGGTTTCGAGTTTCTTGGCAATGTCTACGAACTGCTTGTAGATTTCCGGCATTTCTTCGTTCAGTTTGCTGATGGGCTGCGGCGTGCGAATGCCGGCCACGACATCTTCGCCCTGAGCATTAATGAGATATTCACCGAAGAAGTTTTTATCGCCGGTGCTGGGGTTGCGGGTGAAGGCCACGCCGGTGGCGCTGTCGTTACCCATGTTGCCGAAAACCATCGCCTGCACGTTAACTGCCGTCCCCAGATTATCGGGGATTTTGTTCAGGCGGCGATAATCAATGGCGCGGCGGCCATTCCAGGAATCGAAGACGGCGCCAATTGCCATGCGAAGCTGTTCGTAGGGGTCTTCGGGGAAGTCAATCTTGGCATCGCGTTTGATGATTTTCTTAAACTGTTTGGCGATGTCGGCCAGTTCGTCTTCGCTCAGGTCGGTATCCAGGCGCTCGTTGCGTTTGCCGACATTTTTGGCCTTGTCCATCACATGTTCGAACTTGTCGCCTTCCACGCCCAGCACGATTTTGCCGAACAACTGGATAAAGCGGCGGTAAGCGTCCTGAGCAAAACGCGGGTTACCGGTCAAACGGGCCAGACCTTCGAGAGTCTGTTCGTTCAAACCCAGGTTAAGAACGGTGTCCATCATGCCGGGCATGGAGAACTTCGCGCCGCTGCGGACGGAAACCAGCAGCGGGCAGTTCGGGTCGCCAAAAGTGCGTCCCGTCTGCTTTTCGATGTCTTTCAAACCTTCAAGAACCTGTTCCCACAGCCCTTCGGGAAACTGCTTACCGTTTTCATAATAGGCATTGCAGGCCTCAGTCGTGATGGTTAAACCGGGCGGGACAGGCACGCCGCTGCGGGTCATTTCAGCGACGCCAGCGCCCTTGCCGCCCAGCAGGTCGCGCATACTGGCGTTCCCTTCACGGAACAGATAAACCCATTTTTTGGACATTGGTACTCCCTCTCACCAACGTATTGGGAAAATACCCAATACATGAAACAGCACTGTTGCTAATGTTACCGGTATTCAATGAATAGCCTTAGTGACGTTAATCATGCCGCAGGCGGAAAACTCTCACTCAAGCGGCTATTTCTGGCTGAGCAGCAGCCGGACGTACTGCGCGCGCTCGAACGCAAACGGGTCGTCGCAGTTTTTCTGGCTGACGTTACCCCTGAAGTCGGTGATGCTCTGATAGCCGTGTTCTTCCATCCAGCCCTGCATCTGGATGAGCATGGTAGACAGGTAATGCACGCCGTTTTTAAGCAGCGCCGCCGCCATCTGCACGACCGTCGCCCCGGCCAACAGGGCTTTAACCGCGTCTTTGCCGGTGTGCGCGCCGGTGCTTAATGCCAGGTCAAGGCCGGTGCGCCCGTAGAGCAGGGCAATCCAGCGCAGCGGTATTCTCATCTCGTCGGGCGTGCTTAATACCATCTGGCTGACCAGCGTTTCGGTATCGGGGTCAATATCCGGCTGCAAAAAGCGGTTGAACAGCACCACGCCGTTGGCGCCGCGTTTTTCCAGTTCGCTCACGACGTTGACAACGGAGGTATAAAACGGACTGAGTTTAACCGCAATGGGCAGGGCGACTTCAGCGCGGACGCTCTCGACAACTTCGTACAGGGCGCGTTCGATGTCATTTCCGGGCCGCTTGAGGTCGGTAGCGACGGCATAGAAGTTCACTTCCAGGCCGTTCACGCCGGTTTCGGCGAGCTGTTTGGCATAACTTGCCCACGCGCCGGGCGAGACGGCGTTGAGGCTGGCGAACAGGGGCATTTTCACCGCTGCGCGGGTTTTTTCCACCCACATCAGGTGTTCTTTCAGGCCGCCGTGTTCGACTTTGGGAAAATAGGTAAGAGCTTCGGCGAAACTTTCCGCCCCGATATTCAGGCTTTCTTCCATACGCAGCTGGTCAAACTGTATCTGTTCCTCAAATACCGAACGAATGACCAGCGCGCCGGCCCCGGCTTCTTCGGCCTGTTTGACAGTATCCACGTGGTTTGAAATGGAACTGGCGGCGACGACCAGGGGATTTTTCAGGGGTATGCCCAGGTATGTCGTAGCAAAATCAACCATGAATCCCAACTCCTCCATTATCAGACTATCCCCTTCACTTTACCCTGATAGTCTTAATGCCAGAAGTGACGATTGGCACGAAAATAATGCCGTTCTTCACTTTATGACAAGGGGTTACGCTGTTAGGCTAGGGGGGTAGGACAGTCCATTTCGGGAAGGTTAAAGCGATGTCGAATCAAGAAAGACACTTTATAACAGTGGACGCAAACACGGCAGCAGCCCATGTTGCCCACGCCGTGAGCGAGGTTATCGCCATTTACCCGATCACCCCGTCATCGGCGATGGGTGAACTGGCCGACGAAAAATCGGCGGCGAACGAACGGAACATCTGGGGGACGGTTCCTCGGGTGGTTGAAATGCAGTCCGAAGGTGGCGCGGCGGGCGCGGTACACGGTGCGCTGACCACCGGCGCGCTGGCGACGACCTTCACCGCCTCGCAGGGGCTGCT
>QUBZ01000013.1 GCA_014338005.1 Chloroflexota bacterium | reverse complement strand
GCAGGAGTCAGACCTTCCGGCGCGGGTTCGCCCCTGCCATCAGCAAAACCGCCCGCATCGAGCATCACTACGCCCATCGGCTGGCCTTCCGCCGTCGTCGGGGGGATATGATCTTCCGCCGGATACAACCACCAGCCAACCTGCACCCGCAGTTTAGAGGCCATCGGCACGATTTCGGCCTGCGCCATTTTACTCCCCTCTCCCTGAGGGGGTGAGGGCAGCAGCGGAATCGCGTATTCATCGGCGTAAATCGCGCCCGGCTGCCAGGTCGTCGTCCGCAGCCGCCCGCCGCCGGGATAGCTGTCCACCTTGCCAATCACGCTGCCATCCAATAAAACGGCGTGCAGGTACAGGCTTAGGTCACGGTCGGTTTTTTCCAACACCTGCCAGTAAACCGTTACCGGAAGCGTTTCGCCGGGCGCGTAACGGCGGTCAGGCGTTTCGTAGCCGACGAGCGCCACCTCGCCAAAACGCGCGTACACAGGCCGCACCGAGTCCGGCAGATTCGCCGGCGGCACCGGCGCGGCATAAACCGGGGCGATGCTGGCGAACGGCACAACCAGCGCGAACACAACCAGGATAATCGTCGCCGCCACAGATAAAAACGCCGCGCGGCGTATCCGCGCCCATGTCGTGAGTTCCGCCAGACCCAACGCCAGCAGAGGGCAGATCGCCGCCACATAGGGGAACAGCAGCCGCCCCTGCGAGGCGTAGGTTTGCGCCGTCCAGGCGATCACCGCTGCCGCGCCAAGGACAACAATCAGGCCGATCAGCAGCAAACGCGCCATCTGCTCACGGTCACGGCGCGCGCGCCACAGGTGAACGGCCAGCCCGGCCAGCGCCAGCGCCGTCAGCGCGTCCATCACGTCGTAAAACGGGCGGAACGTCATGATATTAAACGCGCCGAATATCCCCCAGTAGCCGAAACGAAAGCCCTGAAATTCATCAAGCATCGTCTGGAAAGTGAAAGGATTTTCGCGCATTCCCGCAACGGCGGCCATCGTGCCGGTGCCGAACAGCTCACCGTAAAGCTGAACATTCCGCACATACCACCACCCGGCCAGAACAGCCCAGACGCCGGCCATCAGCGCGCCCAGCGTCACCAACCCGCGCCAATCGCGCCGCCGGCAGGCTGTCCACAGCGCGGCCAGCGCCACCACCGGCACCAGCACCAAGCCGCTGAGTTTGCTCAATGAGGCCAGCGCGATCAGGACGGCAATCAGCAGGCTGCGCCGGAACATGAAACCATCCCGAAGCAAAACCAGCATCAGCCAGATGACCAGGCTGTTGAGCGCCGTCACCAGATTGTCGTTGTTCACCGATGCGCTGATGAACAAGAACATCGGGTTAAAAGCCGCCAGCCCGGCAGCGAGAATCGGGATCGTCTGGCGCACGGGCAAAACATGTCTTGCCCCTACGAGCATTTGGGTTGATCGGTAGACCGCCCACACCGTCACGCCGCCCAGCGCGATGCTGAACATCCGCAGCATGTACACGGCCAGCGTCGTGCCGCCCGGCGGCGAATCGTGCAGCACCAGATTTTTATTGCCCATGTAACCAGGAACGCCGGCGACCACGTGCGGGTTGAGTTGGCGCGCAGCCTTAAAGTCGCCCCGGTCGAGCGGCTTCACCAGCGCGGCGGCCAGCAGATAATACAGGGGCGGCTGGCTGCCTTCCTGCTCGTATATCGTTTCGACGCCCGCGACCTGCACCGGCAGTTGGCCGGTTTCCGCGATATGCTGAACCAGACCGAAGTGCCACAGCTCGTCGGACGCCTCAAACGGCGGCGTTGCCCAGGTATACACCAGCGCCAGCGCCACATAAGCCGCCAGGATTAAGGCCAGAGCATGTCGGTAGATGAAAATCAAAAGCGACCTTTTCGGGATTGACGAAACACCGAACTGATGAGGTTAGCGCGGGGATGCCGCGCCGAGCCGCTGCATCTCCTGGGTATCGAAAAAGCGCCGGGCGTTTTCGATGTAACTCAAGGACTGGTGGCGGAAGTAAGTGTTGTACAGTTCGGCATAGTGGCCGCCCTGCTCCATCAACGATGTATGGCTGCCCTGCTCAATAATATGCCCGTCGCGCAGCACGATGATCCGGTCGGCGCTGCGAACGGTGCTTAAACGGTGCGCGATCAGAATGGATGTGGATTGTTTGAGAATCAGCTCCAACGCCTCCTGAATCTGCGTTTCGGTGAAGGGATCAATGCTGGCGGTCGCCTCATCCAGCACGAAGATGGCCGGACGCTGGAGCAGCACCCGCAGCAGGCTCACCAGCTGGCGCTGGCCCATGCTCAGGTGCGCGCCGCGTTCACCCACATCGGTCTGCAAACCGTTCGGCAGCGTTTCCAACCATTCGCCTCCGCCGATGCTGTAAGCCAGCTCTTCGATTTCGGCATCGGGGGCTTCCGGCTTTTCGTAGCGGATGTTATCCGCAATCGTGCCGCTGAACAAAAACGGCTGCTGCGGCACGATGCCCAGATGCCTTCGATACGAGGCCAGACCAAAAGTGCGGATGTCGCGCCCATCAATACGAATCTGCCCACCCTGGAACTCGTAAAATCGGGCGATCAGCTTGGCGATGGTGCTTTTACCCGCGCCCGTATGCCCCACGAAGGCCACGCTCTGCCCTGACTCAATCGTCAAATCGAAGCGTTCCAGCACCGGGACGCCGGGTTTGTATTCAAACGTCACGCCATCAAACTCGATGCGACCGCGCAGCGTATGCACCGACTGGCTGTCCACCTGCCGGACGGTATTTTCAGCATCAATCAGCGCGAAAATTCGTTCCGCCGCGCTTAAACCCTGCTGAATCTGGCTCCAGAACCCGGCCAGGCTGATGAACGGAAACCAGAAACGATCTATACTCTGGACAAACAGATACCACGAGCCGATGTTAATCAAACCACCGATAACCGCCATGCCCCCGAAGTATACCAGCGAGGCCGTACCTGCCCCCGCCAGCGCGTTTAACACCGGGAAGATAAGCGCCAGCACGAAGCCGCGCCGCAGGTTGATGGTATACGATTGCAGATTGATGCGTGTAAATTCCTCGTAGATGGCCGCTTCCCGGCGGAAGTTTTTCGCCACCCCGATGCCGGATACGCTTTCCTGAATATTATCATTGACGGCGGCCATCGCCCGCGAACCCTGCCGCCCGGCCTTACGCGCCAGCCAGCGGAAGAAAAATGACGCCCCGATGAAAACCGGCATCCACAGCACCAGCAGCAGCGTCAGCCGCCAGTCCCGGTTGAGCAGCACCAGCGACAGCACGATCAATTCGATGAACTGGGTGGCGATGTCGCCCGCGATGACCAGCACCTGGCCGAACTCCTGCGTATCGCTGGTGATGCGGCTGACCACCTTACCGGATTTATGCTCGTCGTAAAAAGCCATGTCACGGTTGACGGCAGCGGCGAAGGCATCCTTACGCATCTGCGCCACCGAATAACCAATCACGCGGCTGGTCACGCTGCGGCGCACCCACGCAAAAACATAATCCAAAACGGCGATCACCAGCAGCCCGGCCAGCAGCAGAGTCACAACATCCGGGGAACGCCCCGTCTCCAGTGCGTCCACTACCGCCGAAATTATCACCGGGTAAAGCGCCCCAATGAGCGACAGCCCCAGCAGCGTCCCGGCGATCACCAACAGCTGCCGGCGGTAGCCGGCGAAATAACGGGCGATGCGTTTCAGCAGGTAGGTATCGCCATACTGCCGGTCGTAGGATTCCTGTTCCAGCCCGCCAAAGAAGCCCATCTTTTACCCCGTTTTCTCCGCTGTGATCGGCTCTTCATAACGCGCAAAAATACGCCGGTACGCATCCGACGATTGCAGCAGTTCCTCGTGTTTGCCCTGCGCCACCACACGCCCCTGCCGCAGCACAATGATATGGTCGGCCCAACGAATCTGTGACAGCCGGTGCGTGATGAGCAGCGTCGTCCGCCCGCGCGAGGCCGACCAGATAGCCTGCTGGATGCGGTCTTCGGTGGCGCTGTCAATCGCGCTGGTGCTGTCATCCAGCACCAGAATCGGCGGATCGGTCAAAAAAGCGCGCGCGATGGCGATGCGCTGCCGCTGCCCGCCGCTGAGCGTCACGCCTCGCTGGCCAATGACCGTCTCGTAACCGTCCGGGAAGCTCATGATAAACTCGTGCGCCTGGGCTTTACGCGCCGCATCCTCAATTTCCGCGCGTGTGGCGTCACGCTTGCCAAAGGCGATATTCTCCGCAATCGTCCGGCTGAACAGGAAAATATCCTGCTCAATGATGCTGATCTGCGACCGCAAAGCAGCCAAATTCCAGTCTCGCGCATCCACGCCATCCACCAGCACCCGCCCGGCATTCACGTCATAAATGCGGTTCACCAGTTTGGTGAGGGTGCTTTTGCCCGCGCCGGTCTGCCCGACGATGGCGACCGTCTGCCCCGGCTCGATGCTGAACGAAACGTTGTGTATAACCGGGTTGCCGTCGAGATAACCGAAGGTTACATTTTCAAAAGTGATCGCGCCGCGTATGGGCCGGTCGTACCCCTGCCGGTTCTGGTCGAGGTCGGTTTCGGTATTGATGATGTCCAGGATGCGGCGCGCGCCGGCATAACCCAGCGCCACCTGAGACAGCGAGCGCATGGACGTAAACACCGGGAAACCGAACAGGAAAATCTGCCCCATAAAGGCCACAGTCTGCCCGGTGTTGATCTCGCCAAGCCGGTACAGATAAACGGCGTGAACCATACCCCCAACAATGGACAGTGTAAACAGCAAAAACGGCAGGTAGCGCGCCTCGATATACCCCTGACGGACGAAATAATCGCGCACCTGGTCGGCTTTCTGGCTGAAGGTTTCGATCTCCTCATCCTCGCGCGCAGCGCCCTTAACCACCTGGAGGCCGTCTATCGTCTCGGCCAGGCGGGCATTCATCTGGCCGAAGCTGACGCGCACATCCTGGGCAATCGGATGCAGTACAGTGATAAACCGGTACTGCGCGATCACATACAGCAGGATAAACACCGCCGGAACGACGACGAGCGGCGGGTAAATGGCCGGCGAGGCCAGCAGCGGCACCAGGATAAACATGCCGGAGCCGATGATGAGGTTCATGCCGGGGTTCATCATCAGGTTCATTTCGCGCACGTCGTTGGTCACGCGCGCCATAATCTCGCCCACCGGCTGCATATCATGAAAAGTCATGCTTTTGCCCAGCAGGCTGGCGTACAGTTCGTCGCGCACGTCGCGCTCGATGCGCTGCGCGAAAATCTCTGACGAAAAATTACGCATCAATTGCAGCGCGGCGCGTAAAAGCTGCGAGCCGATGACCGCCAGCGCCGTGATGACGATGAACCGGCTGTCTCCGCCTTCGATGACGGCATTAAACGCCTGCCCGATGAAATACGGCACGGCAGATGCCAGCGCCGCGTTGCTGAACGCGCCGATCACCATCAGCACGGCCACCAGCGGGTGGCGCGCGATATGCGACCAGATAAAACGGAGCGGAGTCGAACGGTCGGTTTTGTGGGAAACGCGCGCAACAAATTCTGAAGCCATGCCCGGTCCTGAAGTTAGTCGGTCTAACGCTTAAAACAGTTTTTATGGTAACACATGGCGTTTAAAGCCGCCTACAACCATTCCCGCCGATTGGTCTAAACCGGCGGGCGCGTCCGGTTTACGGCAGCGTGAGGGTATCCAGCGCGAGGTAATCGGCGGAATCGGCCAGCCGCAGCCTTTCCCCGGTCTGCCAGTCGTAAACCACCAGCGCCAGTTGGTAAATGCCGGGCGTGAGGTTCGCGGGAAGAATGATGTCCCGGAAGTCCACATAAATTTTGCCCGGCTGCATCAACGACGTTTCGACCACCGTATCGCGGTAGTGGCGAATCGGCCCGTCGTTCTGTGCCGCCAGCACACCGCCGGCGTCCAGCAGCTGCAGGCCGATGGAATAGTTCAGACCGGGTGTTTGCCACACGCGCCACCACAGCCGCGCACTGATTTTTTCGGCGCTCACTTCGTCCACGTCCACGCCCCAGAAAGCCATGTCCTCGCCAAAAACCTGCGGCTGCGTCCAGGGCGGCGCTTCCAGCAGTTGGATCAAAAAACACCAGCTGCTCGTGCAGTCGCCGAACACTTTCTGGAGCGGGTGCGTTTGTTCAATGGTTTTAAAGTGCGCCCGCACGCCAGGATCGAACCAATCGGCGGTGATAAACCACACGCGCCGCGCGGCTTCTGCCGCTTCAACGCTGCTCACCGCAGCGGCGCGCAGTTCCGGCGAAAGCTGGCGCTGGATTTCCCGCTGCCAGATGTCGTCGCGTTCGTTGGCCTGATCGTAAAATAACACATCCCCCGGTTGGGATGCCGCCGCCAGCGAAGCGGCCAGGTCGCGGTAAGGGACGCGGTTTTTCGGAAGCTGCGAGGGCATGGCCCACAGGCTGACGGCGGCGAATCCGACCAGCGCGGCCCAGCGCCCCCGTGATGGTATCGCTGCCAGTCCAGCGCCGACCACCAGCGCCAGGCCGATGATAAAATTCAGGATGTAACGCGGGGCATAAACCGCCGCCACCAGGTTAATGAGCAGCGAAAGTGCCGGGACGCCGAAAGCCCAGGCCAGCGCCAGACGGTAATTGACCTGCCGCCGCAGGGCGACCAGCCCGACCACCAACACCGCGCCATACAACGCGACCTGGCCGTTGGTGGCGACCTGCGCCAGCCGCGCCACCGCCTCCGGCGAAGTCGGTTCGGTGGTTGTCCCTGCGCCGATGATACCCCGCGCATTGCCGCCGACCAGTTCCGCGTCCCGTAGGTTTTTGATCTGGTTGAGGAAGCTGGGAAACCAGGGCGACCACAGCAGGAACGCCAGCGCCGCCACCCCGGCGGCCTGCCGCGCCAGCCGCCGCGACGGATGCCGGAACAGATAGACCAGAAAATAAAAACCCTGGACGATGACCAGCACCGCCTGGAAGTAATGCACGTACAGGATGGCGGCGACCGTCACAGCATAGGCCGCTGCCCAGCGCGGCTGCTGCCGGGTTATCCAGCGGTGGAAGCTGAACATGGACAGGCTCGCCAGCAGCATCACCAATCCATAGGGGCGAATCTCCAGCGCATACTGGAAATAAAGCGCCATACTGCCCAGCACGGCCATCGCAAAAATGCCGTAACGCGGCGCGCCGAACCATTGGCGTCCGGTCTGGTAAACGACCGCCAGCACCGGCAGGCTGAACAAAATCGCCTGCATCCGACCGGCGAACTCGCTGTCCCCGGTGAACTGCCGCCACACCCAGAAAAATGAAAACCATAACGGCGGGTGCGTGTCGCGCTCGCCCAAAAACTGGACGGTGAACGCCAGATCGTTGCGCGTGAAATGATACACCAGCCGCTCGTCGTGGTGCATGTACGTCCGGCGGATGCCGAACACCAGCAGGACGGCGACCAGGAATAAAACCGCCAGCGCCAGCAGCCGGAAGCGCCAGGATGACGTTGAAACCATGCCGGATGCGCTCTCCCCTTCATAAACAGCCGGTTGTATGCTACTGCCGGGTATACCCAAATTCAAGCCTTGGGTTACAATCGGCCAATCGTCCCGTACCGCACGAGGCTTACGCCGACTATGACTGCCAAACCCCGCGTATTTATCACCCGCCAGATACCTGAAGCCGGCCTGTCACTGATTCGGCAGTCCTGCCAGGTGGACATCTGGCCGGAAACGCTGCCACCATCCTACGAAATCCTGACCGAACGGACGCGCGGCGCTGACGGCCTGCTGTGCCTCATCACCGACCGGATAGACGCCGCCCTGATGGATGCCGCCGGGCCGGGGCTGAAGATCATCAGCCAGATGGCGGTAGGCGTGGATAACATTGACCTGGCCGCCGCGCGGGCGCGGGGCATCCCGGTCGGCCACACGCCGGGCGTTTTGACCGAAGCGACCGCCGATCTCGCCTTCGCGCTGCTGCTGGCGGCGGCGCGCCGGATTGTCGAGGGGGTGGAGTACGTTCGTGCCGGAAAGTGGCGCACCTGGGAGCCAAAAACCCTGCTCGGCGCTGACCTCAGCGGCGCAACTTTGGGCATCATCGGCCTGGGGCGAATCGGCAAGGCGGTCGCCCGGCGCGCGGCGGGTTTCGACATGCACCTGATCGCCTGCAACCCCGGAATGCCGCCGCCCGAAGCGGAAGCCGCCGGCGTCCAGTTGGTTGACCTGGACACGCTGCTGCGCGAATCCGACTTCATTTCCATCCACACGCCGCTTACCGCCCAGACGCGTGGCCTTATCAATCGGGAAGCCCTGAATAAAATGAAACGAACGGCCATCCTGGTGAACACGGCGCGCGGCCCGGTGATAGACCAGGATGCGCTGTACGAGGCGCTGCGGGATGGCCGTATCGCCGGCGCGGCGCTGGACGTGACCGACCCCGAACCCCTGCCGCCAGACCACCAACTGCTGACCCTGCCGAACGCCATCATCGTGCCGCACATCGGCAGCGCCAGCCTGTGGACGCGCGACCAGATGGCGATCATGGCTGCCGAAAATCTGCTGGCCGGGCTGGCCGGTCAGCCGCTGCCGCACGCCGTCCCGTAAAGATGCAAACCATCCTGGCCTGGCTTCTCGTCGCGCTCGTCCTGGCGGCGGCTTATCCCTGGGCGGCCTGGCTGGTGGGACGCAGCCCGCGCCCGCCCGATTTCTGGCTGGCAATTCTGCTGGCGCTGGCGCTCGGCCCCGCCGCGCTGACGCTGCTGATGTTCTGGCTGGCGCTCCTGGGTTTCCGGTTGGAACTGTGGACAATCACCCTGCCCTACTTCGCCCTGATGCTGCCGGGTTATCTGCTGTGGCGGCGGCAGGGGCCGCGCATCGTCTGGCCGGTGCTGCCGGCTTCCTGGTTGGAACGGCTGGCGCTGCTGGCGCTGGCGCTGGTGGGCGGCGCAGTGCTGTTCAACGCGGCCTACTGGCCGTTTTACCGCGACGACGCGATTGCCATTTACGCCCGCTACGCCCGCATCATGACGGAAACCGGGACGCTCGTCCCGTTCGCCGGGCGCGATGATGCCTTTTATCAGGCCTATCCGATACATATCCCGCTGGCCTATACCTACGTCTATCTGGCTTCTGGCTGGCTCAACGAATATCTGGCGCGCGTGATTCCGGCCCTGTTCAGCCTGGGCTGCATCCCCGCCGTTTACGTCCTGGGCAAAAACCTGTTTAACCCGCTGGCCGGCTGGCTCGGCGCGCTGCTGCTGGCGCTGGCGCCGACCTTCGCGCGCTGGGCATCGTCCGGTTATGTAGACCTGCCGATGGCTTTCGCCTATACGCTGGCGGCGGTTTTTGCCTGGCGTTTATGGTCGGACGGCCACATGATAGACGCGCTGCTGGCCGGCCTGATGATGGGGCTGGCCGCCTGGACGAAAAATGCCGCCCTGCTGGGTGCGGCTTTTCTGGCGGTCTGGCTGGCTTACGGCTGGCTGCGGCGGCGCTTCAGCCTTAAAACCGTGCTGGCGGCGCTGCTGGCTTGCGCGCTTGTGGCCGCGCCCTGGTACGCCCGCAACTGGGCCGAAGCCCGGCTTTTCGTCCCGCCGACCGCCTGGACTGACCAGGCCGCGCCGACGCTTAACAACCTGCTGATACTCATCACCCTGGGGGACAACTTCGGTCTGCCGGGGTGGCTGATGCTCGGCGGCGTGTTTTACGGGCTGTGGGTCGCACTGCGGCGCGGGCGGCAGTCCCCCGAAATGCTCCTGCTGCTGTTATGGACGCTGCCGTTTTTTGCGGTCTGGTGGCTGCTGGTCAGCTACGACCCGCGTTTTATCCTCCTGTTTTTGCCACCACTGGCGGCGCTGGGCGGCGGATGGCTGGCCGCAGTCTGGAATCACAGCCCGCAGCGGCGGCTGAGGCCGTTCATTCCTCTACTCATCGCCTTGATGCTGGCGCTGGCGGCCTATAACGCCTGGATCGGCGTGGACTACAAGCAGGCCATCCTCAGCAATCCGCTGATGGGGGACGCCGAAAAACATGAAATCGTCCTGAGCGGCAGGTAGCGTCTTATTCGTCGAACCACCTGTGAAACGTATATTCCGCATGGGATGGCTCAAAACCCAGCCGCGTCCAGACCTTCTGTGACGGCACGTTCGTCACCTGGGTGGACATCAGCATATGGTGTACACCGCGTTCTTGCAGCCAGTGCAGCGCGCCGGCCATCAAAGCCCGGCCAATCCCCTGCCCCTGCGCCTCCGGGTCTACGGCGTACAGCGGCCCTTCGCCTTGCGCGCCGTTCAGCCGCAGCGTAATAAACCCGGCGATCTGGCCGTTAGGCGCGGCAACCAGCACTTCATCGGCCACCTGGCGCGAAAGGCACGAGCGATAGGCCCAGGACTCGTAAACCGCGTCGCAGGCCGCCCGGTCCAGCCGTTCGTCGGCGTGGTAGTGGCCGTTGTAGGCGCGGAAAGCCCGCCCCGCAAGCACCCGAATCGCCTCCGCTTCGCCGGCATCGGCAGGCCGCACGCCGTTCGAGACGGGTGGAAGCGGCTGTGTCAGATCGCGCGAATAATACAGCAGCGTATCCATCAGCCGGAAGCCCTGCGCCTCCATCATCTGCGCCGCCCGTAGTTCCGAAACCGCGCAGCGCGCGACCAGGAACATCACTTTTTCCTGCCGGCAAAAGGCCAGCACATCGGGCAGGCGCTCCGCCGTCACCCCTGAAGCGCGCGCCGTGCGAACCCCCCAGCGTTCCTCATCAATCGCCGACAGTGAAATTAGCAGCCCGCCGGTCATGAAGCGGTTTCCCTTTCCATTTCGGCCTGCGGCTGGTATTCAACCACCTCGCGCACGACGCTGGACGGCTGCCCCATGATACGGACGTGCATCCGCGCCAGATATTCCCCCATGATGCCGAGCGCGAAAAGCTGCGCCCCGGAAAAAACGGCGATCGTGGAGGCCAGGAACGGAAAACCCGCCGGGGCGGCGTTTTCGATCAGCGCCCGCCCGATGACGTACACCAGCACGATGACGCCGAACATCGTCAGCGCGAATCCGACCAGGCTGGCGATTTGCAGCGGCAGGATGCTGAAGCCGGTCATCATGTTTAGCGCATGTGTCACCAGCTTGCGGAGCGTGTAATTAGAAATGCCCAGCTTGCGCGGATCGTGCCGGACGGGGATGGCCGCGAAACGTTTGGTTCCCCAGGTCAGCAGTACATCAATCGAAACATACGGACTCTGGTAATTGGCGAAAGCATCCCGAAGCTGCGTGCGAAACACCCGAAAGGCGCTCACGCTGCGGGCCACATCCACGCCCATCGCGCTTTGCAGCGCGATTTTCGTCACCTGAGAAGCCATGTCGCGGAAGAAACCATGCTGCTCATGGTGCGGCGTGCCGTACACCGCGTCGTACCCTTCGGCCAGTTTATCAAGCAAACGCCGAATTTCTTCCGGCGGGTGCTGAAGATCATCGTCCATCGTGACGATCACCTCGTAACGCGCTGCCCGGATGCCGCACAGCAGCGCGTTGTGCTGGCCGTAGTTCCGCATGTGTTTGAAGCCGCGAATCCAGGGGCGCTGCCGGACAAGCTGCTGGATGACTTCCCAGCTGTTATCGCGCCCGTCATCCTCAACAAAAATTAACTCGAAGGCATCGGTCAGTTTGGGCAGTTCCTCGCCCAGCCGGGATACTAATTCAGGAAGGCTGAGCGCGCCGTTATAAACCGGAATCACAACCGATAGGGAAGGCATCATCTCTCCTCCTCTACGAACGAACCTCAATGTTCACCGGCAAAACGCCGGTCGTCGTCTCCACGCTTTCGCCCGCCGTGACGGGCAGCAGGCGGATTTCCCCACTATCCCAGAAATACAACCGCACCCACAGGCGATAGCTGCCGGGCGACAGGTCTTCCGGCAGGCGCAGCGCCCGGTTGTCCCAGATTGGCAGCCCCGGACGCCAGGCGCTCGTGCGCTCAAAACCGCCGCCGGGCTGCGAGTCCATGCCCTGCACGGCTGGGATGCCGCTTTCATCCACCACAAACCACGCCACGATATAATCCTGCTCCGGCGTCCGGTCGGCCTGCCAGTAAAACGATACCGGCAGCACATCACCCGCCGCGTAAACCATGCCGGCGGGCAGATCGAATCCGGCCAGCCGCAGCGTATCGCCGTAAACCAGACCGGCCAGATGCTCCGGCCCGCGAAAATCGAGCGGGTTGGGCGCGTCTACGGTGCTGTATTCGATCAGGCGCACCGCCGGGTCGGGCGCAATTTCCCGCACCGGATAATAATGCGCCGACAAAAACCGTTCAACCGGGCGAACACTCCAGGGCAGCCAGGGGCCGGAGTCGGCCAGCAGCCACAAACGTTCCCGCGAGGCAGCCAGATTATAAATCAGAGCGATGCTGCCTCGCGTCAGCAGCGCGTCCGGGTTGTCGGAAACCACTTCTGGCGGCTGTTCCGGGCTGGGCTGTTCGCCGGGCTGGTCGGGCAGGGAAACCACGCGCGGAACGGTCAGCAGACCTTCGTTCAGGAAAAATGGCTCATACGTATTGCTGCTCAACAGCAGCACGTCGCCGGGTGCGCTTTCCGCTTCCAGTATCGGCTGCAAACCGGCCAAGACATCCCTGGTGGGCGGGGCATACAGCGGGTCGCCGTCAAGCAGCCGCAGCCCGGCGTACATCACAGCGGCCAGCGCGACCGGCAGCGCAGCTGCCCACAGCCCCGGCAGGCGAATCGCCCGCCCTGTCCCCCGCCAGAAACGAATCAGCAGCCAGCCGCTCACGGCGATCAGCGCCATGCACAGTACCGGCCACCAGGGCTGATTGACGCGCGCCCAGGCGAAATCAAGCGGCGTCTGCCCCCACAGCGCCGGAATAACCACCCAGCGCAGGTACGGGACGGCGTTCAGGCCGCCGCCCCACTCGCTCAGACCGCCGCTTTCCGGCGGCAGCGCGGCGGTGTAAGCGCCCCACTCCAGCATCACGCCGCTGAGCTGCACCCACAGGCTGTAGATTGCCAGCAGCGCAACACTCGCCAGCAGCCATCGGGAACGCCCCTGTTGTAACAGCCGCTCCAGCGCCGGCAGCACCACCAGCATCAAAAATGGCACGACCGGCAGCAGAAAACGCGGCGGCCAGGAAAGCCCGCCAAACCAGTGATTCCCCCGAAAAACGGCATATCCTAGCGCGAAAGACAGCAAGGCCAGCAGCGCCGCGCCAATATAGCGGTAGTGACCCCGGCGAAACATATAGACCATGCCCGGTGCGGCCAGCAGCAGCACCGGCGAGGTTGCCCATATGCTGCCGCCGATGCTCAACAGATAGGTATGCAGCGCGACGTGCATGGTCGCAACAGCCGAAGGCGAGCGGCGCAGCAGCCCACCGATCCAGGTATAAAACGGCTCAAAATTAATCGTGCCGGCGAATACCGCTCCTAATGCCAGAATACCTAAACCAACCCCCGCTGCGCCGAAAGCCAGAATCGCCAGCCGCCGCACCGTTTTATCCCCCACCGGCAGCGCCGGCGCGGCGATCAGCGCGAGGGTCGGGGCGGCCAGGATGACCGCCTCTTTGCTCAAAAACGCCCCCACCAGCGCCAGCAGGCAGGCGGCGAACAACAGAATGGAACGGTAGTTCGTCTGGCGCCAGCGTTCCAGCAGCCAGGCCGCCAGTAAGATCATCCACAGGGACAGGGGTTCGCGGAAAAACGTTTTGCTGTACGGCCAGACTATCGTCGCCAGGCCGAACAGCAGCGCGCCGAGGACGGCGGTTTTGTCGCCGTAACCCAACGTGAGCGCGTAAAAGAACAATGTGACTGCGGCGGCGGCGCTCACCAGCACGTTCAGCAGCCAGGCTGCATGAACCGACCCGACGCCTGGCAGATGGCCGGCGGTGCGAACCAAAACAGAAGACAGAAAAACGTGTAAAGGTTCGACATTCGCGCGCGCGAGGGGGAAAAGATCGGTATTCAGGCCCGGCGGCGGCATATTCACCGAAGCCGAGCCGTCCAGCAGGTCGTCGCCATAAAAGGCCAAGCTGTCGGCGGCGTCGAACAGCGACAGCGTATCGCCGCTTTCAATTCGCCCGCTGTAGGTGGATAAATAAACGCCCGCCAGCAGCACAAACAAAACCACCGGCAGCAAAAGCCGCCGGTTTATGGATAACAGGCGAGGACGCTCCACCACCGAACCGTTTATTTTACTTGTTTCCGCCGGACAGCTTGTTCCGAATACCCAGCAGTCCTTTTATCATCTTCTGGCGCGGCGTTAACTCACCGAGCTGTTCCAGACCGACTTCATAGGTGGCCGCGCCTTGCATCAATTTACGTTCGTCCACTTGCAGCGCGCCGATTGCCATCAACGTCTCGCCGTAGAGTTTTTTTTCGCCCTGCGCTTCAAAAATATCCGCTGCCTGACGATAACAATTATAGGCCTGCTCGTGGTCGTTCAGTTCCACGTACACGCCGCCCATGTTCCCCAATACTTTCGCCGTTCGCACCGCGTCGCCGGTTTCCTGAAACACGCCCAGTGCCGCCTGCATCGCCTCAAGCGCCTGCTGGTTTTCGCCAAGCGCCCGGTGTACCAGGCCGATATTGACCTGCATCTCGGCAGCTATATCGCGGCGGCCTTCCGCTTCATAAGCATCCATCGCCTGCTGGAAGTGCTGTGCGGCGGCCTCGAAGTCCTTCTGCTGGAACAGCTTTACACCCCGCTCCTGAAGTTCTTGAGCAGTTGTCATCCTACCCCCTTAAATATCCTTATGCCTACAACGGTGCGGCTGCGTGCCGGCGTCGTCCGACGCCAACCAGCAGGCCTAGTACATCAACAAGATGAGAATGCCTGCCTTCGACAGTGGGCTTAAGCCCACTACCAGTATGCAGGTTAAGCCGGCTCATGTACTAGCGCGTGATGTCCAGCACGCTTTCGCCGACACGCCGCAGTTTTTCGGTCGGCATCTGGCTTAACATCAACGCAATCTCAATAAAACCCATATTAACAGGTTTCGCCGCGAACTGGCGTAAATCTTCCGGCAGGCTGCTAAAATGTTTCCATTCTTCACGAACGGCCAGCCAGTTGCCGATATGACCGCTGCTCTCCAAAAAATAGTTCATGTTTTGTTTGAGTATGCCGGCCATCATCGAAAGTTCGTGCATCGGCACGGGCAGTTCGCCCATTTCGTACTGTTGAATGCGCTCCACCGGCACAGCGCAGGCCTGGCTTAACGCCTCTACCGTCATGCCGATTTCTTCCCGCGCCTGGCGCAGCAAAGCGCCCACCATGCGGTCGCGCAGCGCCAGGTATTCAGTCTGAATATCAATGTGCCTCCCCTGCGAGGCTTCTAATGTATCCGTACTCCAAAAATGGCTGATCGGCACACCCAGATAATAAGCCAGCAGCTCGAGCTGCGGCAGACTGGGTACGCTTTCGCCATATTCCCAGGCTTCAACCTCCTGCGGCGTCACTTTCAACAGCTCGGCGCAGGCTTCGACACTGCGCGCCGCATGTAAACGCGCATCCCGCAGCAGGACGCCGATCATCTTGCCGCGAAGGCGGTACGACTCGGCAAAATCGGTTTCTTTGGCCGGTTTTTCCTCCGGTTCACCCTCTCGTTTGGCTCGCAGGCGGGCCGCTGCATCTTTAAAGTCCATCCCACTTCCTCCACGCGCCTGATGTATTCGCATTATAGAACGCGAACTGCCCCCAGGCAACCGGCGCGCATCCCGATTATAAGCGCGATTATGTGCTGGCGAAGCATAAGAGATATAATGAGAAAGGTGAGCAGCATAAAATGATGAACTAATGCCTATGTTAGATAATCAACTAGATAATCACTCTGCCGAAGATTCGAATACCCGGAACCAAATCGCCCAACTGACGGCGATGAATCAGTTCCTGTCTCGATTAGTCGCCGCGGCGCTGGAGTTCGATGTTTTTATGAAGGAACTCGCCACCAGCATCATCCATTATGTTCGCTGCGACCGCGCCATCTTGCTGCTTGCTGACAACCAGGAAAGCGCCCTGGAGTTTGGTTACAGCAACTATCAACTCCCTTCTCCCGAACGCCAGACCGAACTCAATGCGCTGCGCCTGCCTCTCTACCAGGCCGATCATGACCCACTGCTTGACGCCTGGCTGATGGGCGAAGCCGTGATGATTCAGACCGATCTGGTTTCTCCTTCCTCAACCGGGGGATGGTTGGCGCGGTTCATCCAGTCGAATCAGTTCTTCAGCGCCCCATTCATCCACGACGGCCACCTGATCGGCGTTGTCATTGTGGACAACCCCATCAGCGACCTGCCGCTGACCGCCGAACATCAGGCGGCGCTGCTGGCGCTAACCGCCCAGGCCGCCGTCCTGCTTTACAACGTCCAGGCACACCAGCGCATCGTGCATAAACTGGCCGATTCGGTCACAGAAATGTCCATCCTGCGCCGGATTGACCGCGAATTGAGCGATACCATTGACCTGCGGCATGTCTTTCAGATGACGCTGGATTGGGCGCTGCGTTTTACCAATGCCCAGGCCGCTTCAATTGCCCTTTACAACCAGGAGCAGGATGAGCTGCGGTTTGTCGCTGAATACGGTTACGATATTTCCGACGAACAACTGGCGACCCTTCGGCAGGAATACGGGCCCGGAATTGCCCTGCGGGTCGCGCGCGCCGGCCATGCGGAAATCGTGCCGGATGTGAGCATGGACAAGGATTTTGTGCCGATTGCCAGCAGCACCCGTTCGCAGGTCGCCGTGCCGGTCATGCGTGAAGACCGCGTGGTGGCCGTGATTACGGTCGAAAGTAAACGCCTGAACGGTTTTTCCGAGCAAAATCTCGATTTTATCGAAAAACTGGCGACTCGCGCCGGAGTTGCCATAGATAACGCGCGGCTGTACGACGAAGCCGTGCGGGAGCGCGAAAAACTCTCACTCATCCTCAGCAATACCGCCGATATTGTCATGGCGGTTGACCTGGACGACCGCCTCATTCTGCTGAACCAGTCCGCCTTGGCGGCGCTGCACCTCTACCTGAACGAATCGTATGTTGGCCTCACTATCTTCGACGCCATAGACCATACCCCCCTGCTCGATACTTACCGGCGCGCCAAAGCCCTGGGCGAAAATCTGGCCGAGGAAGTGCCGCTGCCCAACGGGCGCGTTTTCCATACCAACATGCAGTTTAACCCCAGCCTGGGCTGGATCATCGTCATGCACGATATCACGCCTTTTAAAGAAATGGACAAGCTGAAAAGCGAGTTGATTGCAACCGTTTCGCATGACCTCAAACAGCCGTTGAGCGTGATGAACGGTTATATCGAACTGCTGCTCATGCAGCAGGCCGTCTCCAGCCAGGGGATGCACGCGGTTCAGATGATCCGCCGCTCAATCCAGAGTATGCGCCAGCTTATTGACGACCTGCTCGATCTGGCGAAAATCGAGTCGGGCATTCAACTCAACCTCCAGCCCATTCAGATCAACACGGTCGTCACCGACTGTATTGACTCGCTGCGCCCGGCGGCGCAGAACAAATCCATGACCATCGTCTCCGAAACCGACAACAGTCTGCCCCCCGTAACCGGCGATTATGCCCGCCTGCGCCAGATTTTGATGAACCTCATCAACAATGCCGTAAAATACACGCCGCCAGAGGGCCAGGTTAACGTGCGCGCGGAAAAACGGGGCAATATGCTGCGGGTCGCGGTTCAGGATAACGGCTTGGGCATCAGCCCGGAAGATCAGATTCACATCTTCGACCGTTTTTACCGCGTCCGCCGACCGGAAACCGACAGCATCGAAGGCACGGGGCTGGGGTTGGCAATTGTGAAAAGCCTGGTCGAGGCGCACCGGGGACAGATCAGCGTTGAAAGCACACTGGGTCGCGGCTCTACGTTCTACCTGACGCTGCCTCTGGCCGAGGAAATGCCGCACAACAGCCATGAAACATAGTGGGATGCGCCCTGGAACGCATCCCACCCATTTGTTATCGGCGTATCATTCGGCTCGCGCCGATCACTGCTGCGAGGCGGGCGTGTCCGAAGGCGCGGGGGTATCCGCTGCATCCACCGCTGCCTGTTCCTCGCCGGTTTCTTCTTTAACCGCTTTCGGTTTGCCGTTTTTACCGTTCAGACCCCCATTTCGCACCGGCAGCGCCAGCGGTTCATAGAGTTTATCGCCAATGCGGTACGGCACATCAATGACAGGGCGTCCGCGACCGCGCGTAATCTGGTCGTGGTACAACGCAGCGCGGATAGCCACGCTGGTCTGGTTGTGCAGCAGGCGTTCCCACCAGTGCGAAACGACGAACTCTGGCAGCACCACCACCGTTGGTATACACTCGTCGCTTTCCTCGTCCAGCGTGTGCAAATACTGAATCAGCGGGCGGCCAATTTCGCGGTACGACGACGGCACAATGTCCAGCGGGATTTTAAGCTGCCAGTCCTGCCAGCGTTTTTGCAGCCGCTCCACGCCTTCCGGTTCGACTTCAATGGCGCAAACGCGCACATTGTCCGAAATCCGCAGCGCGTATTCCAGGGCTTGCAGCGAACAGCGGTTGAGGCTGTTCATCAGCACGACTACACGGGTATGGTTGCGGTCGGTATACACCTGGTAGCGGTCGGAGATTGGGCCGGGTTCGATGCCGTCCAGCGTCAGAGAAGCGGCCACCGTCTCGTAATGCCGGTGGATAGAAATGAAGCCGGCCATCAGAACAGGAATCGCCAGCATGACGATCCAGGCGCCTTCAACGAACTTCGTCACCATCAGGACGATCATCACGACAAAAGTGCAGATTGCGCCAAAACCGTTAATGCCGATATGCAAACGCCAGCCCAGATTAGGCTTAAAATTCGGCAGCTTACGCTCCTTCAGCCAGTGAACCACCATCCCGAACTGCGACAGGGTAAAACTGAGGAACACGCCGACCGCATACAGCGGCAGCAGATTGTGTTCGCGCGCGTCGAACAGCACAATCAGGATGCTCGCCAGCACCGCCAGCGTGATAATGCCGTTGCTAAAAACCAGCCGGTCGCCCAGGTTGGTAAGCTGGCGCGGCAGGTAGCGGTCGCGGGAGATGATGGCCGCCAGGCGCGGGAAATCGGCGTAAGCGGTATTGGCCGCCAGCGACAGAATGAGCAGGGTCGAAAACTGCATGTAGAAAAACAGGACGCTACCTTCGCCAAACACTGCGCCCGCAATCCGCGACAGCACGGTGGTATCGCTGTGATGCACCGCGACCACCTGGTACTGGTTCGCCAGGAAGGTCGTGCCGATGAACATGGTACACAAAAGCGCCACCATCACCATCAGCGTTTGCCCGGCGTTGCGGCTTTCCGGCGGTTTAAAGGCCGGGATACCGTTGGAAATCGCTTCGATACCGGTCAGCGCGGTGCATCCGGCAGCAAAAGCGCGCAGCACCAGGAACAGCGTCAGGCCGCCGGTGAATTTCAGTTCTTCGGCCAGCACTTCCGGCGCGGGCGGCGGAACCGGCGTCACCGTACCGGTTAACACGCGGATGAAACCGACGCCGATCATGAACAGCATCCCAATGATGAACATATAAGTCGGGATGGAAAAGAACGTGCCGCTTTCCTTAACGCCGCGCAGATTCATGACGGTGATGAACGCGACGATCAGCAGCGCCGCATGAACGCGGTAGGGCGCTAATTCCGGGAAAGCCGACGACAGCGCGGCTGTGCCTGCCGAGACGCTCACTGCCACTGTCAGCACGTAGTCAATCAGCAGCGCCGATGCTGCCGTCAGTCCCGGAATTATACCCAGGTTATCCTTCGAGACGATATACGCGCCGCCGCCGTTCGGGTAGGCGTGAATGGTCTGGAAATACGAAAAAGCCACCACAATCATCAAAGCGGCAATGCCAAGAGCAATCCACCAGGATACCCCAAGCGCGCCGGTCCCGGCGGCGATCAGCACCAGCAGGATCGCTTCGGTGGCATAGGTGCTGGAGGAAAGCGCATCGGATGAAAAGACAGCCAGCGCCTTAGCTTTAGAAAGGCGCTGATGAATGGCCTGATTGGTCGCCAGCGGCTGCCCCAGGATAATACGCCGGATATTCATGGAACTCCTTCACTTTCTCGATGCTCAGTTTTCGCTAAAGGCGAATAGAGATAGGGTCGTGTATCTGTTAAGAGAGACTTTTAGGGAGGAAGCGCCATAAAAATTCCCACGTCCTGAGATCAACGTGACAACCTGTCGAGAAGATTACAAAAGCAGCATCTTTAATTTACCACAAGAGCAGACGCTTTTGCAGGTTTTTTATACCAAATTTACATTCCCTCCGACTGTATATTTTGCAACAGCTTACCGATATATAGCAGCCATCCGGTTGACGGCGCTGGCGACTCATGGTAATCATTAAATAATCTAACCACCATTTGATAAAATTATCCCAAAAAGATGCCCACTATTCAATCACAAATAGACACCCGCAGCGACGAATTTCGACAAAATTACGAACATAACCATGCCCTGGTTCAAACGCTGGGCCAGCGGCAGGCGAAGGTGCGGCAGGGCGGCAGCGAGCGCGCCGTCAAACGCCACCTGGACGCCGGCAAACTGCTGCCCCGCGAACGGGTTGAACTGCTGCTTGACCCTGGCGCCCCCTTCCTGGAACTCAGCACACTGGCCGCCTGGGATATGTACAACGACGAAACACCCGGCGCGGGTTCGATCAACGGCATCGGCGTGGTAAACGGCGTCGAATGTATGATCGGCGCAAACGAGGCCACCGTCAAGGGCGGCACGGTCTACCCGGTCACGCTCAAAAAGACGCTGCGCGCCCAACAGATCGCCCAAGAAAACGGCCTGCCCTGCATCTATCTGGTCGAATCGGGCGGCGCAAACCTGCCCCACCAGTCGGACATCTTTGTGGATGGCGGGCGCGGCTTCTGCAATCAGGCGCGGATGAGCGCGATGGGCATCCCGCAGATTTCACTGGTGTTCGGCAACAGTACGGCGGGCGGCGCGTATATCCCCGGCCTCAGTGACTATACGGTGTTCGTTCGCAAACAGGCACTGGCCTTCCTGGGCGGGCCGCCGCTGGTGAAGATGGCGACCGGCGAGGAAGTGGACGAAGAAACGCTCGGCGGCACAGACATGCACGCGCGGATGTCCGGCCTGGCGGACTTCGTGGCCGAGGACGACGCCGACGCGATACGCATCGGGCGCGAGATTGTAGCGCGCCTCAACTGGCGTAAAATGGCCGTTCCCAACCGGCAGTCCCCCGAACCTCCGCTCTACGACCCGGACGAACTGCTCGGCATTGTGCCGGTGGATACCATTCGCCAACCACTCGACATGCGCGAAATCCTGGCGCGTTTCGTGGACGGCTCGCGTTTTGTCGAGTTCAAGCCGGATTACGGCGGCACGCTGGTGACGGGTTACGCGCACATCAACGGCTTTCCGGTCGGTATCCTGGCGAACAACGGCATCTTATTTTCCGAGTCCGCCAACAAAGCCGCACAGTTCATTCAACTGTGTAACCACAGCCGCACCCCTCTGATCTATTTGCAGAACATCACCGGTTTCATGGTCGGGCAGAAGTATGAAGAAGGCGGTATTATCAAACACGGCGCGCAGATGATTAACGCCGTGTCGAACAGCAGCGTGCCGCAGTTCACCGTCCTCATCGGCGGGGCATATGGCGCAGGGTATTACGCCATGTGCGGTCGCGCCTACGACCCGCGCCTGCTGCTGGCCTGGCCGACCAGCCGGACGGCAGTCATGGGCGGCGAGCAGGCAGCGGGCGTGCTGGGCATTGTGCAGACCGACTCGGCGCGGCGCAAAGGCGAAGAACCCGACATCCAGCAGATCGAAATGATGAAGATGATGGTCAAACACAAGTTTGACGAGGAAAGCGACCCGTATTACGGCACAGCGCGCCTGTGGGACGACGGGCTGATTGACCCGCGCGACACGCGCATGGCGCTGACCGTCGGCCTCTCGATGAGCTACAACCGCGACTGGGTGAGCGCGGGACAGCCAAGATACGGCGTGTTCAGGCTGTAGGGATGAGGGGTGAGTGTAAAATAGCGGGTAAGGTTCATTTGCAGCGGATGGTATCCGATGAGTGAAGCGCAACAAGAAGGGCTTGGCATAAACGATCTCTTAACCGATAAACGGGACAAAATCATCCAGTTGGCCGCAAAACACGGTGCATCCAATGTGCGGGTGTATGGCTCTGTTGCTCGCGGTGAGGCGAGGCCAGACAGTGACGTAGATTTCCTGGTGGACTTCCAGCCGGATTACAGCCTGTGGGATCGCATTGAGTTGATGCTTGATTTGGAAAACCTGCTTGGCCGCAAAGTGGATATTTCGACGGAAAAGACGCTGCACCGCCGTATCAAACAGCGCGTCCTGCGCGAGGCTATCCCGTTATGAAAGTAGGGAAACGTGAGTAAACGCAGGAAATTACTGGAACGTATTCGACGGAATCCGAAAAACGTTTCTTTTGAGGATTTTAGAAAACTTTTGGAACAATATGGATTTGAACTCAGGCGATCACGAGGCAGTCATTTTTCGTTCATTGCCAGAATAGCCGATCAAGAAGTCTTACTCGTCATCCCGTATAATCAACCTATGCAAGCCGTTTATGTAAAAAAGGCGCTGATATTCATAGACCAGATTATTGTTGAAACGGTTGAGGATGAAGAAGGTGAAGCTGATGAAAACGAAGATGAATAAAACGCTCGAATACTACCTGTCGCTGCCGTACACCATTGAACTCACCCCCGATGAAGACGGTTATTGGTTTGCGGAAATCCGGCTGCTGCCCGGCTGCATGACTCAAGGTCGTTCGCGGGTAGAAGCCCTTGAGATGCTTGACGAGGCTAAAACCCTGTGGCTGGAAACAGCAATTGAGGAAGGTATGACAATCCCTGAACCAGCGAAGATAAAAAGCGCATGAAATATGAACGGATTACCATAGACCCCGGCGTTATGGTCGGCAAGCCAGTGATTAAGGGGACCCGAATAACAGTTGAATCCATCGTGGAGAAGGTTAAAGGCGGGATGTCTACCGAGGAAATTATGGGCGCCCATCCCCGTTTAACGCCGGAAGACACTTATGTGGCACTAGAATATGCTGAGAACGCAGACAGAACTCATGGCTTATCCGAATAAACTAACGTTGCCTCTGCCCCGCCAGAGGTTGAAAACTCCGGCTGCCGAAAAACCATGTCCACTAAAGGGACAGGGAAGATTGAAAGCGCGAATACAGCAGAAGCTAGAAGCCTTCAGGCTAAAGTCAAAAACCTGTCGAAAGCAAGCCCAAATTATGTTCAATTTTGAAACGAGGCAACCATGAATCAGGAAACAAAACAGCTTTTCTTAATAGATGAGATTTATATTTATAAACGAACTGATTTGCATGACCAATTCGGCGGGCAGATGCAAGGCGGCATAAAAACACCCTCACAGCATAATATCATCCCGCTATTCACAAGTCACACGGGCGAACAATATGGCTGTAAAGATGGTTGGACTGCTGATAGGGTTTTTCTCTACACAGGCGAAGGCCAGGTTGGCGATATGACATTTACGCGGGGCAATCGTGCTATAAGAAATCATCTTCAGCTTGAGAAGGAACTACATCTATTTGAATACGTAAACCGGGGATATGTTCGCTACATAGGACAAATGATGTATCGTGGATTTCAGCATCGAAAAGGTCCTGACGTAAACGGGAATGAACGTAAAGTAATTGTTTTTGAGCTAACACCTGTTAAATAGCGAATGTTGTGAGGTATAGACTATGGTCTTGGAAGCGAATCGTTCTACTGTCAATCTCGCCGCGCCGTTCACCGACGAACATGAGATGTTCCGCAAATCCGTGCGGAGTTTTATCGAAAAAGAATTGAACCCCCACTGTGACGAGTGGGAAGAAGCCGGGACATGGCCGGCCCATGACGTGCTGAAGAAGATGGGTACGCTTGGTTTCCTCGGCCTGAACTACGACGAGGAATACGGCGGCGCGAACGCCGACATCTGGTTCACCGTCGTGCTGGCGGAAGAACTGGGGCGCTGCCGCTGCGCCGGCGTGCCGATGGGCATCCTCGTCCACACCGATATGTGTACCCCTGCCCTGGCGAAATACGGCTCGCACGAGCTTAAAAAGCAGTTCCTCGAACCGGCCATTAAGGGCGAAATGGTCGGCTGCATCGGCGTCACCGAACCGGGCGCGGGCAGCGACGTGGCGGGCATCATCACCCGCGCCGAGCCGGATGGCGACGATTACGTGATTAACGGCAGCAAGATGTACATCACCAACGGTGTGCAGGCCGACTGGGTGTGCCTGCTGGCACGCACCACGCCGGGGCGCGGTTATAAGGGCATGTCGCTCATCATGGTGCCGGCCAGCACGCCGGGTTTCAGCGTTAGCCGCAAGCTGGAGAAGCTGGGCAACCGCAGCAGCGATACCGCCGTGCTGACGTTCGAGAATGCCCGCGTGCCGCAGTCCAACCTAATCGGCGCGGAAGGCATGGGCTTCTACCTGCAAATGGAACAGTTCCAGATGGAACGCCTCGTCGGCGCGATTTCCGCCACATCCGGCATGGAACTGGCTGTGCGCGAAACCATGAAATACTGCTCCGAGCGCGAGACGTTCGGCCAGCCGTTGATTCATAACCAGTGGATTCAGTTTAAGCTAGTCGAACTGCTGACCGAGATCGAAGCCCTGCGCCACCTGAATTATCACTGCGCCGCGCTGATGGAAGCGCAGGCCGCGCCGGAAGAAATTACCCGCATCGCCAGCATGTGCAAGCTGAAAGCCGGGCGGCTGGCGCGCGAGGTCGGGGATACCTGCATCCAGTTCTACGGCGGCATGGGTTACATGGAGGAAACCTGGATTTCGCGCTATTACCGGGACGCGCGGCTGTTGAGCATCGGCGGCGGCGCAGACGAGGTGATGATGGGCATCATCGCCAAGCTGGAAGGCATGATGCCGTCGCGCAAGAAGGCGGAAAGCTAAAGCAGAAAACATGTAAAGAAGTTATCAGTTGCCAGCTTCCAGAAAAATCTGGTGACTGTAAACCGGAAACTGGCAACCAAAGAGATTAATGGCTATGACCTATCGAATCGGCTCGGCACAGGGGTTTTACGGTGACGATGTAATGAAGGCGCTGCCGATGATTATCGGCGGCCATGTGGACGCGGTGTGTTTCGAGGCGCTATCGGAACTGACGCTGGCGATTCTACAAAAAGACAAACTGGCGAACCCCAAACGCGGTTACACCTTCGATCTGCGAGTCATCGCACAAAAGATTCTACCGGAGGCGTTTAAACGCAAAATCCCGCTCATCACCAACGGCGGCGGCCTTAACCCGCAGGCGGCGGCGGAGATGGTGCGCGAGACGGCGGCGGGGATGGGATTGAACGGGCTGAAGATCGCGGCGGTCAGCGGTGACGACGTGCTGGCGCGGCTGCCGGAACTTCAGGCAGCGGGCGAAGACCTGGCTCATATTGAAACCGGCGAACGGCTGGCGGACAGTCCCAATCAGAATCTTGTTACTGCCAACGTGTACCTGGGCGCTGCGCCGCTGGTCGAGGCGCTGCAAAACGGCGCGGACATCGTGATTACCGGGCGCGTGGCCGACCCGTGTCTGTACCTCGCGCCGCTGGTAGCGTTTTACGGCTGGGCGTGGGATGACTGGGACAAACTGGCGGCGGGAATCGTCTGCGGGCATCTGCTGGAATGTACCGGGCAGGTCGTCGGCGGCAACAGCCTGGCGCTGGTCAACCGCACCAACGCGGCAGAACTGCCCTACCTGGGGTATCCGATAACCCACGTTGAGGCCGACGGCAGTTTTATCCTGACCAAAACGCCGGACACACCTGGCTGCGTGACGCTGGAAACGGTGAAAGAGCAGCTTTTGTACGAAGTCCACGACCCGGCCAGTTACATCACACCGGATGTGATGGCGAACTTCACGACGCTGCGGCTGGAACAAACCGGCGAGAATCAGGTGCGCGTGTCCGGCGTCACCGGCAGGCCGCGCCCCGATAAACTGAAGCTCAACGCCGGGCGGCTGGAAGGTTTCATGCGCGAGTTGATTTTTACGGTCGGCTGGCCGGAAGCGTGGAAAAAAGTCGAGCAGATGAAGGTCATGCTGGGCGAAATCCTCAGCCGGCTGCCGGGCATCGAGCGCGTCGAGTACAGCTATCTTGGTTTGAACAGCCTGTACGGTTCGGTGGCGGCGCTGCCGGATGATCCGCTCGAAATCATCGTGCGGGTGATGTTCACGGCGCAGGATCAGGATACGCTCAAAAACGCGGTGCGGCAGATCATGACCACCGGACTTAGCGGCCCGGCAGGCATGAGCGTCAGCGGCACAACCGTCGGCGCAGAGCCGCGCTACGTGATCGGCCTGTGGCCGACGCTGGTCGGGCGGGACAGCGTGCAGCCGGTGGTAGAATACTTCGACGTGTAACCGCATTTATCAACTGGATATGCCCTTGATGTTCACCCTCGACCGGCAGGAGCGCGTGCGGCAGCGATACAAGGCCATGAAACCCGGCTATCGCCCCGCGCTGGAAATCTATAAAGCACTCATGGACGACCTTGTGAGCGAGGACACGCGGCTGCTGGACGCCGGCTGCGGGCCGGGCGGACTGGTCAAGGAGTACGTTGGGATGGCGAAGCTGGTGGTGGGGACTGACCGCTACGCCACCACGTTCACACATCTGGCGGAAATCCCCACGCTGATCGAAGCAAGCACAGACGAACTGCCCTACCCCGCCAACACCTTCGATCTTGTCACCTGTTCGTGGGTGCTGGAACATCTGCAAACGCCGGCAAAGACGTTCGCGGAAGTGGCACGGGTGTTAAAACCGGGGGGACGTTTTCTGTTTATCACGCCCAACAAAAACAACTATGTCGTCTGGCTGCGGCGGGTTATCCCCAACCGCCCGGCCAAACGCATCGTTTACCGGATTTACGGGCGCGACGAGGAGTTCATCAACCCGACCTACTACCGCGCTAACGGCTACAACGATCTTCACCGGCTGCTGACCGGCGCCGGCTTGCAGGAAGAACGCTTTGAACACGTCAGCGACCCGTCCTATCTGGCGGTGAATGAGGTGATGTTCCGGCTGAGCGTGCTGGCCGAACGCCTGATTGACGCCGCCTGGCCGCGTGGGCGCGTGCATCTGGTGGGGCTGTACCGGAAACCCTTCCCCTGAATTGAGGGTATTTCTTAGGAGATAATCCTATGGTGAAACGGCTGTATGATCTGGCTTACGGGCGCGCGGGCGACAAAGGCAACATCGCCAATATCAGCGTCATCGCGCGTTCGCCGGAAGCATATAAGGAAATAAAAGCGAAGCTGACGGCAGAACGGGTGAAAGCACATCTCGGTGATCTGGTCAAAGGCCGTGTGGTGCGCTACGAACTGGACAATATCGAGGCGCTCAACTTCGTGTGTTACGAGGCGCTGGATGGCGGCGCGACGCGCTCGCTGCGGATTGACCCGCTCGGCAAGTCATTGGCCGGGGCGCTGCTGTACATGGAATGGGAATGAAGACAAAAGCGTAACCCGGAGGCGCAGAGGCACAGCGATAAAGCCGGCGGCGAAAACCCTTTGCGTCTTTGCGTTATATCTGTTTAATATGTTTTTTCCAAAAGGATTTATTGCTGTGGACACAGTTTTTGAAACACTTATCGTTACCCTGTCCCCGCCTTTTGCGTATATCACCTTAAACCGGCCCGAAGTCAAAAACGCCATGAACGCCCAGATGGTGACTGATTTGATCGCCATATTCGAGGCGCTGCGCGAAAACCGCGACGTGCGCGCGGTGGTGCTGTCCGGCGCGGGTGGCACGTTCTGCGCCGGCGGGGACATCAAGGAACTGGCGGCGGCACTCCAGGGCGGCGAGGTGGACGCCATGCAGGACGCTTCGACCCTCGATCATCTGCTGCGGCTGGTCAACGAAGCGCCGCAGGTGGTGATCGCCCGCGTCGAAGGGGCGGCGATGGGCGGCGGCTTCGGACTGGTATGCGTGTCGGACATCGCCATCGCCAGCGCCGACGCCAGAATGGGGCTGCCGGAGGTGCGGCTCGGCCTTGTCCCGGCGCTCATTTCCCCCTATGTCATCCAGCGTTTGGGGCTGACGCGCGCCCGCGAGCTGATGCTGACCGGACGGCGTTTTGACGGGGCGGCGGCGGCGGCTTACGGCATCGTGCAGGAAGCCGTCCCATCGGAGTCGCTTGAAACACGTATAAATGCCATACTGGACGATATTCGCCAGTGCAGCCCGGCGGCGCTGGCGGCCTGCAAACGTCTGATCTTCGCCGTCATGGACAATCCACCCGACGAAACCCTGGCCTACCGGGCAAACCTGTTGGCAGAACTGCGCCGCAGCGAAGAAGGGCTGGAAGGCATGATGGCCTTCGCGCAGAAGCGCAGGCCGAAGTGGGCGGAATAAAGATAGTGCTGGGGTATGAGTGCCGAGAAATGCGTAAAAGACAAAAATGCGCTTCACCCGGTTAATCCTTCAAAAAATGTTATTTGGCCCTTTCAGCGGCCCTAAAGCAACCTTCAGGCTGCAATTGTTAGCCGGTGGCCTTGAACCCTCGGCGGTATCAAGGGCTTAGAGGAGAAAATCCCAATGGTTTCACCCGTTCCTCCCTATTACCTCCCGGCGGAAAACCGCTACCAGCAGATGCAGTACCGGCGCAGCGGACACAGCGGCTTGCAGCTGCCGTTGATTTCGCTTGGGCTGTGGCACAACTTCGGCGGCGTGGATACGCTGGAAAATCAACGCGCCATGCTGCGCCGCGCCTTCGACCTGGGCATCACGCACTTTGACCTCGCTAACAACTACGGCCCGCCGCCCGGTTCTGCCGAGGAAAACTTTGGCCGCATCCTGCAAATGGACTTCCGCCCGTTCCGCGACGAACTGATTATCTCGACTAAAGCCGGTTATTATATGTGGCCGGGGCCATATGGCGAATGGGGTACGCGCAAGTACCTGATCGCCAGCCTCGACCAGAGTTTGAAACGTATGGGACTGGACTATGTGGACATCTTCTACCACCACCGCCCCGACCCCCATACGCCGCTGGAAGAAACGATGATGGCGCTCGACCAGATTGTGCGGCAGGGTAAGGCGCTGTATGTTGGCGTATCAAACTACAACGCCGAACAGACGCGCGAGGCGGCACACATCCTGCGTGAACTCGGCACGCCGCTGCTGATTAACCAGGTCATCTACCATATGTTCAATCGCTGGGTCGAGCCGGATTTGCTGGACACCTGTGAGGAAAACGGCGTCGGGCTGATTTTTTTCTCGCCGCTGGCGCAGGGTTTGCTGACTAATCGCTACCTGAACGGCATCCCGGAAGATTCGCGCGCGGGCAAACCGAACACATTCCTGCGGCCAGAACACGTCACGGAACGGAATATTGCCAAAATCCGTAAACTGAACGACATCGCGCAGGGGCGCGGCCAAACCCTGGCGCAGATGGCGCTGGCCTGGGTGCTGCGGCATCCTGCCTCTACATCGGCTTTAATCGGCACGAGTAAGGTAAGCCAAGTAGACGACAGCGCGGCGGCGATTCATAACCTGTCGTTCAGCGCCGACGAGCTGCGGGCAGTTGACGCGGTGCTGGCGGAATGAATAAAGAAGAAGCAGCATAACCGGAAACCGGCAACTGGAAACCATACCTATGATGATCCGCAAACTCTTGATCGCCAACCGGGGCGAAATCGCCTGCCGCATCATTCGCACCTGCCGCGAGATGGGCATCTCGACGGTAGCCGTATACTCGGACGCCGACGCGCGGGCGCTGCATGTCGAACGCGCCGACGAAGCGATAGACCTGGGCGCAAGCCCCGCGCCGGAAAGCTACCTGAACATCGAAAAGCTGATCGCGGCGGCCAAACGCACCGGCGCGGACGCGGTACACCCCGGCTACGGCTTTCTGGCCGAAAACGCCCGCTTCGCCCGCGCGGTAATTGACGCCGGTTTAATATTCATTGGCCCACCGCCGGGTGCGATTGAAGCAATGGGCAGCAAACGCGGCGCAAAGCTGATGCTCAAAGGCATCCCGGTCGTGCCGGGTTATCTGGGCGATGACCAGTCCGACGCGCGCCTAATCGCCGAAGCGCAGACCATCGGCTTCCCGATCATGGTTAAAGCGTCGGCGGGCGGCGGTGGTAAAGGGATGCGGCAGGTGCAGATACCGGATGAGCTGCCCGGCGCGCTGGAAGCCGCCCGGCGCGAGGCGCAGCAAGCCTTCGGCGACGATACCCTGCTGTTGGAAAAAGTCGTCCAGAACCCGCGCCATGTGGAGGTGCAGATTTTTGGCGATCAGCACGGTAACGTCATCGCCCTGGGCGAGCGCGAATGCACCATCCAGCGGCGGCATCAAAAAATCATCGAGGAAACGCCCTCAACCGCTCTGACCCCCGACCTGCGCGCCCGTATGTTCGAAGCCGCGCGCAGCATCGGCACACAGTTAGGCTATTACAGCGCCGGGACGGTCGAATTTTTGGTGGACGACCGCAAGAATTTTTATTTTATGGAGGTGAACACTCGCCTTCAGGTCGAACACCCCATCACCGAAGAAACGACAGGCTTCGACCTGGTGCGCTGGCAGATTATGGTGGCGGAGGGTTTCCCCCTGCCGGATATGGATGTTTACCCCGCCGGCCACGCGATTGAGGTGCGGATTTATGCCGAAGACCCGGCCAACGAATTTTTACCCTCGACCGGGCGCATCCTGCGCTGGCGCGAACCTGCCGACGTGCGGGTGGATTCCGGCGTGCGGACGGGCGACGATGTGACCGTCTATTACGACCCGATGCTGGCGAAAGTTGTCGCCTATGGCGAACACCGCGAGGGCGCGATCCGGCGGCTTGACCATGCGCTGCGCGAGCTGCAATTGCTGGGCTTGCGACACAATATCGCCTTCCTGCGGCGGGTGTTAACCCACCCCGACCACATGGCCGGAAATATCACCACCACCTTTATCAGCGACCACCCGGAGCTGTTCGCGCCTGATGAGCCGCTTCCGGCGGCGGCGCTGGCAGCGGCGGCGCTGGCGCGATTTCAGCCCATGCCCTCTGCTTCCAATCCAGACTCTATCGGCGGCCAGCACTGGCGGAACAACCCGAATCGCCCTATCCGGGAACGCTTCAGACATGAAGGCGTGGAATATGAAGTGTATCTTATGCCATTGGGCGGCGACCGCTGCACAGCCCAGATCAACGAGCAAACCTATGATGTGCGGGTATGGTCGCGTGTTAACGGCGGCCAGGACATCACCCTGTCGCTGGACGGCCACCGGCAAACGGTAACGGTCGTGCCGGGCGACGGCGAAACCTGGTGGGTGCATCTCGACGGGCGCAGCGCGGCGCTGATCTGGCTTTCGCCGCTGCCGGAAAGCAAACGCGCAGCCGAAGCAGCCGGCTCGTTACACGCGCCCATGCCGGGGCAGATTCGCGCGGTGAACGTGCAAGTCGGCCAGCAGGTCGGTGAGGGAGATACACTGGTCATCTTGGAGGCGATGAAGATGGAACACCGTATCAAAGCGCCCTACGCGGGCGAAGTGACGGCAGTTTATTATCAGGTCGGCCAGTCTGTGCCGGTGGATGCCGTGCTGTTGGAACTGCGTCCATTAGAATAACATTAGATATTACCGAATCGGGGCGTAAGAAGCATTCAGAACGGACATTCTAGGGTAGTATAGATACCGTGTGTTTGCACACATACTGTTTTTATAGTTGACGTTCGAGGAGGAGTGATGTTTAAGATACCGCTGCGCCGTCCGCGCAGCCTCGCCGTGCTGGTAATTTTCGTTCTGTTATTCGGCACCGTTTTCGGCGTGCAGGCGCAGGCTAATATCCTGCGGGTGGGGATGGTCGCCCCGCAGGTTCTCGACCCGGCGCTGGGTTCTAATGACCCTGAAATTTTACTTAACCGTTCTCTTTACGACTATCTGATCGAAGCCCTGCCCGACAAAAGCATCGTTCCCAACCTCGCCTCCGATTGGACGATCAGCGATGACGGCCTGACCTATACTTTTACGCTGCAATCAGGCATCACCTTCCACGACGGCTCGTCGTTTTCCTCTGCCGATGTGGTCTACACCTTCAACCGGCTCAAACAAATCCAGTCCCCGGCACTGAACCTGCTGGGCGAGTTTGAAATCAGCGCGCCGGACGAGTTTACGGTTGTGTTTACGCTTCCGCAGGTGAACGCGGACTTCCTGTATGGCGTGGCCGACCGCTTCGCGCTGATCGTCAAGGATGGCTCGCAGCCGCCGGACTTTAACGGCACCGGGCCGTTCATGCTCAGCGAGTACCGCGAAGGCGAACGCGCCGTCCTGACCCGCAACGACGCTTACTGGAAAGAGGGACAGCCGGCGCTGGACGGCATCGAATTTATCTTCATCAACGACCCCATCACGCAGGTGGATGCGCTTCGCAGCGGGCAGGTGGATTTCATCTTCAAAATCAGCCCGGAACAGGTGGGCGTGCTGGCAAACGAACCCGGCATCACCGTTATCCAGAAAGCGACCAACCAGCATCCGGTCGTGCGCCTGCGTACCGACCAGGGGCCGGGGCAGGATGAGCGCGTGCGGCGAGCCTTCAAACTGGCGACCGACCGCGAGGAGCTTAACGAACTGGTTCTGGAAGGCCAGGGGGTGATCGGCCATAATAACCCCATCGGGCCGAGCTTTGGCGTGTTTTACAACGAAAACACCCAGGAGCCGGCCCACGACCCCGCCGCCGCCTGCGATCTGCTGGCCGAAGCGGGTTATCCCGACGGTCTGAATATGACGCTGCAAACCATCAACGTCCTGGGATACGATGTGCTGGCGACCGTCCTCCAGCAGCAGTGGGCGGAAGGCTGCATTAACGTCGAAATCCAGGTCAACGAAGAAGGTTTTTACTACAGCGACGATAACCCCGACAACTGGCTCCAGGCGGAACTGGGCATCACCGGCTGGGGCGACCGTCCCATTCCGCAGGGGTATCTGACGCAGGCGTATGTGAGCGGCGGCGTTTACAACGAAACCCACTGGTCAGATGCGGAACTGGACGACCTAGTAGCGCAGGCCGGGATGACCACCGATCAGGACGCGCGCGTGGCGATTTATCACCAGATCGCGGACATCTTCGCAGCGCGCGGGCCGATCATCATTCCCTGGTTCGCGCCGATTTTTGGGGCCACTCGCAGCAGCGTACAGGGGTTGGAGATGGCTCCGTTCCCCGGCCTGACCGATCTGCGGACGGTTTCGCTCTCAGGATAGGCCGCCGGTAGGGGCGCAGGGACTTGCGCCCCTACATTCCCATTTTCCCGCCAGAACGTTTGTGCGGCACACTCCGCAGATACGGTATACCCTGTCCCTACATCTGCGACAAGGCTGGCAGCTCATGACCGACGCCCCTCTGACTACCCAACCGCCTCCCTACCTCCCGCGCCTGAAACGTTATGCACGCACACTGGTTATGACGCTGCGGCAGTTTCGGGCGCGTCCGCTAACGCTGCTGGGGGCCGCTATCGTGGCGCTGTTTTTGCTGCTGGCGATCATCGGCCCGCACATCGCCCCCTATCCATACGATGCCATCATCCGGGGCGCGGCGCGTCTGCCGCCCTCCCCCGAACACCCTTTTGGGACCGATCGTTTAGGCCGCGATGTGTTCAGCCGCGTTTTGTGGGGCGCGCGGGAAATCATCGCCATTCCCGGTCTTGCAACCGGTATCGCGGTTTTTCTGGGGACATGCCTGGGTATGTTCCTGGGATACATCGGCGGGTGGGTGGATGAAATCATCTCGCGGGCGCTGGACAGCCTTCTGTCCATCCCGGCGCTGCTGCTGGCGCTGGTGATGCTGGGGACGATTGGCCCATCGCCGGTCGGCATCGTGATTGTAATCGTGCTGCTGTACATACCGATTGTGACGCGGGTCATCCGCAGCGCCACGCTCAATATCCGCAGCAGCGGTTACATCGAAGCGGCGCGGCTGCGCGGCGAGCCGGTGGTTTACATCCTCTTTCGTGAAATCCTGCCGGGTGTGCTGCCGGCGCTGGCGGTCGAGGGCGCGCTGCGTTTTAGCTATGCCATCTTTTTGACGGCCTCGCTGGGTTTCCTGGGGCTGGGCGTGCAGCCGCCCTCGCCGGACTGGGGACGTATGGTTAACGAAGCGCGGGAAAGTTACGCCCGCACGCCCTGGGCGCTGTGGTTTCCGGCGGGCGCGATTGCGGCGCTGGTAATCGGCGTCAACCTGCTGGCCGATGGCTTACGGCGGATTTTCCGTTATGAAGGACAGGTTTGAACATGCCGGACAAAAGACCATGACTCAACTGCCGGTTATCGCGGCCCAACACCTGTGTATAGATTATAAGCTGGACAAACAGTGGATAAACGCCATCAACGGCGTGTCGCTTGCCATCAACCCGTTTGAAACGCACGGGTTGGTGGGCGAAAGCGGCAGCGGCAAATCCACGCTGGCGCTGGCGCTGATGCGTTATATGGCCGCTAACGCGCGGATTGAATCGGGCGAAGTGCTGTTCTACGGCGAAAATCTGCTGGTCAAAAGCGACGCCGAAATGCGGCGCATCTGGGGGCGGCAGATGAGCCTGGTGCCGCAGGACCCCCTGGCCGCGCTGAACCCCGCCTACCCTATCGGTGAGCAGATCGCGGAAATCACGCGGCTGCATGAAGGTTTAAGCCGGCCTGCGGCGCGGCAGCGGGCCTTTGAAGTGCTGGAACGGGTGCGAATCGCCGACCCGGAGGCCGTCGCCCGTAAATATCCGCACCAGTTAAGCGGCGGGATGCAGCAGCGGGTAAACATTGCGATGGCGCTCAGCACGCAGCCCAAACTGCTGGTGCTGGACGAGCCGACGACCGCGCTGGATGTCACCACCGAGGCGGTCATCCTCGATCTGTTCCGCAGTCTGATACAGGAAAATCGCGGCGCAGCCCTGTACGTCTCGCACAACCTGGGAGTGATCGCGCAAATGTGTGACCGGGTGACGGTTCTGTACGCTGGCGAGGTGATGGCCTGCGCGCCGGTTGATGAACTGTACGCCAACCCGCTCCACCCCTACACCATCAGCCTGCTCGCCAGCATCCCACGGCCGCTTTCCGGCCACGAAACGCGGCTGCCGACCATCCCCGGTGTCGCGCCTTCGCTGGCCGAACGCCCGCGCGGATGCGTGTTCGCGCCGCGCTGCCCGGTGGCCTTGCAGCAGTGTTTTGACGAAAAACCGCCCCTGGAAGAACCCGGCCCCGGTCGGCTGGTGAAGTGCCACCGCTGGCGCGAAATCACCGAAGGGATGCTGGCGGTCGAAACGCCGCACGAACCTATGGCGGACACCTCGCAGCACCCCGCGCCCACCGGCGAAGGGTACGTCCTGAATGTCGAAGGGTTAAGCAAACGCTACGGCAGCCATACGCTGTTCAGCCGCCTGAACGGTGACAAATCGCGCTTCGTGCAGGCGGTAGACGACGTGGCAATGCGGGTGCGGGCGCGTTCCACGCTGGGGCTGGTGGGCGAAAGCGGCAGCGGCAAAACGACTCTGGCGCGCTGCATTGTGGGACTGGAAACAGCGGACGATGGTCGCATTCTGCTGCTGGATGTCATTATCCCGAATGCGCTGCGCCGGCGTTCCCGCGCCTTTCTGCGCGAGCTTCAAATGGTCTTTCAAAACCCGAATGACACCCTCAATCCGTACCAGACGGTCGGGCAGGCTTTAGGGCGCACCATTCGCCGCCTGAAGACCGAGCCGCTGACGCCGGAACACATCCAGGCGCGCGTGATTGACCTGCTGGCTGCCGTCCGGCTGACGCCCGATTATGCCGGGCGCTACCCCGCCGAACTGAGCGGCGGAGAAAAACAGCGCGTTGCTATCGCCCGCGCCTTCGCCGCCAACCCCGCGCTGGTCGTGGCCGACGAGCCGACCTCGGCGCTGGATGTTTCGGTGCAGGCGGTCATTTTAAACCTGCTTAAAGACCTGCGCGCGCGCGAGGGCGCATCGTATCTGGTCATCTCGCACGATCTGGCGGCGATCGCCTATCTGGCCGACTGGATCGCCGTGATGTATCTGGGGCAGATCGTCGAGGAAGGCAGCACCGAACAGGTGTATAACATCCCATCTCACCCCTACACCGAGGCGCTGCTGTCGGCCATCCCCGCGCCCGACCCACGCATCAAACAGGGAAACGTCCGGCTGGAGGGTGAAGTGCCGAGCGCAGCCCATATCCCGCGCGGCTGCCGGTTTCACACCCGCTGCCCGCGCAAAATCGGGGCGATCTGCGAACAGGAAGAACCGCCCTGGCGCGAGGCCGGCAGCGGCCATCGCATTCGCTGTCACATTCCTATCGAAGACCTGATCGTTTTACAGAACAGCGCACCCTGACCCGCCTTATACAGAGGCATTTATGCTCCGTTACATCATCCGCCGCATCCTGCTATTGATCGTGACCATGTTTATCACTTCGGCCATCATCTTCGCTTTAACACAGCTCGTGCCGGGCGATGTGGCGCGGCTCATCCTGGGGCGCGAGGCATCGCCGGAGGCGCTGGAACAGTTCCGCGCCGAATTTGGCCTCAACGACCCTGCGCCGGTGCAGTATGCCAACTGGCTGGTAAAATTTGTCACCGGCGATTGGGGGCGTTCGTTCACCGGCACGCAGGGACCGGTGCGCCCTCTGGTCACAGACCGAATCGGCAATTCGCTGCGGCTGGCGCTGATGACGCTGGTCATCGCCATCCCGGCCTCGGTTTTGCTGGGCATCGCCGCCGCGCTGAGGGAAAATACCTGGGTGGACAGCGCCATCTCGCTGCTGTCGCTGTCGGTGGTCGGCCTGCCGGAATTTGTGACCGGCCTTGTTCTCATCAATGGTATCGCTTTGGGGGCGCGGGCGCTCGGCCTGCCGGCTACCTCCGCCGTCCCGGACAATACACTGGCGGATTGGATTCGCCAGCTTATCCTGCCCGCCATCACCGCCGCGTTCGTCCTCATCGGTTATGTGTCCCGGCTGACGCGGGCCGGCGTGCTGGATGAACTTAAAAAACCCTATGTGCGGACGGCCATTTTGAAGGGATTGCCCCGGCGGCAGGTCATCTTCAAACACGTGCTGCGAAACGCTTTACTGCCCACCATCACCGTGATCGCCATCAGCTTTGGCTGGTTGATCGGCGGGCTGGTGGTCATCGAAAACGTTTATAACTACCCCGGCCTGGGCGCGCTGATGGTAGAGGCCGTCAAACAGAAAAATCTGTTTGTGCTGCAAGCGGTGGTGATGGTGACAATTTTCTTTTTTGCGCTGGCGAACCTGACCGCCGATGTACTGTACGCGGTGTTGAATCCGCGCATCCGCTTGGAGTGACCGCCGCGCCTTTAAGTTTCGACCGGGCTGGCGGCAGCTGCCGGCTCAGGCGCGGCGTGTTCCAGCCGGTGAACGATCAGCCACCACACGGCCAGCGGGATTATGGAAACTATCCCTGTACCGAGGGCGATTACCGGTGCGTTGTGGCCGCCGAGTGTATCGAGCAGCAGGCCGATTATCAGCGTGCTGATGGTCTGCGCCAGAGAAAAGCCCACCCAATCCAGCGAGAATACGCGCCCCAGAAAACGATCTGGCGTTCCCATCTGGATCATCGTGGAACTGTACGTCCAGTTGACCGAACCGCCCATCGAGCGAACGATCAGCGCCAGCGCGGCAACCCACAGACCCGCCGCGCTGCCCATCAGCAGCCATCCGATCACCACCAGCACAAAACCGACGATCACCAGCCGCCGTAGGGTTCGCACCGAGCCATCGCTGAAGCGGTTCAGCAGCGCCGGCCCCAGCACCGCGCCGACGCCAAAGGCGCTGTAAAGCACGCCCAGCGATCCCGTGCCGCTTTCCCCCACCACAAATAAAATCGTCCCATAGGCGATGATGAGCGAATCCACATTGCCGATGCTCAGCCCCAGTTTGACGAACAGCAGTGCCGCCGACGCCGGGTGCTGCGCCAGGTAGCGCAGGCCCTCCCGAAAACTGCCGCCGCGATGCGCGGCTGAAACCGCAGCCGCCGGTTCCGGGCGCGTTTTGATCTGGGTGATAAACCAGGCCGAGACGAGGAACGTCAGCGCATCAATAACCAGCGCCGCCGCCGTACCCAGTGCCGCCGTGACGGCCCCACCGGCCATCGCGCCGAAGGCCAGCATCACCGACCAGGTAACGTTGCCCAGCGTATTGGCTTTAAGCAAATCATCCGGCTGCACCAGGCTGGGCATGATGGCCGAACGCCCCGGCTCGAACAGCGCCGACAGGCAGAACTGGATGACGGTGAGCAGATAGATCAGCCACAACATATCCGGGCCGGTGGCGAACAGCAGCAGCAGGATGATAATCGCCCGCAGCACATCGCTGAGGATGAGCAGCCGCTTGCGGTCGAAGCGATCAATCAGCACGCCTGCCAGCGGGCTGACGACCAGCGGCGGCAGAAACCGCGCGATCAGCAAACCGCTGATCGCCATACCGGAGCCGCCGCTGTATTCCGAAACCAGCGCCGAGAGGGCAATGACGTTAAACCAATCCCCCAGCAGGCTGATAACCTGGGCGATCCACAGGCGGGCGAAATCCGGGTTTCTTCGCAAAAGTTGAAAATAGGCGGTCACGCAAATACCTCGCTTCGACACGCAAACAAAGATACAACCGGGGTGGGGAACGTCCCCCCGCACACCGATGATACCATAAGGCGAGCGGGGCGGCGGCCTGTACAATCGTACAACCGGCGGTTGACAGTGCCGTTAACAGAGGGCTATGATAACCCGCCGCCGGACTGCCGGAGAAACAGCGAGTTTCAACCCATCGAATGCGGGCTAAAACCACCTGTTTACCGGGCGATTTCTTTTTTCCGCTAATCCATTAAGGAAAACACAGCATGCTAGAATGGTTGAAAGTGATTATCCTGGGTATCGTGCAGGGCGTCACAGAATACCTGCCGATTTCGTCCACCGGCCATTTAATCGTCGCCGCCGCGCTGCTGGACTTTGGCCGGCAGATGGAAGGCACATTTGAAATTTTCATCCAGGTCGGTTCGGTCGTCGCGGTGCTGGTTTTCTACCGCGCCGAACTGCTTCATCAAATCCGTAGCGTCCCCCACGACGCCGGCGTTCGGCGCTTCTGGCTGGGTATCCTCGTCGCCGTCATCCCGGCGGGGGTGATTGGCTTTTTGTTCAAAGACTGGATTAAAACAGTGCTGTACACGCCGGCGGTGGTGGCCGTTTCGCTGATCGTCGGCGGTATTATCTTCCTGATCGTCGAACGCCGCCCTATCCCTGTTCGCACGACCGAAGTCACCGCCGTCAACCTGCGCCAGGCGGTGATCGTCGGAGCAGCGCAGATGGTCGCGCTGATTCCAGGCGTGTCGCGCTCCGGCGCTTCAATCATCGGCGGGCGGGTGGCCGGCCTCGACCGCCGCACTGCCACCCAGTTTTCCTTTTATCTCACCATTCCCATCCTCGGCGCAGCCACCATCTTCGACCTGCTAACCAGCCTGGATAAGCTCTCGCCGGATGACATGGGCTATTTGCTGGTTGGGGCGGTAGTTTCGGCGGTGGTTTCCTGGGCGGCGATGGGTTGGCTGCTGCGTTACGTCTCTCGCAACAACTTTAATCTGTTCGGGGTTTACCGCATCCTGGCCGGCATCCTCATCCTCGCGCTGATGGCGGCAGGGCTGCCGCTGAACTGACCCTGACCGCCGGTTCTGGCCTGAAACATCCCCCCTCTGGTTGTGGTGATTGGCGCTGTTGTAAGAATCAATGTTAGAATACCTGAGAGCGGTTTTGTATCCTGCTTTCGCGGCCAATACCATCACCGTCGAGTCAAGATGAATCGTATCTGTTGGGATGAGGAATACTAGTGAGGTGGGTGGACGATGAACTGGCGAGCGATCATTATAAGCACCCTGCTGGCGGCGTTTATCGGCGTGGCACTGCTGGTGCTTCTGCCCTACGATGTCCTGGACAGCATCCTGACGGCGGTAGGGTTTAGCTGCCCGCCGCCCGCCCCCGGCAGCGGAATTGGAGGGGCCATCGGCGCGGGGCTTGCCTGCGGCATCGGCGCGGCCTTCACGCTGATTTTCCTGTATTTTATCTTTGCGCTAATCGTTTCGGTAATCCTAGTCTGGATTCAGGTGCCGCAGCGGCGGCTGATCCATACGGTTGTCACGGTTGTGCTGTCGCTGCCGGTAGCCCTGATCGTACTGGTGATAATCAGCCAGCTTTCAAGCTGACCGCGCCGTTTCGTTCAGCGGTTCCAAAACTGGCCGCCGATTCCGCAAACGGCGTCGGTGTTATAAGATAGCTGTGGTCGTCGCGCACCGGCGGAAGGTACGCGACGACCGACTGCCGCGCCTTTTGATCGTCCTGACCCACGTTAATGCAAGAATTGTTCACAAAACTTTTTGTTAACTTTTGTCTCTCCGGTAGTACAATAAAATTGTTCCGCCACACACGCTTTGGAAGGTAAACGGTTATGTCAAAAATCCTGGTCATTGAAGATACCCTGTCGCTGCGAAAAGATATTATCGAGATGCTCAGTTACGAGGGTTTTAACGTGCGCGGCGCGGAAGATGGCCTTAAAGGTGTAGAAAGCGCCCGCGAATTCGTACCCGACCTCATCATTTGCGATATTCTCATGCCCGGATTGGACGGCTACGGGGTGCTGGCGGAACTCAAAAAAGACCCCGGCATCACAACCACGCCGTTCATCTTTTTGACGGCCAAAGCCGATAAAAGCGACATGCGTAAAGGCATGGAAATGGGGGCTTACGACTACCTCACCAAACCCTTCTCCGCTTCGGAATTGATTGCGGCGGTTCGCACCCAGCTTCAAAAACGCGATGCGCTGAAAAACCTGTCGGATAAACGCCTGGAAGACCTGCGCGAGAACATCATCCTGGCGCTGCCGCACGAAATCCGCACACCGCTTACCAGCATCCTGGGTTTTTCCGACATCATCGCCAGCGACTGCGATACCCGTGAGGCCGAACAGATCGCCGAAATGGCACAGTATATCAGCGCCGCCGGGTCGCGCCTGTACCGGCTGACCGAAAACTACCTGGCTTATGCCCAACTGGAAGCCATGACCACCAACCCCGAATGGAAAGAAATCCTCCACACCTATACAACCAGCGACCCCGGCCTGATCGTGCAGGATACCGCGCTGCAAAAAGCCCAGGATTTCCACCGCGAAGATGACCTGTCGTTGAAAATCGAAGCCGATGTTACGCTTCCTGTCCTGCCGGATCATTTGAAAAAAATCGTCGAGGAACTGGTAGACAATGCGTTTAAGTTCTCCCGCTGGGGGACATCGGTGCTGGTGTCCACCGAGTTAAATAGTCACAACCAGTACTGCATCCAGGTCCTCGATCATGGCCGAGGCATGACCCCCAAGCAGATCAGCGCCATCGGCGCTTATATGCAGTTTGAGCGTAAGTGGTTTGAACAGCAGGGGCTGGGACTGGGGTTGATTATCACGCGCCGGCTGTCCGAGTTATACGGCGGCGAAACCAGCATCGAAAGCGTCCCCGACCAGTACACAAAGGTCACAGTTATGCTGCCGGTTCTGTAACGATTCCGCTTGTGAAGAATGAGCGCAAATGGTAGACTGACAGAAACGCTCATTTTATGCTGGCGGGGAGGCCGGGGAACATGCTGAAATCACAACACCGTTGGCACTGGCTGATCGGTTCTTTCTTGGTGGTGCTTGCGGCTGCCGGATGTTACCAGCAGAGCGGCGTCGAGCCTCAACCACTGTCCCCAATTGAAATGGGTGAGTTCATCCCGCCGACCAATACCCTGCCGCCAACATCCGAACCAATCCTTCCGACCGAAACGCCGGTTGAAGTGTTCCCGACCGAATCCCCCCTTGACCTCGCCACGCCGGAACCGTTTTTCCCGACCCAGGACACCTTCGCGGCGGTTCCCACCACCGACCTGCTGTTCCCACCCCTGCCCACCGACGATATTTTGGGGCAGGGCGGCCTGGATATAGCCCAACTGCCGACTATTGACCCGGCGGAGAGTCTGTTCCAAGAGCAGCAGCCGCTGGAAGAAGAAATTGACCCGGTATTCCTGACGGCCACCGCCATCATCGCTAATGCGACCGCAACCGAGGCATTTAACCTGACCGCAACCGCTATCGGCTCCGGCTTTGGCTTCCCGACCGAAACACCCACCCCCACGCCAACACCCTTCACCGACCAGCCGGTTGTGGGTACGGACTGCATGCATACGGTACAGGCCGGGGAAAACCTGTTCCGCATCTCCCTGCGTTATGGCGTGGATGTGTACGAACTCGCTCGCTATAACCAGCTTCCCAATATGAATCTGATCGTCGTCGGCCAGCAGATTACCATCCCCGGCTGCGGAACGGGCGGCACGATACCGCCGACGGATGGCGGAACGCCCGGCACCGGTCTGTGCAGTTCCCCATACACCGTCCAGCAGGGCGACACGCTGTTTAAAATTTCGCTGCGCTGCGGCGTCCCGGTGATGTCCATCGCGGCAGCTAACGGCATCTCAAATATCAACCTGATTCTGATTAACCAGCAGTTGGTGATTCCACCGGGTTAAGCCAGGCTGTGAACCTGGTGCCTGATGGGGCGGGTTGTGATGACCCGCCTCTGCTTTTTAACAGGGAGCCGCGTTATGCAGGAAACCATTCTCGATACCGAGCATATTTATGAGGGGCGCGTCGTTAAGCTGGACGTTCACCGCGTTCGCACCCCCGGCGGTCAGATTATGCAGCGCGAGGTCATCCAGCATCAGGGCGCGGTGGCGCTGGTGGCGCTGGATGATCGCCAGAACGTGCTGCTGGTGCGGCAGTACCGCATCGGCGCGAACCAGGCCATGCTGGAAATCCCCGCCGGGCTTTTGGAGCCGGACGAAACGCCGGAAACCTGCGCCGAGCGTGAACTCCGGGAGGAAACGGGCTACCGCCCCGCCCACCTGGAGCGGCTGGGTGGTTTTTATCCCACCCCCGGTTACACCACCGAATACATTCACCTGTACCTGGCGACCGGCCTGAGCGAAGCGCGGCTGGATGGCGATGAGGATGAGTTCATCGAGCTAGAGCGCATCCCGCTGGCCGAGGCGCTGGCGCTGATCGAACGCGGCAGCATCAGCGATGGCAAAAGCCTGATCGCGCTGCTGTGGGTGGCGCGGCGGCTGGGGCTTTAGCGGCAAACTACGGCCTTTTTTCGCGCCCTGTAGGATGTTATAATTCCGGTTTATGGACGAATAAGCGGATACGCCTGCGGGCGTATTTTGTTCGGAAGGGCAGACTATCGTGAATGAACTTATGGCATCCCTGGTCGCGCCAGACCGCGACCATCCCGAAATCCAGGCCGGTGATACGGTAAAAGTTCATGTCCGCATCGTCGAGGGCGACCGGGAGCGTATCCAGGTTTTCCAGGGCGTGGTTATCCGGCTGCGCGGCGGCGGCAACGAGAAAAACTTCACCGTGCGCCGCATCGCCAGTCATGGCATCGGCGTGGAGCGCACATTCCTGCTCAAAAGCCCGCGCGTCGAAAAAATCGAAATTTTACGCCGCGCCAAAGTGCGCCGCGCCCAGCTTTATTACCTGCGTGACCTGCGCGGTAAAGCCGCCCGCCTGAAGGAGAAAAGGCGCTAGGCTTTGGGGCCGCTCATCGGTATTACAACTTCAAACTATGTTTCGCCCGCCACCGGCTGGCACTTTAACCGGGGTTATCTGGGCTGTATCCAGGCCGTCGCCGATGCAGGCGGCCTGCCGGTGCTGATTCCGTTGAGCGTGGATGCCGAAATCCGGCGGCAGATTTACGAACGGCTGGACGGCCTGCTGCTTTCCGGCGGTGAGGACATCAATCCGGCAGTTTACGGGGCGGAGCGCCACCCGGCTACCGGCAAGGTGGACGCAGACCGCGATCAAGCCGAATTACAGCTTGCTCGCTGGGCAGTTGAGGACGACCTGCCCACCTTTGCTATTTGCCGGGGACACCAACTGCTGAACGTCGCCCTCGGCGGCACGTTGATTCAGGATGTTCCATCCCAGGTGCAGACGACCATCAACCATGACTGCCTGCCGCGTCATGCCCTGGCGCACACGGTTGAAGTTGACCCCGCCAGCCGGTTAGCGGCCATCCTGGGAACGACCCACCTGCCGGTGAACAGCGTGCATCACCAGTCGGTCGAACGGCCTGCCCCGCCGCTCCAGGTGACGGCTTATGCCCCTGACGGCGTGCTGGAAGGCACAGAACTGCCGGATAAAACCTTCGTCCTCAGCGTGCAGTGGCATCCTGAAGACCTGTTCCGCGAGCATGAACCCATGCGCCGGTTATTTCGCGCTTTTGTTCAGGCGGCAAATGGAACTCACGCCCCTTAACACGCTTTTCGCGGCTTCTCGCTCCCCTGTCCGCGTCGTTCGAGACGGGGGGCGTTTTATTCAGGGTTTTGTGAGCGAGCCATCCCGATGACGGCCAGCACCTCATATATCGGCGTCCTCGATTCCGGCATCGGTGGGCTGTCGGTGCTGCGGCAGATTCACCACCTTTTGCCCAACCACCCTACGCTATATTTCGCCGATCAGGCCCACCTGCCCTACGGCCCGCGCCCGGCAGCGGAGACGCGCGCATACGTGACGGCCATCACGCGCTTTCTGCTGGAACGCGGCGCGGCGGTGATCGTGCTGGCCTGTAATGCGGCCAGCGCCGCCAGCCTGTACAACCTGCGGGAGAAGTATCCGAACGTGCCATTCGTCGGCATGGAGCCGGCGGTTAAACCGGCAGCGGCGGCTACGCGAACCGGCGTCATCGGCGTGTTGACCACCCGCACGACGGCGAACGGCGCGCTTTACCAGCACACGCTGGAGCGCCACGCCGGGCGCGCGCGCGTGCTGACGCAGATCGCGCCGGAACTGGTGATGATTGCCGAGTCCGGCAGCGCGAACACGCCGGAAAATCGGGACATCATCCGGCGTTACATCGAGCCGCTGGTCGAGGCGGGCGCGGACCAGATCGTGCTGGCCTGCACCCATTTCCCATTTTTGAGCGAAACGATTCAGGATATTGCCGGGCCGGGCGTGGAACTGGTAGACCCCGCCCCGGCGGTCGCGCGGCAGGTCGCCCGTGTCTGGCCGAATGGTTTAACGCCAACACCCGCGCCGAACGAGTATTTCACCAGCGGCAGCCCGGCAGCCTTCCAGGCTATGCTCAAACGGCTGACCGGCATAGAAGCGCTCATTGGTTATTATCACACCGGCTGAAAACAAGCGCCTAATACATCAACCAGATGAGAATGCCTGCCTCCGACAGTGAGCTTAAGCCCACTGCCAGTATGCAGATTAAGCTGGTTCATGTGCTTAGCGGTTTCTACCCGCATCCATCTTTTCATCCTCGATCCACAGGCTGCCGGTTTCGTCATCCGCTGCGCCGGCCTCCGGCTCATCATCGGCTTCATAATCGGCCAGGTCTTGCTGATGCCGCCGGAGCGCCTGCACCACCAGCCAATCTCTGGACTCCATCAGGTACACCAGCGCCAGATGCCCGACCAGTGCCAGCACCAGCGCCAGCGTGATGCTGAGCCGGTCGGTGAAAAACGTGCCTTCAAAACCCCGGCCAACAGCCCCATAAGATGAATACCAGTTCAACCACATGGCCGCCTGGAAAGTCAGCGACAGAACGGCGTGAATCACCAGTTCCGACCGCCGCCGGTGGAAACGTTCGATAGACTCAAAAGCAGCGATCAAATCGCGTTTTTTCTTTTTTTCCGGCATCTATCCGCCTTTCTACTCGCTCAGGCCGATGTTTTCTCCGCCTCGCCATCGAAGGGCAGCACGCGCCGGGCGTGTTCCGGCGGTTGAATGGGCAGCAGGATATAAAAAGTGGAGCCGGGGCAGGTTTGCAGGTTGTGGCCGGGGCTTTCCACCCAGATTCTGCCGCCATGCCCTTCGATGACGCCCTTTGCAATCGTCAGCCCCAGGCCCGGCCCCGCGCCCATGAATTTATACGCGCCGGTGGAGTGCAGGCCGGGGTCGTAAGCGCGGTAGAACTTCTGGAAAATCAGTTCCAGGTTTTCCCTGGCGACACCCACCCCGGTATCCGATATAGCGATCAGAATATGGTCAACATCGCCGGGTTTTTCGGCGGGCTGCAAGCTGGCATTGATGTCAATCCGCCCGCCGTCGGGTGTGAATTTGATGGCATTGACGACCACGTTACGAAACGCCTGCACCAGCCGTTGAAGATCGGCCTCGATAGCGGGCAGGCCGCGCAGGCCGCGCGCGGAAAGCGTCAGCTTGCGCTGTTTGATGACATCCGTCAGCGGCTCGATCGCCATGCGGACAACCGCTTCCGGTGTCGTCTGGGTGAAGCGCAAATCCATCGCGTTGACATCGAGCTGGCTGACATCCAGCATGGCCGTGATGAGTTCTTCCATCCGCTCGGCGGCTTTCCGCAGGTTAGAAACCAGGCCGCTGGTCTGGTCCTGGTTGAGCATCCCCTGTTGGTTCAGCGCATCCACGATGTCTGTATAACCGCGAATCTGCGCCAGCGGCGTACGCAGCTCATGGCTGGCGATGGTCACAAACTCGGTTTTGACCGAATCCAGTCTTTCAAGCTGCTCGTTGGCCTCCTCTAACCCGCGATTGAGCGACTGCATACTGCGGTTAAGGTGGCGCAGATCGGCCACCAGGCGGGCATTTCGCAGCGCGACGCCGGTCTGGTTTGCCATCGTCGCCAGCAGTTCCAGATCGCGGGCATAAAACGGCGCATCGTTCAGCTTCGGCCCGCAGGCCAGAATGCCGATAAGCGTATTTTCGACGATGATCGGGGCGAAGGCGCTCATTTGCAGGTTAGCGAAAAACTGCCGTTCCTGCGCGTCCAGGTTGGCGTGTTGAGGGCTGAATTCCAGATCGAATTGGGACAGCGGGGACTGCTCGACGGCCAGTTGGCGGTAGACCGAGCCGTTTTTAGCGATATAACCTCTGGTCGTTTCATTAAATGCCCCGCCCACGATGATGATGAGTTCAATCTTTCCATCCTCGCCGCCGGTATCGTTCACCAGCATCAACCCAGAGCGGCGGACGCGCAGCGACTCGTTCAGGGTTTCGGTCGCCATTTTGACCAGCTGATCCAGTTCCACCGCGCCGGAAACTTTCTGACTGTATTTACGGGCAGCGACGGTCGGGCTGATGGACGAACCACGCAGCAGCGGCTGAACCAGGATGTCCGCTATCTGCCGCACCGGCACATACACAATGGCGACCGCCAGCGCCAGCAGCGCCAGCAGCAGATTACCTTCTGCATCCTGCTGAACCGGCGCGCGGCTGACGACCTGTAACACCCCAAAAACGATCAGCGCCGTCAGTGTTACCAGCAGCGCCGTCCGCATCCCCAGGCTCAGGCTGCTGCGGATGTCAAAAACGCGGTGTGACACCTGGGCATACAGCGCGCCCAGCACGCCCACCAGCAGTATCACCCGTCCCAGCAGCGTAAGCGTGGTGCTGCCGCTGATCGCCAGCACGACGCCGATCAGGATAACGGCGATGGTGATAATCCAGAACAGCGACCGGTTGGCAACTTCCGGCAGCAGGGCGATATAGAAGGAATAAAACGCCACCGCCAGCAGCGCCGCGCTCATAACCACCAGCCCGGCCAGGGCAAACAGGCTGAAAGGGTTGCGTGTGGCAAACGCCTGCACCAGCCATTCCCCCTGGGCAATGCTGATCGTCTCGCTCAGAAAGCCGGTCACGACCAGCCCCGCAAACCATAAAACGCCCAGCGCCAGCCACAGCCGCCGCCAGCGTTCCGGCGACTGGCGGCGCATATCGGTGATAACCAGCGCGCCGAAAGCAATCACCATCGCGGCCAGAGCAAACATGATCGCCGCGCTGCGCCCGAACCGCCCCGCGATTAACGCCTCCTGCGGCAGAAAAAATGCCGCCGCCGACAGCAGCGAAAAAAGCACCGTCAGCGACAGCCACAGATAGCCGGTTCGCACCAACTTCCGGCGGGCCAGCACGTAAACTAGAATAAGCGCGTGCAGCACGACGCTGGCAGCCGTGACCGCGCTGAGAAGTGAAGTCATGATCGTTCCTGGCTCAAAGCAAAATGTAAAAAGTACATCGCTTTTTCTGCTTGCACGGCTATTTCAAAATATAGTACGTGCCTTTCTTAGACCCTACTTTAAGCAAGATTCCTTGCTCTACCATATCAGCCAGATCGAGGCGCAGCGTCTCCGCCGACACACCCTGGCACAAGGAGCGGTACTCGCGGTTGGTGATTGAACCATGCTCGCGGATGTATTGCAAAGCCCGCGCCTGCCGGTGGTTCGTGTTGCGCGCCCATTCCGGGGGTTTCTGCCGCTCGCGCTCGTTATACAGCGTCACGGCGAAACTGTACGGACGCGCGTCGAAGTAGGGCGGCTTGTGGCCGGCCTGCTGCATCACTTCCATCATGCGGTCAATACCCAGCCCCAATTCTTCGATATATCCCCATTGGAACAGGCCGTTGACGATGCGCGGGTTGCGGCTGAAGTGTTCATCCACGATGTTTTCCACCGTGATGAACCCCGGCAGTCCCCCTGGCGAAATCACTTCCAGCCGGTCGGAATACATGCGGATTTCGATGCGCCGCCCTTTCAGCCGGTAATCCCGGTGGCAGATGGCGTTCACAATCGCCTCGCGGACGGCAAACTGCGGATATTCGTAGGTTTCCTCGCGCTCCAGCCCCTTAACGACCGCGCTCACCGCCATCTCGCTCCAGATCAGATTCCAGGAATTTTCGATCAGGCGCGGCAGCGGGCCGGTCAGCTCCTCGCGGCGGGTATAACCGGCCAGGCCATTTTCGCCGCGCGGCGTTTTGCCGACGAACTTGGCGAAAACGACGCTGCTCTGCGGCAGCCAGTGCTGCGGATATTCCGCGAACAGCAGAATGCCGCTGACGGTCGCTTTACCCTCGTCGTTGACTGCCCCGATTTCTTTCATCAGGTCGGCGATTTTGCCGTTGTAGGGGCGCTTGGTACGTTCGGCACGTTTGGTCAGGTACTCGGTGATGATCTTGTTGCTGAAATCATCCATCGTCGCGCCGGGAACAACTTCCAGTTCGTAATCCCCGGTGCTTTTGGCGCTCGCCAGTTTGAGGATTTCCTGGCCGCCCAGCGGGCGATTTTTTACGCCGCTGCGGATCAACACGCGCCCATCGGACAGGGCGTGCAGCTCGATGCTGCGCGGTACGCGCAGGGTGAACAGCGTCCCTTTTTCACTTTCGATCTGCTCCCATGTGCCGACGACGACCGGCGGGTTGCAGGCTGTATCCGCCGCTTTAAGCGCCTTTTCCAACGCCTGCGCCTCGATCTTTTTAGAGGCCGGCTCGCCATCTTCTTTTAAACCGAAGATGATGGTTCCTCCTTCGGTATTGGCGAAAGCGACCAGTGTCTCGGCAATCACGTCCGAGTCCGCTTTTTCCAGAAAGGCCACGCGCGGCCCTTGTTCGGGTTTTTCCAGGTCTAGGGTTGGCATTCTGGTCAATTGAGATGCAAAACTCATCTAAAAGTACAGTAAGGATTGTAGCATAGATTATAATGGGCGATAGGCTTGTGGTGGGTTTATATTTGGCAGCTTCGGACACAAGACGATCATGGGAACAAAAAGCCTGCTCAACCTCATCGGCAGCCGCCTGCACGCGCTGCCCCTACTAGTTTTGTATTTGACCGACGGCTGCAACAGCCGGTGTGTTACCTGCGACATCTGGCGCAGTCCACGCCGCAACATGCGCCAGGAACTGGTCGAGGCGCTGGCCGGGTCACTTCAAAACCTGCAAACGCGCCGGGTGCTGCTCAGCGGCGGCGAAGCCATGCAGCATCCCCACTGGCCGGAAATTGCCCGCCGCTTCCGCGACGAAGGCGCAGCCGTCATGCTGCTGACCAACGGGCTGCTGCTGCGGAAGCAGGCCGAGGCGGTGATCGCCAACGTGGATGAGGTCATCGTGAGCCTGGACGGCGGCACGGCAGAAACGTATGCCGCCATTCGCGGCGTGGATGCTTTTGACCTGGTGCTGGAAGGCATTCGCGCCGTCCGCGCCAGCGGCGTGCCGGTCATCACGCGGACAACCGTACAGCGCGCCAACTACCATGAAATCCCACAGATCATCGAAGTGGCGCGGGCTGCGGGCGTTAATCGCATCAGTTTTCTGGCTGTTGATGTGAGCAGCATTCATGCCTTCGGGCCGCGTTTTGCGCCTTCCGCCGAAGTGCCGGTTTCTGCGATCGCAACCCTGGGGCCGGACAGCCCGCCGGAACACGGCCCGGCAGCCGCCGCCCTGATGCCGGATGAGGTGATCGAATTCAGGCAGGTTATTGAGGACATGACCGCGCGTTTTGCCGGTGATTTTGCTTCCGGCCTGATCGCCGAATCGCCGGCCAAACTGCGGCGGCTGGCGGATTATTTCGCCGCCCTCAACGGCGCGGCAGACTTTCCACAATCGCGCTGCAACGCGCCGCACATCAGCGCCGTCGTTGAAGTGGACGGCACGCTGCGCCCATGTTATTTTTTGCCCGAAGTTGGAAAAATCGAAGCAGAAGGCGCGCCCCTGCTCGAAACGCTCAACGGCCCGGAGGCGCTGGCGCTCCGGCAGGCGTATCGCGGCGGCCAGCGCCCAGAATGCGAACGCTGCGTCTGCCCCCTGTACAAAGGGCCGCGCGCCCTGCTGCGGATGTCATAAAATCATGTTTGTGATCCCGGTTGTCCTCGTCAGCGTCTTTTTTCTGGCGCGCAGCACGCTGATCGTAATTGGCTGGTTGAAAAGCCCGGTCATCCGAACCTTCGAGCAGTACGGCGACCCGGAACCCATCTATATGCCGCTGACGGGGCTTTTGTTCTGGGCCGGCATCCTGGCGATGGCGCTGGGCGCGTGGGCGTCCATCCTAGCAAATCTCAGTTTTCCGCTGATCGTACTGGGGTTCCTGCTGATTCTGACGACTCTTCTCATTTTTCAACATCCCGAACGCGCCGCGCCCTGGTACTACCGGCTGTTTAAGCTGCCGCGCTGGTATCATCAACTGCGTGACCGCACCACCCGTTACGAACGGCGGCGTATCGCCTACGCCTGGCTGCGGATGCCCTGGCGGGCGCAGCTTACCTATAACAGTGATGACCGCGCCTTTTTCATCTGGGCCGATTACATTATTATGGGGACGGTGATGGATGAAGAAGACGCGCTGTTTTTGAACTCGCGCGAGGACTCTGCTTAGGCTCTTTTATGCTCGGACGAATTTTAAAGCGTTTTCGACCCGTTCCACCCACCTTGAACAGTCTGGAAGCCTACAAACGGTGGGCAGCCAGTTATCCCCCTCATGCCCACAACCCGCTGATGCAGGCCGAACAGCAGGCCATGCTCGATTTGCTGCCGGATATGCAGGGCAAACTGGCGCTTGACCTGGCCTGCGGGACGGGACGTTACAGCCGCCTGGCCGCCGAACGCGGCGCGTCGGTCATCATCGGCATGGACAACAGCGCCGCCATGTTAAAACGCAGCCAAAGGCGGCGGCTGGTACTCGCCGACGCCGGGGCTATTCCACTCGCCAGCAGTTCGGTGGATGTCGTGTTTTGCGGGCTGGCGCTGGGACATCTGCCCCGGCTCGCGCCACCGCTGTACGAAATCAGCCGCGTGTTAAAACCGGGCGGCTGCGCCCTGGTCAGCGACTTCCACCCGCTGCTGGCGCTTAACGGCGGGCGGCGCACTTTCACCACACCAAACGGCCAGACTTATGCCGTCGAACATCACACGCACCTGTACAGCGATTACCATCAGGCGGCGCGATTGGTCGGCCTGCATGTGGCCGACGTGCTTGAGCCGCGCGCCGATCACCCATCAGCGCCGGCCGGATGGCCGGTGGCGATCATCTTTCGATTCGAGAAAAACGGCTAACCATCGTTTTTATCCGACGGTTTTACCAGCAAAATATAAGCGCCCAGAATGCCCGCAATCACGGCGGGCGGCACGCAGAGCGCGATCAGCAGCCGGGCGAACGGCTCTGCGCCTAACTGCCCCAATACGCCCCACAGAATCAGAAATAAAATAATGCCCACCGCCGCCAGGGCGCCCCCCGCCGCGCTGGCTTTCGACAGGTTATTTCGATTAAACGGACTGTTATTCATTATACCTCCCCTTTCCATTATAGCCAGCGCCGCGAATCGTAATAGCCCAAACCGGAGGGGGAAAAAACCGCCCCACCGACACAAAGCCAGGCTGAACGCCGCTGCGGATTCAGCCCTTAACTCAAAACTCAGAACTTCTGCCTTAACTGACTTTGGGAGAGGCGTTCGATTTAACGGTTTCCTGCTTGAGGAAATCAATCAACTTCTGGACGTTCACCTGATCGCGGGTCGGGCCTTCAACCGGCTCGATGACCATCACCACCTGGTCGGGGCTGCCGTTTTGCTGCGGCAGGCGCTGATAATCAGGCAAAGGCATAGAAACGCGCGAGGAAAGTTTGGGCGCGGGGCGAGGCATTGGCGGCGGGGCGGCTGCCGGGATGAGGGCAGGCTGTAAGGCCGCCCGCGCGCGGTCTGCCATATAGTTACGCCGCTGGCGGAGGATGGAAGCAAGGGCAATCAAGCCCAGTATGGCCGCCACAAAAAGCAGCATCACTGCGATGAGGAGAGTCGCTGCCGCGTCTGACATGGTTGTTTCTGCCCCAGAGTACAATCTATATTTGATTGTATGGGAGTTAGACGAAGACACCAATTATCAGAGGGTCATAATATCGTTTGATTAAGGTTTGATTACGAAACTCTAATTGTAGAAAAGAAAAATCCGCCCCCGATTGGAGGCGGATATACCGGCGCGAGGAAGAAAAGTGTTACCCCTGCTGCTTTTGAATTTTCGCCCACTCGTCCTTGAGCGTGACGGTGCGGTTAAACACCAGCCGGCTTTCGGTCGAGTCCGGGTCTGCGGCGAAATAACCCAGGCGCTCGAACTGGAAACGTTCGCCCGGTTTTGCCCCGGCCAGGCTCGGCTCGATGCGGCAGGTCGTCAGCACTTCCAGCGAGTCGGGGTTGATAAAATCGGTGAAGGGGCGGGTTTCGTCCGCGCCGGGGTCAGGCACGGTGAACAGATTGTCGTACAGCCGCACCTCGGCTTCCTGGGCGTGCGCCGCCGATACCCAGTGAATGGTCGCCTTCACCTTGCGGCCATCCGGGGCCGTGCCGCCGCGCGTCTCCGGGTCATACGTGCAGTGCAGTTCCACAATCTGCCCCTGCGTGTCCTTGATAACATCCACGCACTTGATGAAGTAGCCGTAACGCAGGCGCACTTCGCGCCCCGGCGCAAGGCGGTAATACTTCGGCGCGGGGTTTTCCATAAAATCATCCTGCTCAATGTACAGGACGCGCGAAAATGGCACTTTGCGCGTGCCAGCGTCCGGGTCTTCCGGGTTATTGACGGCTTCCAGCTCTTCCACCTGGCCTTCCGGGTAGTTGGTCAGCACCACTTTCAGCGGGCGCAGGACAGCCATTTTGCGCGGCGCGCGTTTGTTCAAATCCTGGCGGATGCAGTATTCCAGCAGCGCCAGGTCTACCGTGCTGTTGGCTTTGGCGACGCCAATAGTATCGGCAAACAGACGGATGCCTTCCGGCGTATAGCCGCGCCGCCGGATGCCGGAGATGGTCGGCATACGCGGGTCGTCCCAGCCGCGCACGTACCCTTCCCGCACCAATTGGATGAGCTTACGTTTGCTCAAGACGGTATAAGTCAGGTTCAAACGCGCGAACTCGATCTGCTGCGGGGCATAGATGCCCAGGTTTTGAATGAACCAGTCGTACAGTGGGCGGTGATCTTCAAACTCCAGCGTGCAGATCGAATGGGTGATACCCTCGATGGAGTCCGACTGGCCGTGCGCCCAATCGTACATCGGGTAAATGCACCAGGCGTCGCCGGTGCGCGGGTGTTCGGCGTGCAGGATGCGGTACAGCACCGGGTCGCGCAGGTTCAGGTTAGGCGACGCCATATCAATTTTGGCGCGCAGCACGCACGTGCCGTCCGGGAATTCGCCGTTTTTCATGCGCTCGAACAAGTCGAGATTTTCTTCCACCGAACGGTTACGGTAGGGGCTTTCCTTGCCCGGCTGGGTGAGCGTGCCGCGATACTCGCGGATTTCGTCGGCGCTCAGGTGGTCTACGTAGGCCTTGCCGTCTTTGACCAGTTTGACCGCCCATTCGTACAGCTGCCCAAAATAATCCGAAGCGTAAAACAGCCGATCCTGCCAGTCGAAGCCCAGCCAGCGCACATCGGTGATGATCGAGTCAATGTATTCCTGCTCCTCTTTGATCGGGTTGGTGTCGTCAAAGCGCAGGTTGCATTTGCCGCCGTAGTCCTGGGCCAGCCCGAAGTTCAGGCAGATGGACTTGGCGTGGCCGATGTGCAGGTAGCCGTTCGGCTCCGGTGGGAAGCGGGTATGTACGCGCCCGCCAAAGCGCCCGCTCCGGTTATGTTCGTCAATGATCTCGCGGATGAAGTTCGAGCGCGGGGCGGACTCGCCGCCGTTGGACTCCGGCGTTTCGGCACGGGGAGTCATGTCGTATTCCTTGCTGGTCATAACTGTTCCTTCTCGACGCTGGCCTTTTTAACCGTGTAAGTATAGTGAGCAGATGGCTTTGCTGCCAGGCCTTCTGGCAGGGTAGTCGCTTGAAGATACTTCGTCTCAGTAAGCAGACTTTTGCCCTTTGACCCCACCCCGACCCTCCCCGAATTCGGGGAGGGAGCTTCATCACGCTGGCAGCAAAGTCGCCCCCGAATTCGGCGGAGATTAGAGGGGTCTGGAAGCTATCGCGGCCATGTCGGTTAACCTGAATGCTTTTTGAGCGATTGCCCTGCCTGTCGGGCGTCCCTACTTGCCGGATGACAGGTTTGCTGTCATACTAATGCGATATATTTCTCGAAGCCTCAAAAGAATAACCAATCTCATGGCGCGCATTTTTATCTCCTACCGTCGAAAAGACAGCGCGGCGCTGGCGACCCTGCTGGCGAAAGAACTGGGACGCCAGGGTATCGAAACCTTTGTGGATACGCGCAGCATAGACGGCGGCGGCCCGTTCCCCGACCGGCTGCGCCGCGCGATTGCCAAGTGTGATGTGTTTGTCTGCCTGCTGGGCGCGACTACGCTGAATTCGGATTGGGTGCGCGAGGAAATCAAACACGCGCATACGCTGAATAAAATCCTGATTCCCGTGTTCCAGGAAGCCTATGTTCCACCTGACCCCATCCCGGACGAACACGTTTATGCGCTGCTGCAATCGGACGGCATCACTATTCTCGATGTGCGGAATCTGTTTGTAGACCAGTCTATCGCCGACCTCGCCCGAATGATTCGCCAGAGCGTTCCCCGGCGGCTGCCGCGTGTGCTGCTGGTCGCTGCGGCCTTACTGCTCATTGTTGCTGCGGCAGCTATCCTCATACCGAACATCATCCAATCACTTCTCCCCGGCACACCGTCGCCAACGCTGACTACTGCCGCCTCGATCATTGCAGGTAATCCCACCGCCACCGATGCGCCGACAGACACGCCAACGCCGCACCCGACGAATACGCCTGTACCGCCGACACCAACGCCGCGCCCGACGAACACGCCTGTACCCACGCTGTCACCCGAACAACTTGCTGCCCTCACGCCTGTTACCCGCAACGCCGACTGGACGCCCGTTGAACGCGATTTTGATGGTGTAACAATGGTGCTGGTGCCGGCGGGCTGTTTTATGATGGGGAGCAATAATTACGATAACGAAAAACCCGTCCACGAACAGTGCTTTGACGCGCCCTTCTGGATAGACAAGTATGAAGTGACACAGGGGCAGTTTTCCCGGTTGGGCGGCAGCAAAGTCATCCCGAATGCTTTCACCGGCGATAACCGCCCGGTGGAGAACATCACCTGGTTTGAGGCTCGTGACTTCTGTGAACTGCGGGGAATGCGGCTGCCCACCGAAGCCGAATGAGAATACGCGGCGCGTGGCCCGAACGGCCTGGTCTATCCCTGGGGAAATGAGTGGGACGGGAACAAAGTGGTGTGGAATCGCAGCAGTTTCCAGGGAACTGCGGTTGTGGGCAGTCTTCCCGCCGGACGTTCGTGGGTGGGCGCGCTGGATATGAGCGGCAACATATGGGAATGGACGAGTTCGCTGTATGAAAGTTATCCCTATGATGCCAAAGATGGGCGCGAACGCGACACAGGCAGCAGTACGAACGTTCGGCGCGTGCTGCGGGGCGGCTCGTGGATCAATTTCAATAAAAAACTCCTGGATACCCTGTATCGCCTCCGGGGCAATTCTGGGGACTGGAACAACGGCTTCGGCTTCCGCTGCGCCCGCTCTTGATAGGCGGACGCCATTTTGGGCGTCCACCATCCCGGACACGCGGAAACCGGACACGCAGAAGCGTGTCCCTACGGTGGGCATAACCGAGAGGAAGGCATGAATATGCTGCGGCAGCGGCGTTCTCCCCGTTTGCAGGGGTACGATTATTCACAATCCGGCGCGTATTTCGTGACCGTCTGCACCCATGAACGGGCACACCTGTTCGGCGCGGTGGCCGATGGGGTGATGATGTTATCGGACATAGGCCGGATTGCACACAACGAAATCTGCCAAATTCCTGTTTATTGGCCGGGGTATGTTGAAACGGATTTGTTCATCGTCATGCCGAACCATGTACACATAATTTTGGTCCTGGTAGGGACGCCATTCTTGGCGTCCGCCGTCCCGGACACGCGGAAACCGGACACGCAGAAGCGTGTCCCTACGGTGGGTACGGTGATCGGTGCATATAAATCGGGTGTTACGCGAAACAAGCCGCGAACCCGAACGGCGCGTCTGGCAGGGGCGTTATCACGATCATATCATTCGCAGCGAAGCCGACCTGAACCGTATACGAGAATATGTCCTCAATAACCCGGCTCGCTGGATGGCGGATACATTTTTTGTATAACCCGTCATTCTGCCTCAAACAAAAAACCAGCCGCTTTTACACGGCTGGTTTTTCACTGCTGGAAGAATTGTAGCCAATTCGAACATTCAACACCTCTGAATACCCTCGATTTTATCAACAACATTACATTTCCTCAACGCGCAAAACTCATGCGCTTCACAAACTCGGACACAGGTTTAGCTGTTCGGTGATTGAGGGGAGCTTCAACCTCCCCCAACCACCTTGAAGGCTCGCTGCTCTCGCCAGCAAGACTCCCGCAGAAAGTCTAACACGCTTCCGCGAAGTCCTTGCCAGCACAGCGATTTTTATCCAGTTTGTTGAGTTGAGAGGAAATGGCAATGACTCGCGTTTTCGTTTTTACCAATCACAAAGGGGGTGTCGGCAAATCGACATCCGCCACCAATACTGCGCTCGGCATCGCAGGAATGCTGCGACGCGCTGGCGCTCCAAATGCTCGTGTCCTGCTCATTGATACCGATAGTCAGGCACACGCCACCCTCGTCACGACAGGAACGAAGGAATACGGCACGGATGATAGTCTGTACACCGTCCTGATGGCAGATCGCCAGAATGCGGCACAGACCCTTCTGAACTGCATTGTGCAATCAACGTGGGATGCCGACCTGCATGTTTTACCTGCCTCCCCCATGCTCGAAGGCGCAGAGCGTGAATTGATGGGTATTGCTGGTGCGCCTTATCGCCTCGCTGACCCACTGAGCCGTATCCTTAATCGCTATGCTGCCATCGTGATTGACACGTGCCCATCGTTTTCGCTCATGACTGAAATGGGCTTGATTGCCGCGACGGATGCGATTGTGCCAGTTGAGCCGCGTTATCTGGAGACCGTCGGTTTGATGAGCGTCATCGGCAAAATCAATGACATTCGTGAAGGCTGGCGGCAGCCGAACCTGCGTGTCAGTGGCATTCTGGTCACAAAGATGAACACTCGCATCCGGGGACATAATCACCTGTTGGATGAACTCAAGGCACACAGCGTTTTGGGCAAGCTGCTGCTCGGTGTTGTTCCAGCAAATGAGGCAGTGTCTTATGCCCATCAAAATCACCAGAGCATCTTCAACTACGATCCGAAAGCATCCGCGAGTAAGGCTTACGCTCAGTTTGTGGGCAAACTGGTACAGCGCATCGCCAAAGGCGGTGTGTAATGCCACCGAAAAACCAGACCCATCGGATTGATGATCTGCTTGGCAGCGTCACGGAAGAACTGCTGCTGGGCAACCCACAGCAGTTTGAGGATAACAGCATCCGTGTAGAGCGCCTCCTGCTGGAAATGGTGCGTCCAGATCCGGTACAGCCGCGCCGGGTATTGCCAGAGCAGCTTCATTTCGCTTTCCACAACAATCGGCTCACGCCGACTCAGGCGCTCAAAGAACTCGTTCAACTGGTACAGGTCGCCGCTCGTCAACGGGGGCGACCTTTCAACAATGTGCTGGAGTTGCTGCCTAATCCAGATGATGAGAGTGATGAAGACCAATCGGTACATCTCTCACCCGAAGAACAACTCCTACACGATCTGGTTAACCTCGCCGTCACCATCCGCGACGATGGGCAAGTGAATCCCCTGACAGTGGTGGATGTCTCGCAGGGCGTGACGCAGCAGTTTCGGATTGAAACGGGTGAACGCCGCTACTGGGCGACATGGCTACTGCGCGATTTCATCGCGGGTTACGAAGGTGATGGCATGATCCCCTGCATCATCATTCCGACAGAACGCTCCTCAGTGTTTCGGCAGGCGAAAGAGAACACCGCCCGCAGCGGCTTATCAGCAATAGCGATGGCACGGCAAGCGGCACTTCTAGTGCTAACAGTGCATGGGTACGAGATACCATCTCATGCAGTAACAAACGACTTCTATCGCCAAGCACTTGAACTCGATTTGCGTAGCAAACGCGAGTACACCGAAGCGGTACTCAGCGCGATGGGTGGTATTAAGCGTGGTCAGTTCAGCTATATCAAAGGGTTGCTGCGCTTATCTGATGAAGCGATGGAATTGGCGGATCGTCATGCTATCGAAGAAGGACGCCTTCGCTACGTGACCAACGTGGCACCTGAGTACCATACGGAGATTGTGCGCCAGATCATCGACTTCAACTTATCGAGCAAACAGGTTAAGGAACTTTGCGCGGGCGACGGGCTTGATGCCGCAGATCGGGATGATAAAGTCGAACATTTGCCAGCCTCAGCGGTAAAGCTGGCGAAAATCACTCAAGCCAGTAACACCACATCGGCTCAGGATTTAGCGCAGGCAATGCTGCGACAGGAAGGCGATGCCAGTCTTGCCCGTGCCCGGTTGCAGGCAATGCGAAAGCTGCTCACCGAAGCTGAACGATACCTGACAGGTGATTGAAATTGTTCACACGAGTGAACAATTTTGAGGACTGAACCGATGACGACGAGAACACGCGACCCACCCTAGAACGAAAAAGCCCACTTCACGCGAGGCGGGTGGGCGGCGGGCTGGGATACATTTGTGACTTAGGCACTCACAATGTATCACAACCTCCGATCTCCCGCAACTGAATTTTGCGCTTTCGTCGTGTTTTTCTAACACGACCTTTATTCAGCTTTGCTTATGACTGGAGGATTTAGAGATGACAGTTGATCTGGAGCAGATACGCTCCCGTAATCCAATTGAGGAAGTGGTCGCGGAGAAATTCGCGTTGAAGAAATCAGGCTTACGTTTCATTGGTTTAGAGCATGATAGCCTGGTGGTAGTACCCAATACAGGTTTTTATTTTTGGAATTCCCGCGGCGAACATGGCGACGTGTTTGATTTTGTCGGGCGGCATGTGCTGTCGCTAGGTGCATGGAACAATCGTGATGCAGCACAGTTTATGGAAGTTGTGCGTTATCTGGCGCAGCGGGTAGGCATCACACTGGAAGAGAATGTCAATTTTAAAAAATCGGCGGCATGGGCAGAAAGGCAGCTTATACAGCGGTTGCACGAAACACTGTTGAATACCCCTGTCGCGCTCACCTATGTCACGGAGAAGCGTGGTTGGCAGTTGAATACCATCAAAGCGACACGGTTGGGGTTTATGCCACAGGATAAACGTCCCTTGTTAGCGGACTTGAATCTGTCAGATAACTGGCGGACGGCGATTCAGAAGTTCCCACCCAACATGATTGTTTACATCCATATGGAGCAAGGACGGCTGACGTACCTCAGTGGACGCAGCATCGAAGGCAAGAAGCACTACAACCCACTCCGCGAAATCATTGGAGAACGTCAGCCATACTACAATCATCTCTACAGTCCGCAGGCGGAACAGGTGGTCATCGTCGAGGGTCAGGCGGATGCCATCACCTTTGGCGAATGGGGTATCGCAGCCGTTGCCATCGGTGGGATGCAGGCGGCGGATGACCTGCTCAAGCGACTGAAAGCGCATCCCCGTCTGTTCGTGGCGCTGGACAACACCGAGGATGCTCGCGCCAAAAGTCGCAGCCTTGCCCTGACATTGAAGGGTGAAACCTACCTGCCCACGCTGCCCGATGATGTCAAAGATGTCAACGAATGGCTGCAAAGAGGGGCATCCACTGAAGATGCGCTCATGCTGCTGAACAAGGCGGATAACTGGTTGGCGGTGGAAGTCAATCACGTCGCCAATCTTGAAGGCTTGGAACGACAGGATGCTATCCGAGAATTGTTCACCTGTGCCAGCGGACTGGATGACTTCGCGCTGGCAGAATTCAAGAGCCTGATGGCGAAGATTGGGGTGAAGGGGCGTACCTTTGCGGAGATGTATAAAGCCGCTCAATTGCAGCAGGAAAAGACAGAAGGAGCAGACATGCCCGAAGTGTTAAGCGACAGCATCCCGATTTTGTCCCCGGCGCTGGGTTTCCGGCGCGAGGTGGCAATGGTCACGGTGTCAGTCATTGAGCGTACTAAAGGGAACAAGCTGAATACCCAACCGTATCTCGTGACCAGCACCCGCGAACTGCGCCGCCTGTCCGATGAGCAGATTATCACCATCAGCGATCAGGAAGTGGCTCTGAAAGTGATTCCTGATGGTTCCGAGTTCCTGATGCGCTGGCGCTACAGTGACATTCGGCGTTATCTGGATGGCGAAACGATTCAGCCCGGCGCGGTGTTCGCAGCCATCCACGATTTGTTCAAAACTTACGTCGATTTCCGCTCTGACATCGAGAGCCGTCTGCTGACGCTGTGGACGATTGGGACGTACTTCTACACCATGTTTCCCGCTTATCCCTATCTGGCGTTGAATGGTCCCAAGAACAGCGGCAAAAGCACCGTGATGCGCGTCTTACAACCGCTGGCATTCAATATGATTACCACCTCCGACCCAACCGGTCCGAGCATGTTTCGACTTATCCACCAAACCAGTTGTACCGTCGGGATTGATGAAGCCGAACGTTACCACAATCCCAAAGACCCCGGAATGCAGCAGATCCGGCAGTTACTCAACAGCGGCTACAAACAGGGAATACCCGCGATCCGTGTCACTGGCGATGATCTGAAACCGCAGGCGTTTGATGTGTATTCACCCAAAATACTGGCAGCGATTATGGGTTTGGAAGATATCCTCGCCAGCCGCTGTATTGCGATCCCGATGCGCCGTACCACGCGCAAGATGCCATCCTTTCCACCGGATTTCGACGGCGCACCTCTGCGTCACCAGCTTTACACGCTGGCATTGACCCAGTTTCAAGCCGTGTATCGCAACTATTTCGAACGTCCTGAATTGCACAAACTCCACAACCGATCAGGTGAATTATGGTCGCCGTTGGTCGCGCTGGCGGCGTTTTTTGAGGAGCAAGGTGGCGTGGTCGGACTGCTGGATGCGATTTCCAACGCAGCCGAATGGGATGAACAGATCAGTGAAGGTAAGTCGCTCAGTGAACGCGAAGAAGCGGTCTTGCAGGCGTTGGAACTGCTCACGCGCAGTGCGGATGAGATCGTGTGGGTGAAGGGAACGGATTTACGTGAGAAGATTCGCAGCCTGCTGGGGCAATCGGCTGACGAGATGGGTAATGCTCAATGGATCGGACATATCCTGAAGCGGCTGCAATTGATTGACCAGTCACGACGCAAACATCATGTCGGTGGCAAACTCTATGCTATCGAACGACGGGAAGTGCTGGATATGATGCAGCGTTATGATGTGCCACCGATTGAAAACGGAACTGCGAAATAACCGATCAAAGTGGTCAAACCGGTCAACCAGTCAGCATTCCTGATTGGTTTGACTGGTTTGACAGGCTTGACTGGTTTTTCAACGATTCCATTTGCATTTGTACCTCAAACTCAAACCCGCTTCATACCTGTTTGCAATGGGATTTGAATCCAGAACGCTTGTCCTGATTTTGGTTTGACCCGATAATGGTTTAGAAGTTGTTATATTGAGTGGAGAACTGTCGAGCATGTTGAGTAAACGTCAGCAGCACATTCTGCGATTCATTCACCAGCATACCCTTGAACACGGGTTTGCGCCGAGTATCCGCGAAATCAGCGTAGAGACGGGCATTACCTCGACTTCGGTGGTGAACTATAATCTGGAGCGACTGATTACCTGGGGCTATCTGGTGAAATCACGTGGCAAATCACGGGCTTTGGGGCTGACCGAGCGTGGTTCAGCACTGCTTGAATCAAATCATCCTGTGCAGAGAAAGCGGGCAACCGAGACCTTTCCTATTGATAGGTTATTGGATGCCAACCTGCCAGATGGGGATTTGGGGCAACTACACAAAGAAAACCTGCTGCTCCGAGCAGAGAATGAGCGTCTGCGCCGTGAAAGCAAGAACCGCGTTGCGGCGCTTCAGCGCGAGATTCAGTATCTCTCACAGGAACTGCGCCAGACACAGCAAAGTCCAGAACGTTATTCAGCATGAGCAGGGTTGATGGGGAAGAAAAAACCTGTCGGACATTACTGTCGCATTTGTGGTCGCCGCCGAGCCAATGAGAAGTTTGGTGGGCGGGGTCATGCCTTACACATCTGCAAGGACTGTCAGCGTGAATTGAAACGTGAAGCGCGTCAAAAACGCAAAGCAGGGGAAACGGATGCTGTTTTTTTGGAACCAGAGGAAGACCTTATGGGCATGGATGAAGATGATTTGTCGTTAGCGCTTGATCAGCCTCTAACCACGCCATCAGCCAAAGGCACAGGCAAAAAAGGCATCCCCTATGACGAACTGGATGCCAACATCGTCAGACTGGTGCAGGCACTCAATCGGTATCCGGGGGTGATGACGGTTGGCAGCTGCGGCGGACATGAGACCATCACTAACCCTTCCCAGTGGCGAGCGGGAACCTGGTATGTGAAGTTTACGCTGCCTTCGGGAAAATTTGGCTGGTATCTGCTGGAACATCTGGCATGGGTCGTGAATGAAGATTACCGGGGTTCAGGACGAAATGTGATTTTGCTGCCTACTTCAGCCCCGCCGTATCTGAACACCGTCGGACAATGCCTGTATTTCGTCATTGAAGGGTACGGCGGTGAAAATCCAGATGAACTGGCGGAATTTCTGGATGCCACCCGCAAGTACCTGACGAAAAAACGCCGCTAAAGTCAGCAATATTATCCTCAAGGATAAAGCCGCTCCGTCTGAATATCTCGATGATGCTGGAACAGGGTGCGTTCAATGGTACGTACAGTGACTTTTAGTTCGCCCGCCCACAACCGGATTTTGTCCAGATAATCCAGCCAGTGCAGCACCTGTAAACCTTGCCCCTTCGGGTTGTAATCCACCTCATTGTATAAAGCCAAAAGCTGCCAAACCCGTATATCAATCACCCCATAATGTTCGGGATTCACCAGCGTCAGAAAAGCCGATGCTACCGGAATCCCCACCCCACGTAAACGACACAGGTGAAGGATGCGACGGGCTTCATCCGATGCGCCTAACGCCCGCGCTGAAAGCATTTGCACCTCGTCCTCCGTATTGCTTATCCAATCCTGCCGACGACGCTCCCGTTGTTCCTTCCATTTACACATGCTCAGGAATTCGCTGCGCGTGAAATAGCCGACCTCACGGACATGGCGCAATGAAGCGATCAAGGGGGCGGTATCAGGATATTCGTCGTGAACCAGACAGGCTGACAGCAGGGAGGGGATGTCCGGGAAACGTTTTTCCATAAAGGCATTTTTCTCTATATAAAAGTTAGTCAATATCTCCATTATGCTGTTCAATCCGCAATCTGGCGAGTGAATCGAGGGCAGCCTGTCCCCGGATTTCCA